>DSBK01000065.1 GCA_011046085.1 Actinomycetota bacterium
CGAGCCCTACAGGATGTATACTTCCAGGGCGGAATATAGATTGATTTTGCGCTCTGACAACGCGGACTTAAGACTATCTCCGATGGGTCACAAGCTGGGGCTGGTTTCGGACAAGAGAATGAAGATGGTTGGAGAGAAACGACAAGCAATAAAAAGGCAGCTTGAGTGGCTGAGCGATACGATGATTTCTTCCGATAAAAAAACCAACGACATTCTTGCTGAAATCGGAAGCAGCCCGATTAAAAATGCGATTTCGTTGGCAGATCTTCTTCGGCGCCCCGAAGTGAAGTATGAATATCTGGAGAAGATGTTTCCTGAAAAATTTGGCGAGTGGTGTTTGGGCGATGGAACAAAAGATGAGATTAAAAAACATGTGGAAATGGATATAAAATACGAGGGTTACATCCGCCGCCAAACTGACCAGGTTGAGAGGCACAAGCGCGCCGAACAAAAAATAATACCCAACAATATAGACTATCATGAGCTTTCAGGGCTTTCTTTTCGAGCCAGGGAGCAGCTTTCGAAGATAAGGCCGCGCTCCCTTGGCCAGGCATCGAGGGTTTCGGGCGTTTCTCCGGCAGACGTGGCCGCCCTCATGATACATCTGGGGCAGAGAGCCAGGAGGGAGAAGGAGTCATGAAGGGGAGGTTGGAAATTCTTTTAAGAGAGGGGGCGGCAAGGCTCGGAATTAAAATTACAGGAGACCAAAGAGCAGCACTTGATCTTTACCGTGAAGAGATGGGAAGATGGAGCAAGAAGATCAATTTGACCTCGATAAAAGATGGCGAAATGATTATTGTCAAACACTTTCTGGACTCCTTGAGTTGCGCAGAAGCGTTTGATTTTGGCAAAGGTGCAAGAGTTGTAGATATCGGCTCCGGCGCGGGATTTCCGGGGCTTCCTCTAAAGATAGTTTATCCGGCGATTGAGCTTACATTGCTTGATTCCTCTAATAAAAAAACCGAATTCCTTCTAAACATAATCGATCGCCTTGGCCTAGAGGGCGTTTCTGCGGTCTGTTGTCGTGTTGAGGATTATGGTATAAATAAGAGCAACAGAGAAACGTTCGATGTGGTTTTGGCACGAGCGGTTGCTCCTCTTCCGGTTTTGATGGAATACGCGTTGCCGCTTCTTGTGAGGGGCGGTTTGTTTGTGGCCCAGAAGAGCAAGGGCCTTGAAAAGGAAATAGATGCGGGGAAAGAGGCCGCAAAAATCGTGGGCGGACAGGTTAAAGAGGTGCGGAAAGTCGAAGTGCCCTTCCTTGACGCCGAGCGGTATCTGGTTTTGACAGAGAAAAAATCGGTTTCTTCTGGCACATATCCCCGGAGGTCAGGCATTCCTAAAAAGAGACCTTTGGGGAAGGCGTGTTATATATAATAAAGAGGAATAATCTTTTAAGAGCAGAAGTAGTTTATAGATTTTATATAAGGGATTTCAAGGAGAGCGGATGGCCAATAAATCGAAGACAATAGCCATAGTTAATCAAAAAGGAGGCGTGGGCAAAAGCACCACAGCCGTTAACCTCGGGGCGTGCCTTGCCCAAGCGGGGAAGAGAGCTCTTCTAATTGACCTGGATCCACAGGGAAATTCAACCAGCGGGTTGGGGATGGCCAAGGGAGATAGGGAAAAGTGTATTTATGATGCTCTTATTGGAGATGTCCCCATCTCCGAACTCATAGAGTCAGCGCAAACAAAAGGGCTGTTTGTGGTCCCCGCCACCATTCACCTGGCCGGCGCGGAGATAGAACTGGTTTCCATGATTTCGCGGGAGACCAGACTAAAGCAAGTTCTCGAATTGCTTGAAGAGGTTTATAATTACATAATCATTGATTGTCCGCCCTCGCTGGGCCTTTTGACGGTGAATGCCCTAACCGCTGCAGATCAGCTCATCATCCCCATCCAATGTGAATATTACGCACTGGAGGGTTTAAGCAAACTGCTTGAAAGCGTGCGGTTAATTCGAAAACACTTGAATCCTCATCTGGAAATAGCCGGTGTCCTTATGACGATGCATGATGCTCGCACCAAAATTTCACAGCAAGTGGTGGACGAGGTTGCCAAATATTTCAAAGATAAGGTTTATAAAACCATAATTCCAAGGACCGTAAGGTTGAGCGAAGCCCCCAGTTTTGGTCAGCCAATTACAACATACGATCCTAAATGCGTAGGGGCTGTGGCTTACCAAAATTTTGCGAAGGAAGTGATTAAGCGTGGTTAAAAGAGGCCTAGGTAAAGGGCTAAGTTCTTTAATCCCCTCCGTGGAGCAAGCCGGGACAGGGGATTTTCAACTAGAACAGATACCCGTAAAAGAAATTGTACCAAACCCCCACCAGCCACGGAAAAATTTCAACCCCGAAACTTTCCGTGAACTTGTATCTTCGGTTAATGAGTTCGGGGTGGTCCAACCAATAATGGTTCGACCCAAAGGATTAGGTTATGAGTTGGTGGCGGGAGAACGGCGCTGGAGAGCTGCCACGGAAGCTGGTCTCGAAGTAATACCCGCAATCATCAAAGAGACAACCGATGTCGAGTCTCTGGAGCTTGGTTTGGTGGAAAACCTACAGAGAGAAAATTTAAACGCAATCGAAGAGGCCTCGGCCTATCGGGAGCTCGTTGAAAAATTTAATCTTACTCAAGGCGAGCTGGCGGTAGTGGTGGGGAAGAGCCGCACAGCCATAACTAACACACTAAGACTTCTTCAGCTACCCAAGGAAGTGAAACAACTCATCGAAGAGGATGGATTGTCGTCGAGCCACGCCAGGGCGTTATTGTCGCTTGAAGATAAAGAAAAGCAGATCAATCTGGCCAAGCGGATTGTTGAAGATGGATTATCTGTAAGGGAGATTGAGAACACAGTTCGTTTGTTGAGTTTTTCAGGTGCAAAATCTCAGAAACCCCGGCATCTTCAGCCCAAAGCATTTCGGACGATAGCCAAGCGGCTGGGCGATGCATTATCAACACGGGTCAGAGTTAAGATGACTCACAAGAAGGGGAAGATAGAGATAGATTTCAAATCGTTAAACGATCTTGAAAGGGTCTTTAGACTAATTACCGAAAAAGCGTGCCCCGAAATAGAGCAGGAGGAAGTTCAGTAGCTTGCATGATCGTGCCTCCAAAAGTGCGAAATTACAAATTTCTTATCGATCCTGCTCGGTTAAAAGGAGTGAGATACACTGTCTTTAAACATCCCGCTAAAAAAAATTTGCTTTGTTCTCCTTGTCTCGTTTTTAATTTTAACCTTGCGTGTTCATTTGTTCCCCAAGATATCTTTTGCCCAGGGAAACAAAAGAGTTGTTATGGTCGTACTCGACAACTTAAGCGCGGGGGAGCTAACCGAAGCGGCCGCTCCATCCTTGAGAAGAATTGCGGAAGAGGGGGCTGTGGGGCTTATGAATTGCAGAACAGCCGGTTCCCTTGGTCCCTCCGATACATATTTATGTATTGGTGCTGGCGCGAAGATCAAAGGAGGATCCAACGGCGGACTTGCTTTTAATGCGTCGGACATATATTTTGACGACATCACGGCGGCAGATGTTTTTTTTCAAAGAACGGGAAAATTCGCGTCGCCGCAGAATGTGATCAATCTCGCAATTGCGGAGATTCTTCGCAACGCTGAATTGGTGCCAAGAAGCGCTTTTCCCGGGGCGCTGGGTCAGTCTCTCAAAGAAGCCGGTTTCAAGGTGGCGGTTTTGGGCAATGCGGACACCAAGGAAGAGCATCACAGAGAAGTATCTTTGATAGCCATGGATTGGGATGGGATAGTTCAACGGGGAGATGTCGGGAGCACCTTTATTAAAAAGGATCCACGCGCGGGATTGGTTACTGATTATGACAAGCTCCTCTCAAGATCAATCGAGTTTTTAAGATCAGTAGATTTTTTGGTTATCGAGCTCGGTGACACCTCGAGGGCCGAAAAGGAAGCCCTGTTCTATGCCGAAGAAGCCATGTTAAAAAACAAGACCGCTGCCATTGCTCGGGCGGATAATTTTATAGGGCGATTGTCTTCAAATCTGAAGGACGAAGACGAAGAAACGATGCTGATGGTCCTTGCTCCAACTACGTCCTTAAAAGCCAGGGAGAGTGGCAATTATCTTACGCCGCTAATCATTGGCGGAGGAGGGGTGGGGCGCGGGATTTTAACCTCGGCAACTACAAGGTGGCCCGGAATAATCGATAATACCGATATAGCTCCAACGGTTTTAAATTTTTTGGGAGCGGATTCGTTAAACTCCTTTTCTGGCAGACCAATTAGCGTCCTTAACAGGGAAGAGGGATTCGAAAACATAGGAGCCCTTAGCGAGAAATTTGAGATGAAAGCGCAAACTCGCGTCCCGATACTTACCAGCTATGTGTCATTTGTTGCGGTCATGCTGATTCTTGCCGCCCTCCTTTCTTTAATCAAATCCATCCCTAAGAAAGTTTTACGAGGAACACAGCTTGTTTTCCTCTGGCTGCTTAGCGTCCCGGTTGCTTTTGAGATTTTTGCTCCCGTCCAATATGGTTCGATTGTGGTTCCCATCGTCTCTGCTTCGGTGATTGCTGCTCTTATTCTTCTTGGAGCTCGTTTTTTAAAAAAAGAGTTGCTTGCGCCGATAGTTGCAATTTCTCTGCTCACAACCTTTGTTTTGGTCGCCGATGTTTTTAGCGGATGGAATCTGACAAGGGGGTCGTTGTTGGGCTACTGCCCAAATATTGGGGCAAGATTTTATGGGATTGGAAACGAGTACATGGGCATCCTGTTGGGCTCAAGCATAGTGGGCACAACGGCCCTTTTAGATATAAGGCATCTGAATTCAAAGGGTTGGCGCCTATTAACGGGGCTCTTTTTTCTGTTTTTAATTGTTGCGGTTGGTCACCCCTCGCTCGGTGCTAATATGGGAGGCGCCATTGCGGCGGTTGTTGCTTATGGAACAACATTTCTAATCCTTTGGGAAGGGTCTTTGAAAAAGAAACATCTTGCCTACGTCGTTGTCGGAATTTTAATAATTCTTTTACTCTTTACGGGGATAGATTTGCTACGAGGGGATTCGAGTTCTCACGCTGGAAGGAGCGCAACCCTTGTTTATCGCGGAGGAGCAACGGAGGCAGTTAAAATAATTCAGCGCAAGATTGCTATGAACTACAAGGGAATGCGCTATACCGCTTGGACCAGAGTTTTATTGGCCACCTTGCTGGCGTTCCCCATTTTATTTTTGCGCCCCGTGAGTTTTCTGGAAAATTTGCGGAAGAGGTATCCCAATTTAATGGGGGGGTTTGTGGGAACGACACTAGGGGCGCTGGCGGCCTTTGTGTTCAACGATACGGGAGCAGCCGCCGCAGCCGCCGTCATAATGTTTGCAATTGTGGCGCTCTTGTATGTTGTTGTTGAAGAACATCACGGGTCTGTAGGCGATAATTGAGACTGTTAAATTTTGTCATTGCGAGTGACCAAGGGGAGCGTGGCTCGCATCGGGGACAGGGCTTCGCCTCGTCGTTAGACCTGTACCAGGCAATGACGCGAAAAAATGCTTATTTGGCTATTATTTAACAGTCTCTAATTTTTAAGCAAGGAGGAGAGATGGACGAGAATAAAGGATTTGGGTTTGAGGAGTTTGGAATGGGCCTATTGTTGGGGGCAATCCTTGGTGCGGTAGCAGGGCTGCTTGTTGCGCCCCAGTCTGGCGCCATAACGAGGAAACAGATTTCAGATCGCGCAGAAGAGGCAAAAGAAATAGCCGAAGACCTGTTTCAACAAACCAAGGGGCGAATTGAGGTCTTGATTGAGAGAGCAGAAAGCCTTCTGGGCCTTCAAGAGACCGTTGCGTGGAAGAAGATAGAGTCTCTCAGGGCCGACCTTAAAAAATATGATTTAAGCGGGGCATAGTTTTTTCGGCTCGGAGGAGATTGATGAAAAAAATGAAGGTTGTGGTCTTATTCGGTGGCTGCTCAAAAGAGCGGGAGATCTCTCTTTTAACGGGAGAAGAGGTCTACAAGACCTTACTTAAGAGCGGGCACGATGCCTCGAAGATAGATCTAGATGAAAACTTTGTAGAAAACCTAAAGAGAGAACGACCGGACATTGTCTTCATAGCGCTTCATGGCAAACATGGTGAGGATGGGACCGTTCAGGGGATACTTGAAATTCTAGATATTCCCTATACCGGCTCAGGCGTTTTGGCAAGCGCCCTTTGTTTGAACAAGCTGTTTAGCAAGAGAGTTTTCTTAAGCGAAGGTATTTCCACGCCGGCTTTTTTACATATTTCAAAGAGTGACTGGAAAGATGAAAAAGATCAGATTCTCACCAAAGCAAAAGAGGCCTTTCCGCTCCCTTTTGTGGTAAAGCCAGTAGCTCAGGGCTCGAGCGTGGGGATTAGCGTTATCTCAAAAGAGAAAGATTTAGCGGATTCAATCGAGGATGCTTTTTCTTGTGATGAAGGTGTTCTGATTGAAGAGTTTATTGAAGGAAGAGAGATTCAATGCGGCGTGCTGGGCAACGAAGACCCCGTTGCCTTACCTCTTGTGGAAATTATTCCCAAAAATCAATTCTTCGACTTCGAAGCGAAATATACTTCTGGAATGGCAGAGGAGATAACTCCCGCTCCGCTCTCTGTCGCGGAGACGAAGGCGGGCAAGGAGATGAGTCTTCGTGCTTACAAAGCTCTCGGTTGCAGTGGCTTTGCCAGAGTGGACATGTTTCTCGCTTCAGGTCGCGGCTTTTTGGTTTCAGAGATTAATACCATTCCCGGCTTGACCGAAAACAGTCTTTTCCCTAAGGAAGCGAAGGCCGCGGGCATCGCTTTTCCAGAGCTTGTTGGAAAAATCGTCGAACTTGCTCTGGAGAAGAAACATTCACAGACCTAAAGGGAGGGCAAGTTGTTGAGAATGCCCATGCTTAACAGAAAGACCAAAAGGCCCGCCAGCGCCACTCCCCCGCAAATCGCACAAAGCGAGGACTTCCACCCCAAACCAAGTAGCCATGCGGCCGCCGAGCCTGAATAGGCCCCGGTGCCAGGCAGGGGGATGGCCACGAACAGCGCAAGTCCCAAAATCCCGTACTTTTGAACGTACGGACGGGATTTTCTTTTTATCTTCTCAAGACGTTTTTTGAGCCAAGAATCTTCTTTTAGGCGCTTGTAAAAAAATTCTAGCCCAAAATAAACGGGGAAAAAAATTAAAATGTTGGTAATAAGGATAAACGGAATCGCAACGAGCTCCCCGTTTTTTACCGCCAACGGTATGGCTCCCCGTAGCTCTATCCACGGAAGCAAAGTTATAAAGATATGTTTAACGAGCATATTGTTTTCTCCCAGACAACCTCTTTGTGATATCTAGCAAAACCATGGTCGCAAGCACGATAATAGCAATAATGGCCCATTCCTGCCAGCCAAGAGGCAGAGTGTGGAAAATCTTGTTAAACGGCGCGAAATAAATTACTAAAAGCTGTAAAAGAGACGAACCCCCAATGGCCGCCAACAGAGACTTGTTGACAAAAGCGCTCTTTGAAAAGACGGATAGTTCGCCGGTTCTAAAGTTGAGCGAATGGAGAAGCTGTATTAAAACCAGAAAAGTGAACGTCATCGTTTGAACTTTTGATAGCGGCAACTTGAACCAAAACATCCCCACAATGAAAGTCGACAGAGTGCAGACCGTTAAAATTACTCCTTGGAAAAATATTTTGCTTAAGGGTCGACCGGTCAAGATGCCCTCGTCCCGTTTTCTTGGCGGTCGGGTCATTAGACCTGAAGCGGCGGGGTCAACTCCCAAGGCTAAAGCGGGAAACCCATCTGTGATTAGGTTCATCCAAAGTATTTGAGTGGGCAAAAGCACAAGCTTGCCCCAGACCATTATTCCCAAAAACATGGTTAAAACCTCGCTCACATTACAGGAGAGCAGAAAATAAATAAACTTCTTTATGTTATCGAATATCAAGCGTCCTTCGCGGATGGCTTTTATGATGGTGGCAAAATTGTCATCGGCGAGAACCATATCGGAAGCCTCCTTTGTTACGTCGGTGCCAACCAATCCCATGCTTACGCCGATATCGGCACGTTTTACCGCAGGCGCGTCGTTTACTCCGTCGCCTGTCATGGCAACGGTGTGGCCCTTCTTTTTAAGCGCCTCGACAATTTTAACTTTATGCAGAGGGGCGACTCTTGAATAGACGGCGACACTTTCCACTCTCTCCGCAAGCTCGTCTTCTGAAAGAGAGGCGAGTTCGTCTCCGGTTAATGTTTCTTCTTCTCCAAGCAATCCGATTTCTTTGGCGATGTTTTCTGCCGTAAGCTTATGATCTCCTGTTATCATTACAACCTTAACGTGGGCGCTCTTGCTTGTCTCTATGGCTTCGTAAACTTCTTTTCTTGGTGGGTCAATCATTCCCGCAAGACCTACGAAAACAAGGTCGCGCTCTATGGAAGCGGCTTCCGCCGTTTTAAGATCTTCGGGCAGCAGCTTGAAGGCGAGGGCAAGGATCCGGAAGCCCGTGGAGGCCAAATCCTCGTTGACTTTAAGTATTTTTTCAAGATCCTTTTTTTTGACTTTCCTTGCCTTTCCTTTCTCAAGCAATGAGGCGCATTGAGACAAGACAATCTCGGGGGCCCCTTTTGTCAAAGCAATCAAACCGTTTTTTGCTGTCCCCAACCACTTTTCGTTGGTCTTGTGAATCGTTGTCATTTCTTTTCTCTCTGAGTCAAAAGGGATTTCATTTATACGAGGGAACTGTTTGTCCAGTTCGTTTTTAGCAAATCCTGTTTTTTCAGATGCTTGCAACAGGGCGATTTCGGTCGGGTCTCCAAGGGTTTGGTCATCAGATATTCTGGCATCATTACAAAGGACAGCTATTTTAAAAAGTGTTTTTATGTCCTCTCGTAAAGTAATTTCTTTGCCCGATTCGTCTTCGATTTGCCCATTCCCCTTGAGCCGAACCAGCTCTCCCGCGGAGTAGATTGGCTGAACCGTCATCCTGTTTAAGGTGAGTGTTCCCGTTTTGTCAGTACAAATCACGGTTGTTGAGCCCAATGTTTCAACGGCATGGAGACGTCTCACCAAAGCATTTTTTTTGGCCATATTTTGGACGCCGAGCGCGAGCGATACGGTTACTATGGCAGGAAGACCCTCGGGAATAGCCGCGACTGCCAAACTCACAGCGGTTAAAAACATAAGTGAAAAATCCTTGCCGTTAATGACTCCAGCTAAAAAGACTATTCCGCAGATTGCAAGGCAGATGAGGGCTATCGTTTTACCCACCTTTTTCAACTCAATTTGCAAAGGAGTCTTCTCTTCGGGGACCTTAATCGATTCTGCGATTTTTCCCATCTCTGTGGAGGCGCCCGTGGCAACAACAAACGCCTTAGCTCTTCCCGAGACAATGGTAGTTCCCATGTAAATCATATTTTTTCTGTCGCCCAAAAGCGCATCGGATCTATCTAAAGCTCCCGATGACTTCATCTCTGGTTGTGACTCGCCAGTTAAAGAGGCCTCGTCTGCGAAAAAGGCGCTTGATTCAATTATGCGTGCATCCGCTGGTACGTGGTCTCCTGCATAAAGAAGAACCACGTCTCCCTGAACGAGGTTTTTCGCGGGGATGAGTTTTTCTCCACCTTCTCTTAGCGCTCTGGCCTCGGGCGCTGTCATGCGTTTTAGAGCGTCCAGAGCTTTTTCGGCCCTAAATTCCTGAACAAAACCGAGAACCGCATTCAAGGTGAGAATTACGAAGATTGCTAGCGCGTCTATGGTTTCTTTTAAAACAAAACCGGCTATCAGCGCAGCCACAATTAAAACCCAGATCATGAAATCGCTAAATTGCGAAAGAAATAAGCCCAAGGCGGTTGACTTTTCCTTTTCCGCTAATTCGTTTGGCCCATATGATAAAAGTCGCTTTGCCGCCTCGTTCTCATCTAGGCCTGTCTCTATTGATGATTTCAATCTTTCCTCAACAGAGGAAACGTCCAGAGTATGCCAAATTTCATGGTTGCCCATTTTGCCGCCTTCCTGTAAAGTATCAGTAGGAAATTTCTTTAATTAAGGATAGCAAAAGAGGGGTCAAAGTAAAGTGAGAAAACAGTCTTTTTAATAACAAGAGAAACATCTTATTTAAGGCGCCCAAGAAAAAGTCTGCCTAAGCGTTATTAGGGGGAGACGTGAAAGTGTATGATTTTAAAGATTAGTTAAAAGAGGAGGAGTAATTTTTTGAAAAACTCTCTGAAGTATTTTTTCCCAAAAATTTTGTACGGGTTGGCTCTTGTTCTTATGGGCTTCCTTTTTTTTAAGGGAACCACCATAGGAGAAATTTTCATTGAGCTTGGCAGAGATTTAGAAACTTTTTTAATTATTCTCGCCGCCTTTCTTTTGGCCACATCTTTTCTTACAAGCTATTACGAATACCACGGTTTTGGTTCTCAGGATGGAATAGTTCGCAAGGGACAGCATAAGCCCCTTGTCTGCCTTACTTTTGATGACGGGCCTAGTCTTAAACACACGCCCCAGGTATTAGATATTCTAAAAAAGAAGGGTGTCAAGGGAACATTTTTTGTTACGGGCATATATGTGGACAAATATCCTGAAATCGCGAAACGCATAGTTGAAGAAGGTCATGATATTGGTAACCATACTTACAATCACAGGGGAATGGCTTCAGGAAAGAGGACTATCCTAAGCGAACTTGCTAAAACGGACGAGGCAATCAGAAGAGCAACGGGGGCGCGAACCAGGCTTTTCCGTCCGCCACGCGGTTTTTTGGGAGGCGCGGCGAGAAAGTTGCTCTTAAACGAGGGCTACAAAGTAATACTTTGGACGCTGAGCACTTTGGACTGGAGAAGGGTTAAGCCAAAAACTATCCTTCGTAGGGTAAAGCTGTTTGTTCATAATGGGGCAATAATCCTTTTTCACGATAACGGTTCGTTGTTTGGCTGTAAGACGAGCAAGCGAACCGGCACCGTTAAAGCCTTGCCCCAAGTGATAGATTTTCTTAAGTCAGAAGGATATAAGATGATTACAGTCTCCGATATGCTTAGAAGTCTTGAGGAAAACGAGCAACAAGATGATATTGTTGGTCAAAGCACGGCTCGGGCTTAAGAAATTTAAAAGACATGAAAATATTGATTGCGCCAGATAAATTTAAAGGAAGCTTAAGTGCAAATAAAGTGGCCTCGGCAATTAAGAGGGGTATTGAAAGAGTTGTCCCCGAAGTCGAGGTTTTTGTTTGTCCCATGGCGGACGGGGGGGAAGGGACCGTAGATGCCTTGATTTCGGCGATGAGGGGCAAGAAGATTTTTTTGAAGGCGACGGGACCATTGGGCGCACCCGCCAATTCATACTTCGGCATACTCGGCAAGAACCGACGCGGAGAGAAAATTGCCGTTATCGAGATGGCTGCCATCTCCGGCCTGCATTTTTTGTCGGAAGAAGAAAAAAACCCCATGCTTACCACAACCTATGGAACCGGTGAGCTTATAAAGGCGGCGCTGGACAAAGGATGCCGGGAGATAATTGTGGGCATAGGGGGAAGCGCCACAACCGATGGGGGAATGGGTATGGCCCAGGCCCTAGGGGCAAAATTTTACCATATAAAAGGGCATGAACTTGGGCTCGGCTGCGGACAACTCCTTAAAGATATTGCAAAAATTGACATTTCCTTGCTCGATGGGCGAATTAATGAGACAAAATTTCTGGCGGCCTCGGATGTGGATAACCCTCTTTGTGGCCCAAATGGCGCCGCTTGCATTTATGGTCCTCAGAAGGGGGCGACCCCGGCTATGGTTAGAGAGCTTGACGAAGGGCTCCGTCATTACACTGAGATAGTAAAAAGGGATTTGAGTGTTGACATAAAAGATGTCTCGGGCGCCGGCGCCGCCGGCGGGCTCGGCGCGGGGCTAATGGTTTTTCTCGGGGCCAAATTTCGCCTAGGCATTGAACTCGTTATGAAGGCCGTTGATTTAAGAAAAAGAATGAAGGGAATCGATCTTGTCATAACAGGCGAGGGCAAAATCGATGCCCAAACCGCCAATGGCAAGACACCGGTGGGTGTTTCTGAGCTCGCAAAGAGGATGAAGATCCCAACGGTTGCCGTTGCAGGGCAAGTAGGCGAGGGGGCCGAAATCCTTAAAAAACACGGAATCGAAAAGATTTATTCTCTGATGGATATCGCTGGCTCTGTCGAAGAAGCGATGGAGAAGGCGGAAGAATTGTTGGTAGAATTGGGGAAAAGAATCGCTGAAGATTATTTGGAGTAGCCTTCGGTCGTTTTTATTTTTGGCAGTTTTCACACAGAACTTTAAAGTGTTGCTCCAATCCTTTGATTCCATTAAAGAAGATTAAGCGCCATTCCTTGTTTGTTGGTGCTATGCCTTCCAAAACAACCCGAGCACCTTCTTCAATCTCTCTTCCGCAACCTGAACAAATTAACTTTTGGCAAAAATGCTCATATTTACCCCTCGTTTTGCAAATTCGCCTTCGTGTTTTAGCTTATTCATTTAAATTTAAATTCCTTCATTTTCTTGCTTGGTGAAAATTTTTTTTATGGGTCGGGCAACAGCTTCGGATTGCGCGTGCCTACTCAGGCAGTTTTCTCATTGCGAAATTGCTATTTGCTCTTTGAGCACGCAATTTGCCGCGGATGTTCAAACTTTCTTCGCTATACGGCGTGCTCATATGTCGCTGTCCACCCGACCCACCGAGTTTTAAAAACTAAAAGCAAGAGACAGCTTTGACTTTCGACTGCTTGTTAGTAGCCTATTTTTCCACCTAAAAATGATATGGTATTTAAGTAAACGGGGTGCCCATATGCTTGCACGTTTTTAGCATTATGCCGAAAATGAAGATATTAATTGAGTGGAATAATTGAAAAGATGTTATGAATATTTCGCGAGAGAGGGAGGGGTAGTCCTAACCAATCTCACTAACCAAAAACTTGACCATCTCGGCAAAGCCGAGACCCATTTCATTTTCGGTTATAAACACGTTTTCATATTTTAAAACCTCTTTGTCTATCCCGTCGTTTCCGTCCAGTGCGTTTCTAACGAGGAAGAATGCCCCGACGTTTGGAGCAAGGGCTATATCTGAGAAAGCATCCCCAATTGCCACAGTGCATTCTTTCGGTATTTTTCTAATCCCTCTATCCTTTTTAAGCCCCTCCGGTTTTCCGGTTTTTTTTGGAAGAAGATGATAGGCGTGGATTTCGGGCAAATCCTTATTCAAAGTTCCGCGACGTTTTATTAGGCCGTTATCCACTATGGTAAATTCCTGAAAGCCATTTTCTTCAAGGAGTTTTTTAGCTTTCTCAACATCTATAAAGCCCCTAAACACATGGGTGCATTTTCGATTTTCAGACCAGGGAGTGTGGTATTCGAGGCGATCTGGATATTTCTCAAAAAGCAATTCCGCTGCCCCTGACTTGGCAATGGTTTCAAAAAGATTTTCTTCGGTTATGCGATAACAACCCGGATTTTCAACAACCTTTTTCCCAAGGTCGTAAACGATTTCGCAGCCAAGCTCGGCGATATAGTTCTTGAATCCCAATAGCCGCGCGTCCCCAAAAAGCTGGCGCGCGCTTCGCCCGGATATCATAACTACATCTATGCCGTTTTTATGTGCTTCGACTATGGCTCTTGCTGGCTCTAAGGTGTATTCGCCATTTGCAGTTAAAAAGAGGGAGCCGTATGCTCCAACGAGAGTGGCGTCTACGTCAGTGTATATCACCTGAATCTTTTTGAGATTCTTCTTAAGCCATTCGGCGTTGTTTTTGAGACCTCTTTTTTTCAAAAGTTCTTTTATGTTTAAACTCATAAATTTATCCTCCATTAAAAAATAAATTCTTTGCTTGCGAGGTCATCCTTCATAGCTTACCATAAAATTGATAAACCAAGGAGAGATAATGTCTGAGATAAGAAGGGATCCCATCAGCAACTCGTGGATAATTCTTGCCACCGAGCGTGCCAAGCGTTCCTCCGATTTTGCCAAAACTCAAAGAGAAGAAAGAACAATTAAGTCAAAGTGCCCCTTTTGCGGGAAAGGTGAGATGACCGAACCGCCAGGGCCTTTTGCTGTTTGGCCCGGAGAAAAGGTAGGGGAAGAACATCCCATCTGGAAGACGCGTGTTTTGCCAAACAAGTTCCCGGCGCTGTCCCCAAAGGCCGAATTAATCCAGGGTTCCGAGAGAGGGTTATATCATTTTTTAGGGGGTGCCGGAGGCCACGAGGTTATTGTCGAGAGCCCCGAACACGAAGATACTTTTGCCACGATGCATTTTGACCAGCTTGTTGCCATTATAAACACCTACACCCATCGCTACAAATTCTGGAAACTCGATCCTCGCGTCGTCTATGTTTTGGTGTTTAGAAATTACAAAGGGGCAGCTGGCGCATCCCTGTCGCATCCTCATTCTCAGGTTATCGCAACTCCCATAATTCCTCCTAGGATAAGCGAGGAGATGGAGCAGGCCAAGGAAGACTATGACCGGAATGAAAGGTGTGTTTTTTGTGATATCTTGAAGATGGAAATGGGGAGCGCCAAGAGGAAAGTTTTTGAAAATGAGACGATGTTTGCATTCTGTCCCTACGCCTCGAGATTTCCTTTCGAAGTTTGTATCGCGCCTAAAGAACACGCTGGCTCAATAGAGGATCTGTCAAAGAGCCAGGCAAGCGATTTGGCCGAGACTTTTTCGCAAGTGTTTAGGCGGCTGACCAAGCTCTTAAACGATCCGGCCTACAATTTCTCGGTGCACGTCGCTCCGCTTAAAACGCCCGATCTCATTTATTACCACTGGCACATCGAGATTTTGCCGCGGCTCACCATCGCGGCAGGATTCGAATGGGGAAGCGGGATATATATAAATGTTGTGTCGCCCGAGGCGGCTGCAAAAGAACTAAAAGAAGCGGGCTGAAACTTCTCTTATGATAAAAGCGTTGTTTTGTTACATATAAAGGGGGTGTAGGAGAATTTTGAAGGAGGAAAAGGAGATACGAAAGATGTTGGCGGATATGATATGGTTAAATGGATTAATTGCAACCGAATTAATCCAAATTACCGAAAATACGAGTGCGTCTCTACGGGGGGAAGTGCCGGAAAAGTGTAAGGTGGAGCATAAAATGCTCAAAGAGCGGGCATTGTCAATCATTTCGAAATATTCTCAGCTTGGCGGTCTCGATGAGCATGTCCTCAAGCACTCATTGAAGGATTAAGGTGATTTTTGGGGAAATAATTAGCAAGGAGCATAATCTGGAGGTGTGAGATGGCAAAATTTTCAAAAGAGGTTTTAATAAACCGGTCGCCGGAAGAGGTGTACGATTTCCTTATAAGCGAGGACAATTTTAAGCTTATTCCGGGAGTAGAAGAGGTTGAAAAGGACAAAGAGAAAGGCTTCTTTAACATTGCGGGTAAGGAAAAAATACCTTTAATTGGACTGGAAAAAGTCTGTTATGAAATTTACATTGATGAAGAGAGTCGTCCTTCTTCTGTAAAGTTTCACACTGTTGATTTTATGTGCTCTACCAACGGGCACTGGCGTTTGAGCAAAGAGGGCGAGGGGACCAAGCTTGGCTACGAAGTGAAATACACCGTTCCGGGATCTTTTCTTGGAACAGTTATAGATAAACTTTTAATGGAGAAAAAAATGGCCAAGGAGGCAGATGAATATCTTTCTCGCGTTCAGTTGTGTCTAGAAAAAGTGGGAAGGGTGATGACCAAAGACGTTGTCGCGCTGGATGATTCGACTGCGGTATCTGAGGTTACGAAGAAGATGGACGAGACCGACACTCGTTACTTTCCTATTCTCAAGGAAGGGAAAGTGGCGGGCGTTGTAACCGATGGGGATCTCCTGTCGAAGATGTATGCCTTTGGACCGACATCTGAAGATTATCCTGTTAAAAACATCATGACAACCGATGTTATGACCATAAAAGCTGATGCGAGCGTGCTCGAAACGGTTGAAACCTTAAGAAAAAACAAGATAAGGCGCATGCCGGTGGTGAACGAACAGGGGAATTTGGTCGGAGTTATTTCAACAACCGATCTTGAGGTTCATCTTGGCATGTTAACAAGGAGGAAGCTTCCTAAGAAGCGTGATTATTGATGAAAAAACTTTCGGTTCTTCTCATAATTCTTTTGATTGCAACCATAATTGTGGGCTGTAAGGCTGCCGACGAGGGTGTCTCCGGACAAAAGGAGCCAGCCACCGAGACTGAGGGAGTCGAAGAGGTCGTAGAGGAGCCTGCCAAAAAAGAGACTTTAACGGAAGGAAAGGAGGTCCCCGAGAAGATGAAGGTCTTAATGATAATTGCAAGCAACAACTTTCGTGATGAAGAATACGATGAACCGAGAAAAATCTTGGAAGCCAACGGAGCAGAGGTCATAGTTGCCTCTTCAAGCTCAAGCATCGCCAAGGGCATGCTTGGCATGACGGTTAAACCCGACATATTGGTGGATGATGTCGTGGTCGGTGATTATGACGCAATTATATTTGTGGGTGGCTCGGGGGCAGATGAGTATTATACCAACCAGAAGGCGCTCTCTATTGCGAAGGAGGCCGTGAATTCGGGTAAAGTATTGGGGGCGATATGCATTGCCCCGGTGACCTTGGCTAATGCCGGTGTTTTGGACGGCAAAGAGGCAACCGTGTTTTCTTCGAAGGCGGCTCAACTGAGAGCAAAGGGAGCCATTTATGTCAACGAGGATGTTGTCCAGGCTGGCAAAATCATTACCGCCCGTGGTCCCCAGGCGGCGAGCGTATTCGGTCAAACGATAATTGATACAATGAAACAAAATCTGAAGTAGGATGTGATGCAAGAATGGATAAAAGAGCTATAGAAGCAAACATCAAGCTGGATTCGGATAGATCTTTTACCGTGGAGATGGCTCCAAAAGAGGATGGGACATGGCAAATGTTTTTAAAGAACGATTTGTCCGGCAAAACAACGGAGCTCCCGCTGTGCAAAAATCACCAGGAGGCCATAGGGGGATTCGGTGAAACTATGGCAAAAATGAGCATGCAAGCTGTTTGGGGACATGCGGATACTTGGGCGATAACTGTGGATTTCTGTTCTGGGGAAAAACTTGTTTACGGACAAGCCGAAGAAGATCAATTCATTAACGATGAGGAGATAAAAAAGATCCGGGAAAGCATGAGTGGCGATGGGATAAAAGATGCTGTTGATAATGCGATTGAAGCGACGAAGTATTTTATTGCGGAGTTAAGCAGCGGAAGGATCTCTTGCTAGCAATGTTTTTAAAAAAAGTTCTTCAGGATTGTGGTGGCGCCTTGTTTTTTAACTGGCGCCCCCGACAGGAATTGAACCTGTGACACCCGGTTTAGGAAACCGGTGCTCTATCCTCTGAGCTACGGAGGCGCATATAGATTATAGTGTGGGGTAGGTAGGGGGTCAACTCACTTTTCTTGCTAATGCCATCTGCACCAATTTTTCCACCAAATCTGCAAGTTCTATTCCAGCTGTCTCTGCGGCCATGGGGAGAAGACTTGTCTCCGTCATCCCGGGGCCCGTGTTTAATTCCAGCACATAAGGTTGATTATTCTCATCTATTATCATGTCTACTCTTGAGACGTCGCGGCAACACAGGGTTTCATGAACTCTTATGGCAAGATTTTGAACCTTCTCGGATTGCTCTTCAGAAAGACGTGCGGGCACATAATACTCCGTCTTTCCTGTGGTGTACATTGACTCGAAATCAAAGAACTCTTTTTTGGGAACTATTTCAACTACGGGAAGCGCTTTGGGCTCCCCTTTTTCTTCTAAAATGCTTACGGCAACCTCTTTGCCTTTTATGTATTTCTCGATAATCACCTTGTGGTCGTAACTTAGGGCGCCTATCAAGGCTTCGGCCATTTGCTCGTGTTTTTCGACGTATTTAATTCCGAGAGCCGAACCCTGTCTCGCGGGCTTTACAATCAAAGGCAAGCCGAGTTTTTTAATTACTTTGCCGAGCGCTCCGGAGGCTCCCATCTCTTTAAAAGCGCCCGCGCTTAGTGCAAAAAATGGGGCAGTGGGGATGTTCTCAAGCTGAAATATCTCCTTAGAAAGCGCTTTGTCGAATCCAACTATGCTTGCATATACCCCTGGCCCAGTATAGGGAATGTTTATGATCTCCAAAAGCTCTTGGACGGTTCCGTCTTCGCCGTACTTGCCATGGAGAGCAATGTAAACTACGTCTGGTTTTTCTTCAGTCAGGTTGTCTACGAGATTTTCGTCGACATCCAGCTGGATAATTGGGTGCTTCTTTTCTTTAAGGGCTTCAGACACCCTGTGACCGCTCTTTAGCGATACCTCTCTCTCCAAAGAACGTCCGCCCATTAACACGGCAACCTTTTCTTTCATTATTCTCCTCCTCCTAGAAGAGCTGATAAAAAAGTATTTTCATTTTAAAAAATTCCAATTTTCAACTCAACATCTATAGAATATTATCTAATCGTTGTTTAAATGCAACTTGCTTGTAAAGGTCTCATAGAGTTTTATTTGAGACTTAATCAGCTTTCCAAGTCGTTTTATTCCCTCGCAAATTTGTTCGGCGCTTGGGTAGGAAAAATTCAGCCGCATGCAATTTTTCCCGCTTCCGTCCGCAAAAAAAGCCTCCCCCGAGATGTATGCAACCTTTGCTTCATTGATTGATTCAGCTAGCATCTCCGATGTATTAATGAACTCCGGCAAGGTTGCCCACAAAAAGAGACCGCCTTCTGGTTTCGTCCAGGTTGCTCCCTGAGGAAAGAATTTCTCAAGGGACTGAAGCATCGCATCGCGTCTCTCTTTGTATAGCTTCGTTTGTTTCTCCAGGTATTTTCGCCAGGGATAGTTATTGAAGTATTCCTCCACAATCCTCTGCGTAAACGAGCTTGAACAGAGGTTGGCAGCTTGTTTGGCGAAGTTTAATTTTTCGATGATGGGCTTAGGAGCGTTTATCCAACCAAGCCGCATGCCGGGAGAGAATATTTTTGAAAAAGTACTCATGTATATGATTGAATCGTCCATAGAGCGCAATGTAGGCAACTTGTTTCCCGCGAACCTGAGCTGGCCATAAGGATTATCCTCGACGACCAAGAGGTTGTGCTTCCTCGCGATATCTAGCACGGCTTCCCGCCGTTTTAAAGAAAGGGTTACCCCCGCTGGATTATGAAAGGATGGGACGAGGTAGAGAAACTTTGCCTTTTGTTTTCGCTTTTTTAGACTCTCAAGAGTTGCTATCAAGGGTTCAATTTGCAAGCCCTTTTCGTCAAGGGGAACAGTTAACATTTTTGCTTGGTAGCTTGAGAATGCTTGAACGGCCCCGACATAACTCGGACCCTCGACGATAACGTAATCTTCGGGATCGATTAAAACTTTTCCAATGAAGTCGAGCGCTTGTTGCCCGCCATCGGTAACGATGATGTCGTCCACGTCTGCATGAATATTATCTTCGGCCATAAGTTTGACGATGCACTCGCGTAATCCTAGATGTCCCTCGGATGAGCCGTATTGAAGCGCCGCCGCTCCCTCTCTTAAGAGAACGGTTCTTGTCGCCTCGGCAATTATCTCCATGGGCAGACTTCTTGTGTCAGGCATTCCCCCAGCAAATGAGATTATGTCGGGTCTTGAAGCAACAATAAACAGATCCCTGATTGCCGATGACTTAAGAACCGCGGTCCTCTTTGCGTATAAATCCGCCCACTTATCTAATCGAATTTCAGGAGCCATTTTTTCTCCGATTAACAAAAACCTCTCGGGCATAAAGGGACGAGAGGCATATTCTCAAAGTACACAACTCACGCTGCTAAAACCTCGTGATTCTAATCTTGGGAAGTAGCTCGAAGCACTTTTTTGGCAACAACAAAACTGATTGTGCTTGCTCTTCCCGTCACATTTTTGTCTTTAAATTAAAATTTATTTTATAATATAGCATGTAAAATGTCAAACCAGATGCAGGTTAAAGCGCAAGTTTGTCGAACTCCAAAATTATCGGAGGATGGAAGGGAGACGCAATGTGCTACGATACGATAATAGCGGGTGCGAGTTTTGCCGGTCTTGCGGTTGCTGGACAAATAAAAGGCAAAATCTTATTGATAGACAGAAAAGATATAGGCACCATTCCAACCTCAGCGTGTGCAACATTGTACGGTGTTGTCAAAAAACTAGGTTGTGAGGATTCGGTTCTCTCGATCCTTAAAAAAGTTAAGTTTCATACGGCCTCTTGCTGTACAGAATATAAGGCAATGGAACCCTTTTGTGTCTTTGATTATCATGGATTTTGCCAAGGGCTTGCGAAGCATTTTGAAGGGGAGTTTCTAAAAGCAAACATAAAAGGACTCGAAGGGGACACGGTTTTAACAGATAAGGGAGATTTTTCTGCCAAGTGCATTGTGGATTGCACTGGATGGAGGGCCGCGCTCGGCACCGCTTTAAAAGACGATTTTGTTAACAAAAAATCGTTGTACTTTGGTGTGGAGACCGAGGTCGACTGTGATGCAGATGACTTCCTAAGTTTTTTTTGGGACCCCGAAATAGTTAAGCTGGGATATGCTTGGAAGTTTCCAGTCGGAAAAAAGACTCGTTTCGGCTTGGGGGGCTATGAAAACGGGAAAGCCTTGAAAGATAATTTGACAAAGTTCTTATCAGTTTACGGGAAAGAAATAAACGGCGTGCATGGAGGGTTTATCCCTGTCAAGATACGAAAACCAGTAATTGAGAAGATATTTTTGGTTGGGGATTCGGCAGGTCATGCTTGGCCATTGACGGGCGAAGGAGTAAGGCAGGCAATTTATTATGGGCAAAAATGTGGGCGGATAATTCAGAGCATAGTTGAGAAAGAGATAGATTTAGTTACGGGGCTTAAGGAGTATGCGGATTTTGTAAATAAACATCGTTGTTACCATGAGTTTTTTTCTGGTCTCCAATGGTTATTTTTTAGGATGCCCAACTGCGCGGTCGGGATGGCCGCAAAGCTGTTCGGAAGGGGGTGGCCCATACGTTTTATGCAAAGAAAATATAAAAAATGGGCTGAGCTGTGATTTCTTGAAAGGTACGGCGAAGTAGATTACAATTAAGTTAATTCAACAATTTGGAGGTGTCGCCAACATGGCGGAGAAAAAAGGTGGTTTCTTTAGGAGTCTATTCAGTTTCATTCTAGGAGGTGTAACGGGAGCTATTGGCGGGTTACTTTTGGCGCCTCGGTCTGGCAAAGAGACCAGGGAAAGACTCAAGATTAAGGGCGAGGAGTTAATTGAGAGTGGCAAGAAAAGCGTTTTAAGTGGGGGCGAAGATCTTAAGTCCAAAGTGGAAGATGCAACTAAAAAACTTAAGGAAAAAGTCGGAGAAGTTACAGAGGCGGTAAAAGAAAAAGCGGAAAAAACAAGATAGCTTGTGGAAGAAGCGGCGAAAAAAGTTCAAACAAGAGACAAAGAGGGGCCAAAACAGAGGGCAAGAAGAGGGTGGAGTAATCAACCTATGCAAGACAAATAAATTCTTATTTGGTGGTTAAATTTGTGAAAACATTTAGGTCAAATGAGGTTCTTGGTTTGCCGGTGTTAATTATCGGCAAAGGAGAAAATGCCGGAGAGGTTAAAGATTTAATTTTCGATTTTGCGGAAAAAAGGCTTTCAGCGCTGGTTTTAAAATCCAGCATGTTAAGTTCCGCCAAAGCGGTTCTTTTTGACGACATTGTAACAATTGGAAAAGACGGGGTGTGTGTTAAGAGCCGAGAGAGTCTTGTGAGGGCCAAGAATTTGGTGCAAGAGAACGCTGTTTGCGGCGCTCAACTAAGGAACTCCAAAGTTTTTTGTGAAAAGGGCAAAGAACTCGGGATATTGGGAGAACTAATTATATCCCACAGCGATGGGAGGATTTTCGAAATAGAGATAAGCCGAGGAGTTTTAGCCGATATTTCTGAAGGATTTTTGGTTCTTTCGGGCTCATGTATTAAAAGCGGCGGCAAAGACTTTATATTGTTGGAGCGCGGGTCGGAAGAGGAAGCAAGCCAAACAGGCGGAGCCAAAGAATTATTGCAGGCGGTGTTGTCGAGTGGCGCCAAGGTTGCCAGCAGCGCAAACACGATGCTTTTATCGCAAGAAGCGAGATTTGCTCTTGGCAAAAACTCTGGAATGACGATAAAGGATGATAAAGGCGATATTATGGTTGTCAAGGGGCAAAAAATTGAGGAAGAACATATAGTGCGAGCTAAGAATGAGGGTAAGCTGCATGAGTTTGCTTTGGCGGCGGGGCTATCTTCCGTCAAAAATAGATGGTCAGTCTTAAAGGGAGAAAAATAGAGCGCGGAGGTATTATTGTGGTGACAAAAAAGAAAGCCACATTTATTGAAGAAAAAGGAGTTAGGGTCGAGATTGCGGAGAGTGTGATTGCCGCCACCGCCATAGAGAATATATCGGATATCCCAGGCATAGCGGGATTTAGAGATGGCAAGATAGATAAGGTTGTAGGTCGGCTGGCTCGCGGGAAGCCCACAAAAAGCGTTATTGTAACTCCGAAAGAAAAGGAATTGGTGGATGTAGATTTATATCTGGTCGTTCAGCCTCGCGTTTCTATACCCAAGATTTCAAACTCGGTTAAGAAGCTCATTAAAGAAAACATCCAAACTTTAACCAAGGTAAATGTCGACAACACAATAATCCATGTCTCGGGTATAGATATCTCCAAATCATAGTCTCGACGTTAATGCCTAAAACCCAGGGAGACCGTTGAGGTTAAGGAGGTTTCATGGCAGGAAGGATAACTGCGATAAATATTGCCACACTGAAGAATATCCCGCAGCCATGCAGGTCTTGTTCTTACTGGGAATCTTTTCTTGATACCGCTCGAACTCCTTCGGGTGGGCAAGGATTGAGAGACAAGTGGTTTATTTCAACCATGCGAAGCTGGGGAGAGTGTGGGAAGTTGATTTATGTAGGTGATGAAGCTGTGGCCTATGCTCAATATGCCCCTCCTTGTTATTTCCCGAAAATTAAGAACTATGCTGCCGCTCCACTCAGCGAAGACGCAATATTTCTTTCCTGTCTTTACGTACTTCCGCCCCACAGAGACAAGGGGCATGGAAAAGCCATTTTGCGTGAGATTGTAAAGAGACTGAGCAAGAGCGGTTACAGGGCCATTGAGACTTTTGGAAACAAAACTTTGGAGAATAGGCCCTCGGCGCCCTTTGGTTTTTATATGAGAAATGGTTTTTACATAGTTCGCGATGACGAAAAATTTCCATTAATGCGGCTTGATTTAAAATCCGTCTTATTTTGGCAAGATGGTCTCGATGCGGTTTTAGAAAGCATAAAACTTCCGCTTCTAAATAAAGAAACCCCAGTTCCGTACTAATTTTTCGGGAGAAAATACTTGTGGAAACAGATTTAATTTGCAAGAGAAAACCCCGCGCTTTGCCGCGTGGGTGCTTAATGATTTTTCTTATGGTAATTGTGGCCTGTTTGGGTAGCTTTTTTATGGTGTGGGGATTTGGCAGCGCACAGTATGAAATTAGTGGTCTTCAGATTGAGTTAAGCGTTGAGCCCTCAAGCAGAGGGCTAACCGAGGTTTCTCTGCCTCCTCTCGGCGCCATAGCTGCCAACACGCATCTTTTGCCTCTAACGATTCAAGCAACACTTCTTCAAATTAACCTCGATAGTCTAGAAATTATCGCTTACACACCCATTGACCAGAAGGAATTTTTGGAAAACGTGGAAAAACAGACGGTGCAAGCTTTAAAAGATTTTATTAGACGGCTTCTTCTTCTTTCCGCAATCGGAGGTGCCTTGGGAGCCTTTTTGGTTTATCCGAGAAATCCTATGTCGATAATAAAAGGACTTGCCATAGGTCTTTTCTTAATGGTTCTTACGATTGGGTTTCTATTTCTTGATTTCGAGCCGGACGCTTTTAGGCAACCGAGGTTTACGGGGACACTTAAAGCCGCGCCTGTGCTAATTAGCTCATTGGAGAAGGGGTTTGGTAGCGTGGAGCTGTTTCGCAAAGAGATGCAAAATACAGCGTCTAATTTGTATAATTTTTATTCGAAGATAGAGGATTGGGAACCCCTTATGCTCGAAAAAGAAGCAATTAAATTGTTGCACATCTCGGATATTCACAATAATCCGATAACGTTTGATCTTATTGGAAAGGTAATAAAAGATTTCAAAATAAATTTTGTAGTTGATACGGGCGATGTAACTGATTTTGGGAGCCCGATTGAGACCGAAATGGCTTCACGTATAGAGGGATTGGATGTCCCCTATCTTTACACGGCGGGTAATCACGATTCCCCTGCTAGCATTGAAAGATTACAAGAAATGTCAAATGTAAAGGTTTTGGATGGGAACGGCGAAGCGGTCGAAGGCATAAACATTGTGGGTTTTGCCGATCCTGCCTCTTGTTCAATAAAGATTGAGCCGCTCTCCGATGAGGAGATGGAAAAGACGTCTTTCGGTGTTGCCGATGGAGTAAAATCTCTGAAGAGAGAGCCCTTTATTGTTGCCTTGCACGATGAGAGAATGAGCGAGCAAATTATTGGCGAGGTGCCCGTGATCCTTTTTGGACACACTCACAAATCGGGCATCAAGCGGAAGGGCGGCTCAGTTTTAATAAACGCTGGGACCACCGGCGCGGCGGGATTGCGCGCATTCGAGGCGGAAGAGGGGATTCCTTACACATTTCATGTGCTATATATACAGAAGGACCCCATAAGATTAATTGCTATTGACTCTGTCGAAGTTATGGGGCTCGATAGAGAATTTGTTCTAAAGCGGACATTGATAGAGAAAACGGAAGAAAAAGCGGCAACGGGTACCCGTTAAATTTTTATGCCGGAAGCCCAGTCTCTAAAGGTATCCATGTCGATCTCTTCAACCCATCGTCTATATTGCCCCAGTTCGTACTCGCCTTCTTGCCCCATTTTTTTAAGCGCTAACTCCACGACTTTTTCCAAAAGGGGATCAAGAATACGATTTAACGAAGAGGAGTTGAGAGCTTCTAAAATGTTTGAGCGTTCCTCGCTTAACTTATTTACTAGAGCAACCGCCAATTTTTCCACAAAATCATCCAGTGAATCCAGATCTTTCTTTGGGAGAAACGGCAAGTTGAGTTCATAATAATCGTTATTTTTCAAGACAAGGCCGCCTTCTGCGAGGATATACAGGTGGTTTGCAAGCGCGTCACGAGATATCTCTATTTTAACCTCGCCCTCTGTGGAGAAAAATGGCTTCAAAATCTCACAGACTTTTTCAAGTTCGTCTATTTTTTTTGGTCCTGCAGCCAACGCAGAAATTATTTTGCGCCTATATTTATTATCAACCATCCAGCTTGCTCTGTCTTCTTCCCAAGGCTCCCACGTGGTTGGTTTAAACCATGGCTGGGGGTCGATTCGTGAAGCCCCGGAATATTTTTGCTGGATATCCATAAAGATTGCCTCCTAAAAAATGTTAAGATATTTATAATATAACTTTGGCCTCTTGTCTAATTATTGATGTTTTTATTGTAATTTTTAAGCAATTTTAAGGCCGACCAAAACTCCTTTTTAAAGGTTTGATTTCTCAGCGCATCCTGAGAGCTGTGGGTCATTATGACCTTTATCCCCTGTCCCCAATTGATTATTTTTCCGGGATTAAAGTAATTTTCTTCTTCAAAAGGTGTTATCGCGTTCAAAGCCTTTATCGAAAACTCTCCCATTGCCAGTATGATTCTGGGTTGCAAAATTTCTATTTCAGTTTCGAGATGTTCTTTACAGGCTTTTATGTTTGTTTCGTTTATATCTTTAAGCGGTACAGAACACTTTACGGCGTTGGTTCCATAAACATCCGTGATGTCAAGCCCCAGCTTTTTAAACCCACTTCGCAGGGCCTCTCCAATTTCTCCGAAAAAAGCTACCCTCTCGGCATCCTCCTGCTTGGTCACGGCCTCTTTTAAAACTAGAATATCTGCTAAAGGATAACCCGCACCGGGCAAAGGTTCGTTACAAAGGGCATGCAAACGGCAAGCTTTACATGTTTGTATTTTTTTGGCCAAAAGCAGAGTTTCTGCAATTGCTTTATCTAAATATTCTTCAAATAGTTCCTCAATTTTGCTTTGTTCATTCAACAGGGGAGAGACAGGGTGATCATTTAGAGAGTGCATCATCTTTCCTCCTTTGTTTTTAGAATTCAATTAATATGCGGGGAATCCTTCAAAACAAGGAGCATAAATAAGTTACATTTGTTAAAATAAATTTTTAGCTAAATTGATTTAATAATTTAGAAGGATAAAAAATTTCATTGACGAAATTTACTTTAGATAAGTTATTAATCAAAAAATGTAAAAGGTGGTAGGTTTTGCCTGAATTGAACGAGCCTCTGGAAAGATTTATAGAAGAATATGTAGATTCGTTCGTTAAGTGGGATCTAATAACTTATTTTCATAATAATGCCGGCGTTTTTGATTCTTCTCATTCTTTGGCTGTTCATCTTGGACGGAAAGAGAGCGATATTAAGAAAGCATTGAGAGAGCTGGCAGATAAAAATCTGGTTACCGAAATCAAGGAAAACGGTGGAGATGTTTATCAATACACTCCTTCCGTCGGGATATCCGAGATGGTGGAGAATTTTGTTAAAGCGCTAGAGATTAGAGAAAAGCGGCTTCTTATCCTCACAAAACTTCTCAGAATGGGAGTAAGAGAATAGTCTCCTCGTAAAATATCTTGATTTTACGTCCGAAATTGGCTACCTTAAATATGTATTAAACAAGTTGTTTTGGGTTGCCTTTTAATAGGAGGCTTTCTTGGGATCTCAGTCTAGTTTGCATATGGGCGAAAATGTTGATTCCTCAAAAAAGAGAAGCCGAATTAATTTTCACCTCAGAGGGTGCTTAATCCCCGATTATCATAAACTGGATGACAATTCTTTGGTTGAGCGGGCACAAATTGGTGATGAGGGAGCCCAAAGTTTTCTCATAAATAAGTATGAATATCTTGTTCACCTCAAAGCCCGTCCCTATTTTTTGAACGGCGCTGACCGGGAAGATATACTGCAAGAAGGAATGATTGGACTATATAAAGCGATAAAGGGCTATCGAAAGAACGGCTTTTGCTCTTTTTGTTCGTTTGCCCTGCTTTGTATAAATCGTCAGTTAATTAGCGCTATCAAGACATCTACCAGAAAAAAACACCTCCCTTTAAATTCATACACCTCGCTTACCACCAACGTTTTCGATGAGGAGAACAAAAGCACGCTTCTTGATGCAACCCCCAGCATGCGGGCGGATGATCCTCTCAATTTATTTATATTGGGAGAAGAGATAAGGCGCATCAAAAAGGTGCTCAAGAAAATTTTAAGCAATTTGGAATGGAGAGTATTGGAATCCCACGTTGAGGGAAAATCCTATAAAGAAATTGCCGAAGAACTCGAAAGTCATATTAAGGTAGTGGACAATGCGCTTTGCAGAATAAAATTAAAGCTCAAGGGGATAAAATAGTTTTATGCCGATTTGACTATTGAAACAGAAGGTGATCCTATTACGTTTAATTAAAGAATTTTAATGACGATGGAGCGGGAAACGGGTCTCGAACCCGCGGCCTTCAGCTTGGGAAGCTGACGCTCTACCTACTGAGCTATTCCCGCCTTCAAGGTGAACTCATAAAGCAAATTATACAATATTTATCATCATTGTTAAAAAATTTTGGGTCAAAGAGATGGTTTTTATGAGAGGTTGGTTTCAATTTATCTGTGATACCAATATTTATTTGCCAAAAAAAGTGTGCCAGAGATAAAACCAAGAACCAATGCCCACCAAAATTTCGACATTTGAAGTTCATGTTCAAAAGGATAACCCAGCTCGATAATTTTAAGATGGGTGGCGTGGATGTCCATATCGCCTCCGTGTTCAGGGCAGGCACCATTGAAACACCCTGTTATTTCAACTATATCCCCCCGATTTTTATAGTCGCCGACATATTTTATAAGTTTTACGTCTTCGGTTTTGCACCAGATGGCCATGCCCGAATTGTAGCCCGCAAGCTTAGATGGCTCTTTGGCATAAGGGTCGTCGTTTAGGTGTATCCATGCATGGTCTTCCCTTATCATCACATCACCTATAACCTCGCCTCGAAAGGTTATGGTCTCACCATCATGGCCATTAGCATTTTCAATCAACTCCGGTGAGGAGAAGGTTTTAGCATATATGGGAGCCGAAGATATTAACAAAAAAGCTACTCCCACGAGCAGCGAGCACGCAAATTTTCTTTTAGTGGTTAGAGGCTTCAAATATTTTTTCACTTTCCCCTCACCGCCGCGATTATGAACCCGATTAATGCGAAAATTGACATGAACTCCAACCTTCCCATCCACATGACCAATATGTAGGTGATTTTCATGAGCGCCGGCATGCTGGGCGAGGTAACGCCGCACGAAAGACCCGTATTGCTTCCAGCCGATACTCCATCGAACAAGGCTTCAATGAACGGGTAACCGAAATACACGCCCACTATGGTAGCGAGCGCGTAAGCGGCGATATACAATATAATTATTAACGTTGCTCCCCTAATGTGTTTCTCGGTTAAGACCATATCCTTTATGTGATGAAATTTTTCGACGACCACGGCTGTTTCCGGAGAAAGCATCTTTTTTATGTCTTGTATAAGGGTCTTAAATACGATGCCCATCCTTAAACCCTTAAAACCTCCTGCTGTAGAGCAAGCCGAGGCGCCTATGGCCATTGCAAACGCCACTCCAAGCATGGCCATCTCTCCCCATTGCCTCACAAATGTTCTAGATTGAATTGTCATGAATCCCGTTGTTGTGTGGCCGGAGGCTATCTGGTAGAATCCTTTGCGAAAGATGGCCATTAAGTCGGGGTAAACGCCCAGTCTCATCAGCCCGATGGATGTTGTTACAAGGGCTATTGTAATGGTTACGCAAAATGATACGATTTCTATATTTCTGTAGAGCTCTTTTTTGTTGCCGGTCCAGATGGCCCAGTGGAGCGCGAAATTAAAGGAACCGATGATAAAACACACCACCGTGACCATCTCAAAAAGAAAACTGTGATAGTATATTATATTGAAGGACTGGGGTGCAAACCCGCCCGTACTCCAAGCACCCATGAACACCCAGACGCCATGCAAAAACCCTTTTGTAATGGACATCCCTTCGTGGACTGCAATGATCCACAGGGCAAGTGAACCGACCCCCAAGTATGATAAGCTGATTAGCCAAATGGCACGAGCCGTTTGAATTATGTTTGGGAGGAGTTTTTCTTCTTTCCCTTCGGCAACGTACATCTTAAAGGCGCCACCGGTGCCTTTAACTAAGAAAGTTAAAGCGATGACAATTATTCCCTGTCCCCCCGCATAAGTCAACAAATGGCGCCACATATTCAGGGCGCAGGAGATGTGATCCAAATCTTGCAGAAGATATAAACCCGTGGTGGTATATCCGCTCATTAAATCAAAACAAGCATCCAAGAAGCTTCCAAAGTGTCCGCTAAGATAGTGGGGGATTGCCCCCAACATCATGGCCAAAAGCCAGGAAAAAGATGCGACAACCAGGCCCTGCAACCAGCTTAAGTCGCGTTCCGAATAAAAAAATATTTGAAATAATAAGCCTATCGTGAAACATGTAAACATTCCTATGGCGAAGTCGAGGGCGGGGGACCATTCCTTAAAAATTAATGCGGTTATTAGCGGGATTATCATAAGGATCCCAACGCCAAAAACTATCTTGCCGCTGTAATAGGCGATATTTTTGAAATCGGGGAGCCTGGGTCTGGGAATCATCTATACCAACCTACGATCAGGCTAACAATTACATATGCTGCCAGTGAAATAACGAGGACTCCTAAAATTTCTATCAGCACCCCGGTAAGGTAATTTAAATACGATCTGGTTTTCCCATTATTTTTTTTCATAATCAGCCGGTGAGTACCTCTTTTAGCTCTTTCTCTTTTTCAATATTGGTTAAAGCAATAATTGAGTCCCCTGCTTCGAGTACCGTATCCCCCCGGGGGATAATGACTTTATCTCCCCTAACAATGGATGTAATGACGCAATCCTCCGGCAGTTTCAGCTCGGCTACCTGTTTGTGGCAAACTTTGCATTTTTCGTGAGGCAGTTCAACTTCCACCAGCACAAGATGGCCCCTTTTTAAGATATAGAGGGTTATGACATCGCCTATCGTTGTTTCTTCCTCAATTAATCTTGAGATAATTGTAGTGCTGCTTATGGCCTCTATGCCCATCTTATGAAAGATCTTTTCGTTTTTAGGGTTATTTACCCTTGCGACGGTTCTTGGAACGTTGAAAGTGACTTTCGCTAATTCACAAGCGACGAGGTTATCGTCATCATCGCCAGTTACTGAAGCGAAGACGTCAGCGTGGGATGTTCCCGCGTCTTCTTGGGAAGAAACGTCGCAACCATCGCCGCTTATGATCATTACATCGGGAAGGCTGACTGAAAGCTGTTCACAGATTTTTTCATTCCGTTCAATTATAACAACGTCGTGCTCTTTGCTTGAGAGCTTATTTGCCAAGAAGGAGCCGACCTTGCCGCCTCCGTTTATGATGATATACATCTTTCCTCCTAGGCACCCATAAATTTTTTAAGCTTGGGCAAAGCATACCGCTTTACAACACAAATGATGAGATCGTTTTCTTTAATTTGGAAACCAGCTTCGGGGATTATGCTTTCTCCTCTTCGCACGATGGCGGAAACTTTAATTTCATCGGAGATTTCCATCTCCTCAATTCTCTTGCTGTCCAGAATTTTGCTTGCTTCAAATTCAATTATTTCAGCGTCCGCGCCGACGGATACATGCCGGACATAATCCTCAACAATCTTGTCAAGAATTTTTTCGGCCGTAAGCACTGTTCCACAAACATAATTGAGTCCTAGCTGTTGGTAAGTTTTTTCTTTTTCTGGATTATAGAGCCTCGTTATTACGCGAGGAACGTCGAATAATTTTGTGGTCATTTCAGCTATCATCATATTGGTGTTGTCGAGGTCCGTTACGGCGGCAAGGGCGTCTGCTTTTTCAATCCCGGCTTGTTTGAGTACTTCTTCGTCGAATCCAAATCCTTCAATCGTTAACCCATTAAAAGTGGAGCCCAATCGGCGAAAAGAACGAGAGTCCTTGTCAACAACCACGACATTGTGCCCCTCGACCGCTAAATATTTAGCCAAAATAGAACCTACACGCCCGCATCCCACAACTATTATGTGCAATTTTGCTCTCCGTTGGTTAATAAAAAATGCTTACTATTTTTGCATAATAATCCCACTAAAATCTACTGTCAAATGTTTTAATAGAAGGAGAGAAACGATTTTCGTTGTATTGTGTCAACTGTGGGGTGAATTGGATGCTGAAGAAAAAATGGCTGCGTCAGTCGATGTTAAATAAAAGGGACGAGATTCCCAAGCGGGAAAGAGAAGCAAAGAGTCTATTAATAAAAGAGAAACTTTTCGATATGCTCATATTTAAAGATGCTAACTTGGTAGGATTTTATGTTTCGTTCAGGAGCGAAGTCGAAACCGAAGCCATGATAAAAGAATCTTTAAGATTGGATAAGAGAGTTGTTGTTCCAGTTTCCCGAGCGAGGGAAAAGGAGCTTCAGATGGTTTACATAGAAAATTTTGACGAAGACCTCGAAGTGGGCACTTACGGGATACTAGAGCCAAAAGTCGCCAAATCGAAACAGGTTGACTTAGATAATTTAGATATCATTATCTTGCCGGGCAGCGTTTTCGATGTGTCTGGCTACAGGCTAGGTTACGGTGGAGGTTATTACGATAGATTTCTTCAAATAATTGGCTCAAGGGCAAAAACTGTAGGCTTGGCTTATGAGTTCCAGATAGTGGACGAAGTGCCAAAAGAACCTCATGATATTCCCGTTGATTGGATTGTGACCGAAAAGAGGATTATTCACTGCCGATAGAAATTCTTGTGATTTGACTTTTACAAAAAGATTGCGGTAAAAGAAGTTGGGCTTTATAATTTTTCAAATGTCTTTGTGTTCTACGATTTTGAAGAGGGAGGAAATAAAAATTGAGCGACTTAATTGAAAGGATTAAAGAATCGGGGCTTAAGGCTATTGCGGAAACAAGAGCAACGATTGAAAATATCGAGCGAGGGGATGAGAAGATACATTTTGTGAGCGCTTTTTTGGCGGATATGCCAAAGGGATATAATGGAAGAAAGAGATTGGCCAAGGAACTTAAAGAGAGGGGATATGAGGAGGCGGCAAAACATTATGCTTCCGGGGCTGAATTGTGCAAGAAATGCAGCCTTGAATTTGCTGGTCTTAAGGAAGAAGATATCGAGAGAACGGGCAAGGAGAAGCTAAGGAAGATTTTAGTTAAGGTCATGAGAGAGATAGCTGATTCGGACGAGAAGGCCATTAATACAATTTTAAATAAGTAATATATATGTTGGAGTGAGGCTAAAAATTTGTGAAGTCAAGGTGGGACTAATGCTTAAGGTCAAAGATTTGGTGATAGAACCCCGAGGTGTAAAAAAGGCCGTTGTAAGTAACGCGAGTTTTGAAGTTCGCGAGAAAGAGATCCACGTGATTCTTGGGCCCAACGGTTCCGGTAAGTCTACCCTTGCCTACTCAGTTATGGGTCTAGGGGGTTATAAGCCGATTTCTGGCAGCATAACCTTCATGGAAAAGGATATAACCAATCTTTCAGTGACCGAAAGAGCTAAGCTGGGTATTACTTTGGCCTGGCAGGAGCCGGTGAGATTTGAAGGAATAACGGTGAGTGATTACATAAAAGCGGGGATGTCGAATCGCGATGAGAGTGCCGTTGATCACGCGCTCTCTCTCGTTGAACTGGATAGCAAGAAATTCAAGAAGAGGTTCGTGGATAATTCCTTAAGCGGTGGGGAGAGAAAGCGCGTAGAGCTCGCGGCTGTAGTAGCTATGGAACCGAAATTAATGATACTAGACGAACCCGATTCGGGGCTGGATGTCATCGTTTATGATGAACTTTACCAGCTTCTTGACAACATAAGAAATGAGGTAAACTCCTCAGTTTTGCTTATTACTCATCGGGAAGAAAGTGGTGAAGTCGCAGATTCAGCCACATTAATCTGGGAAGGTAAAACCATTTTAAGCGGTAGATTCCCGATTGTTATGCACAAATATTGCACGATGGCGAGGAGAGAAGATAAATGCAGGAAAAAACCCTGCCTCATGAAATATTAGAGAGCGCCGAGAAGGTTGGTTTTGATATTGACCCCATGGTGGCGCCGGATGCTCCGAAGTTGCTCTTAAATTTCAATAAAGTCGTTGCCGTTAAAGATGCTCCGGGGTTAATTTTGAAAAGCAAAGAGATTGATGATGGCATCGTTGCTGACATAATAGTAACGAAAGGCGTCAAAATTAAATATCCTTTGCATCTTTGTTTTGGAATGGTTGCTCAAACTGGCATTCAGGAAATAGTCGCCCGCTTCATAATCGAAGATGGCGCGGAAGTTTTAATGCTGGCTCATTGCAGTTTTCCAAACGCGTGTGATCTTGTCCATAAAATGGAAGCAAAAATTGCAGTTGGCAAGGGTGCAAAGTTTTTATATGAGGAGCGTCACTATCATGGGGAGAACAGCGGGGCAAGTGTTTATCCTACTTTTGAGGCGGATATTGGAGAAGGAAGTTACTTTAAAACCGTTTTTTCATTGGTTCAAGGAACTGTTGGTAAGGTTAATATAAATGCAAATATCTATGCTCAAAAGGATGCTAAGATAGAGATGATTACAAAAGCCTATGGTAAGAGCGATAAAGATAAGGTGATGATCAGGGACGCCGTTTTTTTGGAAGGCAACAATTCCAGAGGGACCATCCGTATGCGTGCCGCTGCACGGGGGGGCGGGGAGGTTTTTATGGAAGGTATTACCGAAGGTAACGCTCCTGGCGCTACGGGTCATGTGGATTGTAAAGAGATAATCCAAGGCTTCGGCTCTACGGCCAGAGCTACGCCATTGGTTAGAGTGACCGACGAAATGGCGCGCATAACACACGAAGCGGCAGTTGGAAGAGTAAATCAAAAAGAACTCGATACGTTAATGGCCCGTGGTTTAACCGAGGAAGAAGCGGTGGATATGATAGTTAAAGGAATGTTGTAGGTTCCGCTGAAAAGAACCATAATTAGTTGACATAAAAACTTTTTCGGTGGTATAATTACACTGGTTGAATTTGCTCTTTGATATTTATTGGAGTTGTTAGGTTTGGGCATATGCCAACGAAGGTGACAAAGATATAGAGGCAAGCGATAGAAGGAGACGAGCTTCTAGATAACTTATTGTCGCCGAAAAATTGGCGGCAATTTTTATTTATAGTTTTTTAAAAACTATGTTGACACCTTATGTGGCTTCTGTTAGCATTACCTCTTGCGTTTATTGGTCTTTGAAAACTAAACAGTGTTGTGAATGAAGCTAACGTTTCTAGCTAGCGGATATCTGTCAGTTTTAAGCTGACAAAATAAAGAATCTCTGTAAATATCAACGGTGTCTTTTGGCACATGTTGAGAAGTTTTAACGGAGAGTTTGATCCTGGCTCAGGACTAACGCTGGCGGCGTGCCTAACACATGCAAGTCGAACGATCTCTCTCTCTTGAAGCTTCGGCAGATAGGGAAATATGAGATAGTGGCGAACGGGTGAGTAACGCGTGAGTAATCTGCCCCGAAGACTGGGATAAGCCGGGGAAACTCGGTCTAATACCGGATATCTTAGCAATTGTGCATGCAGTTGTTAAGAAAGGCCGTAAGGCCGCTTTGGGATGAACTCGCGTTCCATTAGCTTGTTGGTGAGGTAACGGCTCACCAAGGCTGCGATGGATAGCCGGCCTGAGAGGGTGACCGGCCACACTGGGACTGAGACACGGCCCAGACTCCTACGGGAGGCAGCAGTGGGGAATTTTGCGCAATGGGCGAAAGCCTGACGCAGCAACGCCGCGTGGACGATGAAGGCCTTCGGGTTGTAAAGTCCTTTCAGTGGGGAAGAAGCCGCAAGGTGACGGTACCCACAAAAGAAGCCCCGGCTAACTACGTGCCAGCAGCCGCGGTAATACGTAGGGGGCGAGCGTTGTCCGGATTTATTGGGCGTAAAGAGCGCGTAGGCGGTTCATCAAGTCAGATGTGAAAACCTTGGGCTTAACCCGAGGACTGCATTTGAAACTGGTGGGCTTGAGTCTAGTAGGGGAGAGTGGAATTCCTAGTGTAGCGGTGAAATGCGCAGATATTAGGAGGAACACCGGTGGCGAAGGCGGCTCTCTGGACTATGACTGACGCTGAGGCGCGAAAGCTAGGGGAGCAAACAGGATTAGATACCCTGGTAGTCCTAGCCGTAAACGATGGGCACTAGGTGTGGGGAGTTTCGACGCTTTCCGTGCCGCAGCTAACGCATTAAGTGCCCCGCCTGGGGAGTACGGCCGCAAGGCTAAAACTCAAAGGAATTGACGGGGGCCCGCACAAGCGGCGGAGCATGTGGCTTAATTCAATGCAACGCGAAGAACCTTACCAGGGCTTGACATGTAGGGAAAAGCCATGGAAACATGGTGTGCCGAAAGGCGTCCTGCACAGGTGGTGCATGGCTGTCGTCAGCTCGTGTCGTGAGATGTTGGGTTAAGTCCCGCAACGAGCGCAACCCTCATCCTATGTTGCCAGCATTAAGTTGGGGACTCATAGGAAACTGCCTCGGTTAACGGGGAGGAAGGTGGGGATGACGTCAAGTCATCATGCCCTTTATGTCCTGGGCTGCACACGTGCTACAATGGCCGGTACAATAGGCTGCGAAGGGGTAACCCGGAGCGAATCCATTAAAACCGGTCCCAGTTCGGATTGAAGGCTGTAACTCGCCTTCATGAAGTTGGAGTCGCTAGTAATCGCGGATCAGCAATGCCGCGGTGAATACGTTCCCGGGCCTTGTACACACCGCCCGTCACACCACCCGAGTTGTCTGTACCCGAAGTCGCTGGCCTAACCCGCAAGGGAGGGAGGCGCCGAAGGTATGGAGGGTAAGGGGGGTGAAGTCGTAACAAGGTAGCCGTATCGGAAGGTGCGGCTGGATCACCTCCTTTCTAGGGAGTTTGTTCTATAAGGAGCAATCCTATTTTGGATTAGCTTTCTGGAATAAAGTCGACCGCTAGTCACAACACTGTTTAGTTTTGAAAGACCAATCCGGTTAAGCCGGGTCCTTGGTTAGTGATTAATTATCAACTAACCAAGGATTAAATAGTGCGCTTAAAGGCGCGTTGCACCTTGAAAACTACACAGCGAAAATCGAGTAATACAGGTTAAGTTAGTAAGGGCATACGATGGATGCCTTGGTACCAGGAGTCGATGAAGGACGTGATAAGCTGCGATAAGCCTCGGGTAGCTGCAAGTGAGCTTCGATCCGAGGATTTCCGAATGGGGCAACCCAGTTGGGGTAATGCCCAACTATGCGCATCTGAATACATAGGATGCGAAGGACAACCGGGGGAATTGAAACATCTTAGTACCCCGAGGAAGAGAAAGAAATTTCGATTCCCTTAGTAGCGGCGAGCGAAGAGGGAAGAGCCCAAACCCATCGGGCGTGATAGCCTGCAGGCGTTTCTCGGTGGGGGTTGTAGGGGTTATCAGGTTTTTCTGCAGAAGAACCAGAGAGTTACAAAGTCGATATTTAGCTGAAAGACTTGGAACAGTCTGTCACAGAGGGTGAAAACCCCGTAAGCGAAAGGTATCGATCTCTCAATAACTTCCTAAGTACGGCGGGACACGAGAAATCCTGTCGGAATCTGCGAGGACCACCTCGCAAGGCTAAATACTCCCTGGTGACCGATAGCGAACTAGTACCGTGAGGGAAAGGTGAAAAGCACCCCGGGAGGGGAGTGAAATAGTACCTGAAATCGTATGCTTACAAGCAGTTCGAGCCCCGACTTGTCGGGGTGAGAGCGTGCCTTTTGTAGAATGAGCCGGCGAGTTACTGGTATCTAGCAAGGTTAAGCCGTATGGTGGAGCCGCAGCGAAAGCAAGTCTGAATAGGGCGATTAGTTAGATGCCGTAGACCCGAAGCCGAGTGATCTATCCATGGCCAGGGTGAAGCTCCGGTAAAACGGAGTGGAGGCCCGAACCCACCAGCGTTGAAAAGCTGGGGGATGAGCTGTGGATCGGAGTGAAAGGCTAATCAAACTCGGTAATATCTGGTTCTCCTCGAAATAGCTTTAGGGCTAGCCTCAAGCGTTTAGTTTTGGTGGTAGAGCACTGATTGGACTAGGGGCCCTCACAGGTTACCAAACCCAGTCAAACTCCGAATACCAAAACTTTAGAGCTTGGGAGTCAGACTATGGGGGCTAAGCTCCTTAGTCGAAAGGGAAACAGCCCAGACCGTCAGCTAAGGTCCCTAAGTATGAACTAAGTGGAAAAGGAAGTGGAAGCGCACAGACAGCCAGGATGTTGGCTTAGAAGCAGCAATCATTTGAAGAGTGCGTAATAGCTCACTGGTTAAGCGAATCTGCGCCGACAATTATCGGGGCTCAAGTTCATCACCGAAGCTACGGACTTATCTTTGATGAGTGGTAGAGGAGCATTCCCTGTTGGACGAAGTCAATTCGTGAGGATTGGTGGACGACAGGGAAGAGCGAATGCCGGCATAAGTAGCGAGAGACGGGCGAGAAACCCGTCCGCCGTAAACCCAAGGTTTCCTGGGGAAGGTTAATCCGCCCAGGGTTAGTCGGGACCTAAGCCGAGGCCGAGAGGCGTAGGCGATGGACAGCTGGTAGATATTCCAGCACCACCGAGTTGCGACTAAGACGTGATGGGGTGACGCAGTAGGGTAGACCATGCGCGGCGTTGGTCGTCCGCGTCTAAGCATGTAGGGGGCCGGAATAGGTAAATCCGTTCTGGTATCAAACCCTGAGGTGTGATGGCGAGCCGATTGAGGCGAAGTGGTTGATCCCACACTGCCAAGAAAAACCTCTAGCGAGCAACTAGGTGCCCGTACCCCAAACCGACACAGGTGGGTGGGGAGAGAATCCCAAGGCGATCGAGTGATCCCTCGTTAAGGAACTCGGCAAAATTACCCCGTAACTTCGGGAGAAGGGGTCCCTCATTAGCGTGATTGCCCTGCGGCATGAGCGTGAAGAGGGTGCAGTGAAAAGGCCCAAGCGACTGTTTACTAAAAACACAGGTCTCTGCTAAGTCGTAAGACGATGTATAGGGGCTGACGCCTGCCCGGTGCCGGAAGGTTACGAGGAGATGTTAGCGAGTCGTTAAGGCAAGCGAAGCATTGAATCTAAGCCCCGGTAAACGGCGGCCGTAACTATAGACTGGACCACTGTAGTTATAAAATCTGGCTATATGCTGGGAAGCCTGGAGAATCCACTCGTACTCGGTCACAACATGGTGGCCAGTGACAATCGATGTGGTGCAGGTAATCAGCAGGAAAGACTTCAGGTGGGGGCTGAAAGGAGCAATTATGTTTGATGCTAAAAATGTCCCAAGGGAAATCGGTTATTATCTAGCTGGTTTTACTGATGGAGAAGGCAGCTTCAACACTTCCTTTCGATCCCGCAAAGACTACAAAATATCGTGGAAAGTATCACTTTGCTTTAATATCTCTCAGAGAGATAAGGTGATACTCTCACTCTTTAAGCGGTATCTAAAGTGCGGAACAATGCGCCAGAGGAAAGATGGAGTTTGGTACTATGAGGTAAATAACCTTAATGCCATTCTCGAGAATGTAATTCCTTTCTTCAATAAGTTTGGTTTTTTGTCAGCCAAGAAAAAGCGAGATTTTGCAAAATTCAAAAAGATTGCTTTTCTTATGAAGGAAGGAAAACATCTAAGTCTGGAGGGCATCGAAGAGATATTAAAAATCCGCACCGAGATGAACGATGGTGGTAAGAGGCATTACAGCAACGAAGAGATTCTTAGAAAAATTCCACCTGGAGAATCCTCAGAGACTATACGCCAGACTTCACCCAATAGTGGTGGGGATGATATAGTCCGGTCTCCATAGCGATATGGAGTTAACATAAACGAACGGTCCTAAGGTAGCGAAATTCCTTGTCGGGTAAGAGTGCTTGCCCCTTGAGAAAGTGATTTCTCAAGAAAATCTGGCTAATAACGGTGAAGCCCTGTAAAGCAGGGTAATACCGTGGGAAGTCTTTGTGACCCCGTAACGACTGATCCCCAATATAATTGGGGTGAGATGGTGTGTTAGTGCCAATAAGGTAAATCTATGACCGCCATCATACGCCAGCTCTCACCGAAGGAGGTCTTGAATGGCCGACGTTAATTCATATTTGTCGGGTTATGCAGACGGAGAAGGTTGTTTCTGCGTATCTTTCTCAAAAAGTCAAAGGCATAATCTTGGACGAGAAGCAAGACCAAGTTTTTCTGTAAGCCAGAATAGTGACAGAATGGAAATTTTGGAGCTTTTCAAAAAACAATTTGGTTGTGGCTACATTCGTCCCGATAGATCTGACAAGACTTTCAAATACGAGATTAGGAGTATTCAGCATTTGATTAAAAAAGTGATTCCGCATTTTGAAGCTTATCCGCTTCTTTCCAGTAAAAAGGCAGATTTTAAAAAGTTTGCGGAGATTTGCAGGATGATTTCCCGAAAAGAGCATCTTAAGAGCAGGGGATTTAACAAAATAGTTGATTTGGCTTTTGAGATGAATGTTTCGGGCAAAAGGAAATACTCCAAAAGTGAGATGAAGATATAGTCTACACCCTTGGTAACAAGGGGGAAATGTGAAGTTCCGACCTGCACGAATGGCGTAACGACTTGGGCGCTGTCTCAACGAGGAGCTCGGCGAAATTGTATTACTCGTAAAGATGCGAGTTACCCGCAACAGGACGGAAAGACCCCGTGAACCTTTACTGTAGCTAGATATTGAATTTTGGTGCACTTTGTGCAGGATAGGTGGGAGGCTTTGAAGCCCCAACGTTAGTTGGGGTGGAGCCATCCTTGAGATACCACCCTGGGTGTATTGAAGTTCTAACTTCGTGCAGTTACCCTGGCGAAGAACAGTGTCTGGTGGGCAGTTTGACTGGGGCGGTCGCCTCCCAAAAGGTAACGGAGGCGCCCAAAGGTTCCCTCAGCACGGATGGCAATCGTGCGTAGAGTGTAAGGGCATAAGGGAGCTTAACTGCAAGACATACAGGTCGAGCAGAGACGAAAGTCGGGCCTAGTGATCCGGCGGCTCAGTGTGGAATGGCCGTCGCTCAACGGATAAAAGGTACTCCGGGGATAACAGGCTAATCTTGCCCAAGAGTCCATATCGACGGCAAGGTTTGGCACCTCGATGTCGGCTCATCGCATCCTGGGGCTGAAGCAGGTCCCAAGGGTTTGGCTGTTCGCCAATTAAAGCGGTACGCGAGCTGGGTTTAGAACGTCGTGAGACAGTTCGGTC
>DSBK01000028.1 GCA_011046085.1 Actinomycetota bacterium
CACAAAAAGGTGCTGAAAATAATGAGAGAGAAAAGCCTTCTCTGTAAAATAAAGCGTGCTTTTGTAAAAACAACGGATTCGAATCACAAGCTGGCCACCTACCCCAATATTGCCAGAGATATTCTCTTAACGGGTATCAACCAGCTTTGGGTATCCGACATAACCTATATTCGCTTACCTCAAGAATTTGTTTACTTGGCTGTTATCCTTGATGCGTATTCAAGAAAGGTTGTCGGTTGGCATCTTTCAAAAAGGATCGACTCCAATCTTTGTCTTCGCGCTTTAGATGCAGCCCTTTCTTTCCGAAATATTTCAAAAGGCCTTGTTCATCACTCTGACCAAGGCATCCAGTATGCCACTTGCAACTACGTTAACAAGTTAAAAGAAAACGGCATCAAGATTAGCATGAGTCGCAAAGGTAATCCATACGACAATGCCAAGGCCGAGAGCTTCTTTAAAACCTTAAAGAGAGAGGAGGTCTACCTATTCGAATACGAAACGTTTGCCGAAGCTAAATTGCGTATTGGTAGTTTCATTGAAGATGTGTACAATCAAAAGAGATTACATTCATCACTTGGCTATGTGCCACCCAATGAATTTGAGGGGCAAATCGTAGCCATGGTGTCTTAACTTATTGTCGGAAATTTGGGGTTCACTCCATTTGTATGTCTTCGCCAACCATAAACAAGAAGCAAAAGACTTTGAAACTGAGTTTGCCAACTGGATAGAGCCGAAAAATGTTCAGGATTTTCTTTACTCCTTAAAACCATTTGTAAAAGAAAAGATGTTTCTCACAAAACTTAGAACCACGTTTAAGCAAAACCAAATAAAAGATGATATTTATTTAAATCAAGCTGCTAACGATGAACCAATGGAGCTGATGATAAACTGGTATATTATTTGGGCATTGCTAATTTTTGGTATTTTACTCCTTAAGCTCGGCGGATTATACTACGTTAAGCATTTTGAAGATTAAGGAAGGACAGAATGCTCTTTGGCGTTGGATTGTTTGAGATTTTTATTCCAGTAATCTTAGGCGGCTTGATTTTCGTTGCTTTTATAGCAATCAAAATAGTAAATATAAAAACAGAGGAGGAAAAAGTGAAGATTTTAGAAAACATGAGCCTAAAAAAAGTATATCTTTACCTTATGTCGTTTGTGGGGTTTATAATGGTCATCATCGGCGGGGTAAGTATCTTAAATATAATTTACAAATTAATTATCTATACCGCCTTCCCAGAAACAACTCAACAGCCAGGTATAATGCCGGGAGATATGTCTCCCTACATTCAGGAACTTACTTATACATTACCCGAAAGCTTAGCACAATTAACCATCGGAATTCCTGTCTGGCTTTTTCATTGGAAAAAAGTACAAAAAGCTGAAAAGGAAGATGTTGAAAAAGAGAAAGAAGTTATTAAAACTTAACTTCTATTAACCCAAGCGGACATACCTTTACGCAAAGTCCACAGAGGATGCATTTATCCTTATCAAACTCCAGCTCAAATGTTTTGGGGTTAAGATAAAGCGCTCCAGGACGGCAAACAGCAGTACAGGCACCACAATCTATGCATTCTTCCTCATTTAAAATAATGTCTCTTGCGGCCTCTTCGACGGTTACATTCTGGCTCTTTAAATAAGCTATGCCCTCTTCTATCTTGTCCTTGGGACCGTCAAGCTCCAAAACCATGCGTCCCGTTTCCTCTTCGTATATCTCAGCACGCAAAATATTTATTATAAGGTCATAGTCCTTTACGAGGTGGTAAGTAATCGGCTGTTCAATTTTTTCAGGAGGAAAGGTGAGGACTACTTTCTTTTTTGCCATTTTACAAATCCTCCTTTGTTCGAATGTCCAACGTTTTGGTTATACCCTCTTCATGCAAATTTTGAACCGGTTTCGTCAGCAAGAAGTCGCCTTTCTTAATCCACGATTTCAAAACTTGCGCAATTTCCCTCGCCTTCGCGTAACTTGAGATAGAAGCAGTCGGGACCTCTTTTCCCCGAAGAGTAATCTTACCTTTTCTTAAATCTGCATAGGTAATTCTTCCCAGAGTGGGTTTGTCTCTCTTCGGCACGCTATAGTCCACGATATCCACGTAGATATCTTTATTGCTTATGCTCACAAATTCAACCATCTCTTCATCCAGGATGGGGATGGGAATACCTATACCTATAAAAATGGACACGCCATATTTATAAAAAGCAGCCGCCTTCAAATAATCCCCGCTCATTTCCTTAAGATTTCCAATAAGAGCAAGCACGCCGGCATTGGACGTTGGGATACCCTTATCCGTTCTCTCTTTGCTCGGGTTGTGCTGCGTCCCTTCCCAGGCAACATAACCTTGGGCTCCGCATAGAAAAATTCTCGTTCCGATGCCAATGGTTCGATAATATGGGTCATTTAAAAGCGGACTCAACTGACCCGAGGTAGCATAGGTCGCGTTTCCGAATTTTGGAAGAAGCGTTCCCATGTAAGTATAGATGGTTTTATTTGTTGAATTTACCGCCACGGCATAGTTTTGATAAGCGTTTCTCGGATTAAACAAATATGCTTGATTAATGGTGTCTTTTGTAATATATGTTTCTATCTCGGCTCGAGGATAACAGTCGGTAACACTCCCTAGCGCCTTCAATTTTACGGGTTTTCCGGTAATCAAATCTTCTATAACATGTGCCCCGCCGTATCGCATACCTTCCGATTCCGAAAACTCAGTTGCCCCAATATAAGCGTCAACAGCTGCTATCCCAGCATAGGCGGGCACATCGTTTAACCAAACCTTCTTCATCTTTATGGGTGGATCAGAATGACCGAAGTTTAAGAAAGCTCCGCTTGAACACATCGGACTAAAAGTGGCGGTGGTGACAACGTCAACTTCTTTGGCGGTTTGCTTAACGCCTTTTTCTTTTACGATATCGATTATTTGCTCGGCGGTTACGACAACCGCCTCGCCTTTTTTAATTTTTTCATTTATCTCTTCAAAACTCTTTACCATTTGACACTCCCTATGATTAACTTTTTTCATTTTATCACTTAAGATGCAGTTATCAAATTGTATTTCGGATACCGATCTGACGATATTTTGGCCTTATTCAAATTTAGGGATTACTTCTTCGCTACCGCTTCTCGTAATGACCTCATTTTCGTCACTGCGAACAACCAACCTGTTCCGAAAACCTGTCAGGGTTCTGAGGAAAGAGAGTGTGGTAGTCTCTAGATTGCTTCGTCACTGTCGTTCCTCGCCTGCCTGCCGGTAGGCACGGCAATGACCCACTTTTTCCTTGTCATCACGAGGGATTTAGCCCGTGGTGATCTCGAGAGATTGCTTCGCTCGCAATAACAAAACTTCCTAAACCACTCGCGCTATCACTGGAGCAATTTGTTTCTTTCTGGAAATTACCCCCGGCAAAAATGCGCTATTTTCTTTAAGTTTTACTCCAAAACCTTTCTCGATAATCCTCGTTCTTCCGCTAGCTAAAAGTTCTGTGCCAACTTTCATAATGTCGGTTACCATCAAAAGCACCAAGTCCATGTCTTTATCGTTTCGAATTTTTTCCATCTCTTGCAAAATTCCATCTTTTTTGTCCAAAATTACTTTCAAATCGGTCGTCTCAACTTGCCCCACACCTATTTTCACATCGTTCAAATTGTACACTTTAAAATCGGCCATAATTAATTCTCTGGGACTCATGGTGGAAACACCGGAGCCCTCGCTATACATTTTGATCCCAAACTCCATCGGTTCTACACCAGCTATTTTCCCCAATTCTTCGATGGAAACTTCGTCTTTTCTGGTCGCGGTGGGCGATTTCAAAAGAACAGTGTCGGATAAAATAGCGGCCATAAGGATCCCCGCCATCTCCTTTGGTGGTTCGATACCATTCTTTTTGAACTGCTCCCACACGATTGTCGAAGTTGAGCCCACGGGTTCATTTATTACCGATATCGGTTCCGCCGTCTGAATATCTCCCAAACGATGATGGTCTATGATTTCTAAGATATTTGCCTGCTCAATCCCTTCAGCAGACTGACCCTTTTCGCTGTGGTCCATCAAAATAACTTTTCTTCTCAACGGATTTATGAGATCAGACCGCGTGACCACACCTATTACAGAATTGTCATCATCCAAAACAAAACCCTGCCTGTATTCGGAAGTCAGAAGGTCCTCAGTAACTTCGCTTAAGAGATCGTCTTCTTGCAGCGTAAATGTATCTTTATCCATTATCTTTTCAACGGGGATACTCAAGTTTATCAACCTGGCAGCCGCAAATGTATCTTGAGAAGTAACTATTATGGCTACCTTATTCTCTTTGGCCATCTTTTTAATTTTCTCAGAAGGAGCAAACCCCCCGGTTACAACAAGACAAGCAGCGCCTTTTTCAATCGCGGTTATCTGAGCGCCTGGACGATTTCCTAAGATGACAATATCTCCGGGACTTATGAATTCGGCCATGGATTCAGGCAACATGGCTCCAATGAGAACATTGCCCGATATAACATCGCTTGAATTGCCAACAATTATCTTTCCACCCAAAGTTTGGGCAATTTTCTCCAGCTTTATTTCTATCTCTTTCAAGCTTCTAATCTTTAATTCCTCAATGTACTGATGAGCTATGTTCCTTTCAGTAACCACACCCAAAAGACGACCGTTCTTATTAACAACGGGAACTCCCCTAATATTTCGCTCATAAATCAACTCTCCGATATCCTTTATCGATGATTTGGGTGAGGCGGTAACTATAGGAGAGGTCATAACGTCTTTAACTCTCGTTTTTACGTGAGAAAGATATTTTGGAGATGAAACATTAAAGTAATTTAAGACAAATTCAGTTTCCTTGTTAATCTTGCCCAGACAAACCGCGACATAATTGTTTTCGCCAACCTTGTTTTTAAGATAAGCGTAAGCAACCGCCGAGCAGATGGAGTCCGTATCAGGATTTTTGTGTCCCGTAACGTAAACAGACATCTTTATCTCCTAACTGATCTTTTCCAGTGGGGCGTACTCCAGCAACAGCTTCTTTTCTCCAACCCCTGTAAAAAGTACCGTAACTTCGCTTTCTCCCCCAACTGAAACAACCTTGCCCTCACCGAAAGTTTTGTGTCTCACCCTATCGCCCAAGGAAAACCTACCTGCCTGCCTGTCGGCAGACACGGCCGTCAGGCACGGAACATCTTCAAATAAATCATCGGGTATCTCTTTTATAAACCTTGAGACCAAATTGTAATTGGTTGAGCCCCACAAATTCCTCGACCACGCGGATGTGAAATAGAGTTTTTCCATCGCCCGAGTCATTCCAACATAGCACAAGCGCCTCTCTTCCTCTAATTCCTCAGCCTCCGTCATCGACCGAGAATGAGGGAAAACTCCTTCCTCCATCCCCACGACAAAAACAATCGGGAATTCTAATCCTTTGGCATTATGTAAGGTCATCAAGGTAACGGTTTCGGCAACTTCATCGTAAGAGTCAATATCTGTGACAAGAGATATGTGTTCCAAAAAACCATCCAACCTTTTTTCGGGAAAAGAACTTTCAAATTCCATTACAACTGATATAAATTCCTTTATATTCTCAACCCGGCCAATGGCCTCAAAGGTTTTTTGTTCCTGCCAAAAGGCCAAATAGCCCGTAACATCGAGCAATTTTTCGACCAAAAACTGGATATTGTCCTCTTTGTATTCCACAAATTCTTCCAGCATATCCAAAAAATCCTTAATTTTCTTCTTGGCTGATGAAGATAGCCACGGATTTTCTTCCACCCTTTTTAGGGCATCATAAAAAGAAATTCTTTGCTGCTTTGCAAATTTATCCACGTAAGAAACGGAGGTTTTTCCTATTCCCCGAGCTGGAACATTTATTACTCGCTTCATGCTAACCGCATCATAGGGATTGGATATAACTTTTAAATAAGCCAAAACATCCTTTATTTCCTGCCGCTCATAGAACCTTACGCCACCCACTATCCTATACGGCAACCCATATCGTAAGAAAATCTCCTCAAGAACCCTTGACTGCGCATTGGTTCGGTAAAAGATAGCAAAATCCCGACAGCTTCTCTTTTCCTCCTTGCAAAGACGCTCTATTTCACTCGCAACAAAGGCGGCTTCCTCATGCTCGTTTTCCGCCTGAAAATGAACGATGGAATCTCCCTTGTTATTGCTTGTCCACAAATTTTTCGGTTTCCGTCCCCTGTTATTTTCAATCACATAATTTGACGCTTCCAAAATTAACTGCGTCGAACGGTAATTTTGCTCAAGCCGAATTATTTTGGCCTCGGGATAATCCAATTCAAATTCCAATATGTTTTTAATATCCGCGCCCCTGAATCTGTAAATACTTTGGTCGGGATCTCCAACCACGCAAACATTCCTATGCTTGCCGGCCAAAAGATTTACGAGTTTGTATTGAGCATGGTTTGTGTCCTGATATTCATCAACCAGAATATATTTAAACTCGTTTCTATAGAATCCCAAAACACTGGGAAAAAGATTGAGCAAATTAACGGTCATCATAATTAAATCATCGAAATCGAGCGCGTTATTTTCGGTCATCCTTTGCTGATAAAGCTGATAAATTTCCGCGACCACTTTATCAAAATAAGAGTCCGCTTGAGACGAAAAAGTATCGGCGTCCAAAAGCTCGTTTTTGGCGGTTGAAATCCTGTTCTTAATCGCTCGGGGCGCGTATTTTTTTGTATCGTAATTTAAATCCCTAAGACAATGACCAATTAACCTCACCCTGTCATCGTCATCATAAATTACAAAATTGCCTTTAAGTCCAAGCCGCTCAATATTTCTCCTTAAAATCCTTACGCATGTCGCATGAAACGTTCCAATCCACATGCCTCGCGCCACCCTACCTATTAAGGACGAAATCCGCCCCTTCATCTCATCGGCGGCTTTGTTGGTAAAGGTGATGGCCAAAATATTACGCGGGTCCAACCCTTTTTCTTTTATGAGGTAAGCCACCTTGTGAGTCAAAACCCTGGTTTTACCGCTACCGGCCCCGGCAAGAACTATTACAGGCCCTTCCGTGCAAGAAACGGCTTCTCTTTGGTCTGGATTTAAAGCTTCAAGTAAATTCATGCTCTAAATTATAGCCGAAAATTGGATAAGAATCAGTCTTTTTTGATTGAAAGTTAAGCTATGAATTTCTATGGTTCCTTTGAGGGAGATTTGAGTAAATTGGAAAGGTTGAGCCTAACGGATTGCGTCAGTTGAGTGCCGTGGTCACCACGACATTGGCGAGCAGCCACGGCAACTTCACACAATTGTTATCCGCTTGACTTATATACATCGCGTCGATGTCCTGCTTGCACAATAATGACAACGAGAACATCATCGAAAATTTCATAAATAATACGATAATTACCTTGTCGAATTCGGTATCGGTTTTGCTCAGACAACTTCTCATAACCAAACATTCTGGGATTCTCAGCAAGTTGATCAAATCGACGTAAGATGCGAGCCACATCTTTCTTGGGAATGGCTCACAGATCTTTGGTAACCGAACTACGAAAACGAAGACTATATTTTGCCATGAGCCTTAAGGTCATTTAGAAGTTCTTCATAAGTCAGTAAGGGTTCATGAGCACGTTCTTCGAAGGCTTCGATGTCTTCCTTATCCTCACGAAGGATAAGCCGGACAGCTTCATTGACTATTTCAGATAAGGAACGTTGGGAATGAGCTGCTTTTATACGAAGCGCATGATGAAGTTCGGGATCAAAATAAACAGTGGAACGTTTGCTAACAGTACTCATTATTAACCTCCATAATCATTGTAATGTCTCGACGTTATAATGTCAAACCCGAACTCATATTTTCTTTATGCAGATAACGATACGGGTCACCGGGAGGCAAGAGCAGTTTATTGCCGATCTGGTGCACCCGCTGGTTAGGAATTGACTCCATTTCCTATTTCGCAGTTTTTCTTAACTGCACAAACTCCTCATCCGTAAGCGGGCCGATTTCCCCTAACCGTTCGGTTATTTTCTTTTTTTCAAAGTCAATATCTTGGACGGCATGGGCATAGTAGCAATGAGGTAATACAAATTCCTTTACGAAAGGATGCTTCTGAGCTTCATGCCGAACCCAAATCTCTCCTGGGACATCAAAGACAAGATAGATGTCTTTTCGATTTATTACACCAAAAATGTCCGTGATCGCAGCAATTAGTTTATTGATTGCGTCTGATGCAATTGCCTCGAAGTTGAATGTTTCGTTATAGTGAATGCTTTGATGTCTAATCAGCATCAGTTCTTTCATAATGCTGATTGCCCTTTTAGGCACTAGCCGCCAATCGTTAATAACAGTAATCATCTTTCCCCAATCATCGAAGCTTTCTTTTCGATATACTTTCTTATAATGAGGATCACTCCTAAAGTGGTCGCGAGTTCTTAGGATTAAACGATTCAATATTCTCTCGGCCAGACAACATGTTGAGGTAACAGCGGGATAAAAATACCCGGATGAATACGTATTAATGATTTGTGTGATTTTCTCAGGATATTCGTCAATTAATCCCAAAGGAGGATATTCGATTTTGAGCCATCTCTCAAATTTCTGCTCAAAATTCTCATGCCCTAACATAGCCTTTAGGTGTTCAGTATTCGAATCGGCTTGTTCCTTAAGAGCAGGGGTTGAGTAAAACCCACGGATTGTATCTATATAAAAGCCCATTAATCTGTATCGACGATCAAGATTAGGGCAGAGTAGATATATAGGATCTTTTCCCGCAGCCTGAGAATCTGTGACACTCAAAAAATGCTTCTGCTTGCATGTCGGGCAAGTCAATTCCATTTTCGGCATTTTATCGTATTCCTAACGCTTAAAATCAGCGGCGACTGTAAGCCGTCCGCTGGAATGACTTGTTATGCAATCTCTTCCATTTTATCTCTTTCGTCACTTGGGCGGGCTAAAAGCGATAACCGTCTATTCGCTCAGATCATACATAAACTCGCATTGATATTGAAAATCTGCCGACAGGGTAAGTATCCAGAGCGCAGTAAGATTGCCCAAAACTGACTGCAGCTCGCTATTGTTTAGAATCTCAGGATAGCACGACTGACCTTGCAAGAATTGTTCAAAATCATGCTTCAAAAAGAAGCTTGGGTTGGCCCAGTCAATCCAACCTTGCTTGACCTGCAGTGCAAACCTAGTGGACCACGTCAACTCCTCAATAATTATGACAGCAATGCAGTCACACTGGTATTTCTGCAATTGTTTTGCAGCCTCGTACACTCTAAACAAGAGATAGTCCACCGGATCATATAACGATACGCTGCCCCCGGCCGGCCGGTGCGCAATACTCTCCACAATTTGAGCAAAGTCAGCGTCATTGGTGCCAATGAACTTGACTTCAAATGCGGCAGTCCGGCCATCGGCCGCACAGGCTTCAATATCGGGACCTTGCCGTCGCGCTTCAAGACCTGAAACCGTCCAGCCATGTAGCTCAAGCCATTGTGCCAACTGCAGTTCAGTCAAGCGACCTAAAAATATGCGAGCTTTTCGGTGGCGTTCAGCTGGATCTTCGTCAAGCATCCAGCATTCACGCAAATCCTGTAAATACTATGTTCTCACGTCCGGGAGCGGAAGGCCGTTCCCAAGCAAAAACCTGTGCACCGGGGACGTGATTCGTCTCAAGTATCCCCGCTGCATTGCCAGTAGTAGGATAGATCGATGGAGAACAACGGTATCGCGCTCATGGTGCCATTTTTGAAACTCTGGCCAAAGTTCATCGGGGATGAATATCTGACTCAGAGCAGTGCAACGAGACCGTAGGTCAGCAAATACCGAAAATAAATCTTGATCTTGAAGTGACCCTGGCGATTCCGAACAACTGCAATTGTCCATGCTCGTTCCGGTTTGGTTTTCTTGTCTGTGCATAACTTATTAATATACTGCATTCCACAATATACAATTACGTTTCTAGTCAAAACAAATTTCTCCTTCAAGAAATTCCCTGTTTGTTCTTTAAAGGATTAACCCCTTTAAGTATGAATGGGGCTTAAAAACAATTTCAAAAATGAAAAATAGTCAAGACTATTTTTCAAAGCGCTGAAAGATGGTCAATATTTTGACCTGGTTGATGAGAAAATCGTTATTTTGCGTGTGGGCCATCAACGTGAAATCTATCGTTAATTTTTTAATCTTTTCTGGACTGATTCGCTCGTTAGCTCCCAAGTTGCATCAGTTGCAATCCATCTCGCTGCTTTCGAGTCCATCTTTTGTATTTCTTCGGCAACTTCAACTGCCCTCTTGTTTAAATTTAAGTTGCGTTTTCCAATTTGTCTTAGCGCCCAGTTAACCGCCTTCTTCACAAAATTCCTGCCATCAGTAGCTTCTCTCTTTATAATAGGGAGAAACCTTTCAAATTCCATATCATCCGTTTTTTTGTCGTGAACTGCCAGCACCGCCATCAAAACAAAACCCGCCCTTTTGACGAATTCTCCTTCCCGCGAACTCCACTCAACGACCTTTTGATAAACAAATTTGGTTCTACCAAAGAGATTCATGCAACACTGGTCACATATCTCCCAGCAATCAAACTCGCGTGCCCAGCTCTCCATCTGTTCTTCGGTTACCTTATTTGATTCATCCACTATGCTGGCAAGTACCCTGGTTTCGCGAATGTTCGATTCCCAAAGTTCTTGAGCAAGATTATGGTCTCTCCCAATCTCCTTAGCAATTTTTCTTAAATTGGGAATTGATACTCCATAGGTTCTTTCAGGAGTAATCCCAAACCTCGCCATGCCTTCAATTGTCTCAGGATTGGATAGAGATTTTAATTTTTCAACAACATCGTCGTAGTTCACACATTCCCCTTTTTACTCAATCGACTCATTCAGTATTTGAAGCACTTTTACCATTAGTTTCTCTGGTATGTTTTCACCTGATCTGTAAATACCTCAATAAATCCTGTTCGGTTTCGGGAGCAAATGCCTTGTATTTAGAGGCCATTTTTTCTTTAAATTCGTCGGGAGCCAAAAACGGAACGATGAAATTGCCTGGGACAAGGAGTTCGGCAATGGGTTCATCATCTTTTGTGTCACCTAGATACAGCGTATTGTTTTCCCTTAAGCCCCTTTTCTCAAAAAATTCGGATTGTAAGAATTGTACTTTCTTTTCATAAATATCGAGGGTGATTCCAAGCACCTTGCCATCATTTACAAGAAGGTCATTGGAAACGATGTCGTCAAAAATTTGGCTATAGCCGGCTTCCTCCAAGACTTTTTCGATACTGTAATCAAAAGAAGCCGACAGTATCCCGGTTAATACACCCTCTTTATGAACAGCTTGAATGGGTCTTAGCACCCTATCGTCTAACTTTTTTACAAATTCTTTGGCATATTCATCAATAATATCGGTAATATATTCAACAGATTTATCCTTTAAAACACCCTCATTAAAGATATTGTAAATATCCTGCAGATTTTTTTTCCCATTATGAAACTCACGCAATCCCCTGTTTAATTTATTCTTAGTTCTGCCAAGTTTTATAATGTCGATAATCTTCCAGAACTCGCCTTTAAAAAGTTGGGATTTTAAATCATTTGCAATTGCATAAGCAATTTTACTATGCAAGGGCTCATCCGAAGGAGAGTCAATCAAGGTTCCATTCCAGTCTGAAATGATTGCTTTATATGACACAGTTCACTCTTTCTTTTGAAAAATACAAATTTACATGCCAGGCCACTATAAATGACCCTGGCTTCGTCTAGTCTCTCATATTTTTATAAAATTTTTGCTTGCTTATACCAAGACAAGGTAATAATCAATAAAAACCTTGAACCTAAAATCGATTAATTTAAAGGGCACACAGACTATTCTTTAAAAATTCCGATAAGGTCATCGAGGGTCATTGCGGGCATGGTCATAGTCTGAATCGTACCCCTTGAACCAAGTTCCATCGCTACTTTTGTAACGGCGATATTGTCGGGAGCTTCTAAAATATTTATAAAATCATAAGGTCCCAAAAGCGCGTACTGAGCGACAATTTTAACACCCATCGCCTCTACTTCGCTATTTACTTCTCTAATCCTCTCGGGGTTTTCTCTAACCGTCTTTCTTCCCTCATCTGTAAGGGTTGTGAGCATTACATATCTTGCCACGGTAACCTCCTTTTCCCTAGCTCCGTTCCATCCAATTTCTCTAATAACTTTAATTCTCGTTCACGTTTCCTAATACCTTTAAACTTAATTGCGTACAAAATTTGATTCGTGCTTGTTTTTTTTAGGTAAGTAAGAAAACGAACAAATTATCATCAGACCAGTACCAGACAGATCAAGAGACTGTTGAATAATACATAAAATGTCGCTCGCCGATCTCGAAGCTCCTATTAAACAGAAATTGCTTCGTCATACGATGTAACGTCTAAATCCTCGTCGTTAGACCTGGCACAGCCCTGTACCAGGTACCAGGCAATGACGAAATTCAGCAGTCTCATCAGTTAAACCCGTGGCTTAGAGAGCGGAACAAATCATCGCAGATGTGGATTCGTGGTGATTCACTTGTTATACGTTAAATCTAATTTCGATTACTTCCTTTGGTTGAATTATATAGTCACGATCAACAAGTTTAGCCAACCCTTTTGACTTGCATTCATTAAAATTATGACATTTCATATAATCCTCAAAGCTAACAACATCACCCTTAATGAATCCGCGCGCAAGATCAGTATGTATCTTAGCGGCACAGGTGATAATGTCTGAGCCCTTTTTTATTAGCCAAGCATGAGATTCTGTAGGGCCGGAGGTATAAAAAAACATATAGTTTGCCTTTTCAAGCGCTAAGCTAATGATTGTGTTGGCATCCTCGCTGCCTTCAATTTTAATAACGGGCTTAAAACTATAAGGGGATATTGTCTTTAGCAACTTTTCTTCTTCATCATTGAATTCAACATCACATAGAGGTATTTCCTGTTCCAACTTTTCCATGCATTTTAGCAATAATTCTTCCTCTTTTTTGTCATTCAAGCGAGCTAGACGACCCTCAATCTTTTCTATGTCAATAATCAACAAATCCAAAATCTTGCTACCGGGAATGATAATAGCTTCAGACTGTATAAATTCATCACGAATAAATTCCGCAAAAAACGATGTTAGCTTTTTGGGTTTGTCTTTCTCCTCCAAGGCGATAAGATTTTCGTCCTTATATTTTATCTTTCCTTCCGGTAGATCGATACCGGTAAATCCTATCTTCATTCATTCTCTCTTTCAACAATCACAAAAAGCTATCTTAAAATAATTTACAAATTTATTCATTATTTCTCTTTTTTTGAGTAGTCGGCTCGTTCTTTTTTATGCTTTGGTATGGGCTTACTTTCCTCTTTAACATCATGCTGTTTTCTATGCTCGTCCAGTCTCGAAATTTTTAACTGCTGACCAGACACCCAAACTTTTTTTAGCACATTTAGAATATCGCGCGACATTCCTTCTGGTAAGTCTACCGTGCTAAAGTTATCATAAATATTTATCCGACCGATAAATTTGCTGTCTATTCCCGCCTCGTTGGCAATAGCGCCCACTATATTACCGGGGTTTACCCCATGGATACGACCAACTTCAATACGAAATCTTTCCATTCCCTTTTCCAAAACCGATGGTATTTTGCTCCGTTTTGTAAAGGTTTTTCCTTTTATTGGCCTGTCCTCAAATTCAACCTTTTTATTTTTAGGTTTGTTTGTTAACAACAGAGGCTCATCGCCCTGAAACAATTTGGCTAATGCAGCGGCAATTTCTACCGCGGGCACATTGTGTTCTTGCCGATATTGCTCCATTAAATCACAGTAAAATTCTAACCCTCCAGCTCCCAAAGTATCGGTAATGCGTTGCTCGAAACGCGCAATACGCTTGTTGTTAATCACTTCTGTCGAAGGAAGTTCCATCAACTCAATCTTTTGTTTGGTAGCTCTCTCTATAGCATTCAACATATGCCTTTCTCGTGGAGCTACAAACAAAATTGCCTCACCGCTGCGCCCTGCCCGACCCGTGCGGCCGATTCGATGAACATAGGATTCGGTATCATACGGAATATCATAATTGATAACATGGCTGATGCGATCGACGTCCAGCCCCCTGGCCGCCACATCGGTGGCAACTAAGATACTGAGTTTTCCTGTTTTAAACTGTTCTATCGTACGTTCTCGTTTACTTTGCGCAATATCTCCATTAATCGGCGCTGAAGCATAACCGCGAGCCTCAAGCTTTTCCGAGAGTTCCGCCGTTGCTGTTTTTGTGCGAACAAAGATGAGCACGCCATCAAAGGTTTCCGCCTCCAACATTCGAGTCAGCGCATCTAATTTATGAAAACCACTCACCATCCAAAAACGCTGGCGAGTAGCTTCCACGGTAGTGGTTCGTGCTTTTATCGTGATTTCTGCCGGATTATTCAAATATTTTTGGGCAATTTGGCGAATTGCCCTAGGTATGGTCGCAGAAAAAAGTGCCATCTGACGCCCAGGTGGCGTCTGATCTAAAACCCACTCTACATCATCGATAAATCCCATACGCAACATTTCATCCGCCTCATCAAGAACAAGACAGTTAAGTGCCTTTAAGTTTAAAGTTCCGCGCCGCATATGATCCATCACCCGCCCCGGCGTTCCCACCACAACATGTACGCCACGTTTAAGCCTACGAAGTTGACCATCATAAGCCTGGCCACCATAGATGGGTAATACATGGAACCCTTTCATTTGAGACGCATACTGCTGAAAAGACTCCGCCACCTGAATAGCCAATTCGCGGGTAGGAGCTAGAACCAGTACCTGGGGTTCCAATTTTTTGAGATCTATGCGCGACAATAACGGCAATGCAAAAGCAGCAGTTTTCCCAGTACCAGTTTGGGCTTGTCCTAGTAAATCTCTACCTGCTAAGACGTGTGGAATTGTTTGTGCCTGAATGGGAGTCGGCGTTTCGTACCCCACCCTATCTAGCGCTTTCAACACAGGTTCACTCAACCCTAAATCACAAAAACCTAACTGTGAAGAATAATCATTTAACATCTAAAATACCTCCAAAAAAAATAGTATCGCCAGTGAATACCCTGGCGAACGTTATAAAAACATATTACGCAAAAGCTACACACTACTTTATTTTAACATTATCGCACTTTATATTGCATTTTACAAATACTTGCTGATTTGTATCTGTAACTCTCTTAATAAGCATTCGCACCTAACACTGAAAATACACTAGCATTGAACAATTAACATAATTCACTTCTAGACAACTTGACCCACCTTAATAAAATATATAAAAATCCAGCAAATCCAGTTATAATCGCAGGTAATAATAAAGCAAAATAATTGATAATTTTAAAAATAAATACTCCAATACATCCCCCTGTTAAAAAAGATATGAGAAGCAATAAATATAGACAAGCCTTTCGATAATCAAATTCCATGCCACTGATCCACTGCCCAATCAGAGATCCTAGATCAGTTACAATTCCTGTCATATGAGTAGTTCTTATTATGGCTCCACTGTAAGTGCTCGCCATTGCATTCTGCAACCCACAAGCAAGCGAAGCCAAAATCTCGCCGTTTATAGAATTGCTCTTAAACCCAGCGACTGATGCACATAACAAAAAACTTTCCAGAATTAATGCACCGCCATAGCGACGCCCAATTTTCAAATGGCTATCTCTTACAATAACGCCGCACACCATCGAACCAAAGAAAAAAGCTAATACAACCGATAATAAATGACGGGATACAAGCCAATCCGCCTTCGATAAAGCTATAGAGAGACCACTTATCTCCCCAGTTACATGTGTCACCGCTCCATGGGTAAAACCCAAAAATGCTACGGCATTTATTAGACCGGCAGAAAACGTAAGCGCGCTCGCGCCTACCCAAGCCCATTTTGGTAATTTTGAAATCACTTTAACATAAACCTCCAGTTTTTACTGTCTAATATCAAAGACAATCTATCCTTATCGGTTCTATATGATAAAACCTCAAATCCGTCGCCTCGCTATATAATAAAAGATTTGAGACTAAACTTTTGACATTTTTGTTTAACAATCTCGTTTTTGAAGTTTTGATTTTCTTTCATTTTCAGTTAAGTATCGCTTCCTGAGACGAATATTTTTAGGAGTTATCTCAAACAGTTCATCACCTTCAACAAATTCCAGAGCAAATTCCAGCGTAATCTCTCTTGGGGGAATAAGCTTTATCGCTTCATCAGATTTTGCCGCACGAATATTTGTAAGTTTCTTTTCTTTATTAGCATTTACAACAAGGTCATTGCCTTTATTGTTAACGCCAACAATCATACCCTCGTAAATATCGTCTCCCGGATTAATAAAAATCTCTCCTCTTTCCTGAAGCCCAAATAAAGCATAAGCAACCGCCTTGCCGTTACCCATTGAAATTTGCACTCCTAGTTGACGATGAGCAATTTCACCTTTAAATTTCTGATATTGATAAAAGTTTTGATACATAATTCCCGTACCGCGAGTCATCATTAAAAAGTCATTTCTAAAACCAAGTAAACCTCTTGTTGGGATTAAAAAATTCATGCGGATCGTATTAATTATTGTTACCTGCATATCTTTCATTTCCGCTTTTCTTTTACCAAGCTCTTCAATTACGGCGCCTTGATACCCTTGATCAACCTCAACCGTCACTTCTTCAACGGGCTCAAGAGTCTCTCCCTCTGTTTTCATTAAAATAACTTGGGGTGAAGAAACTTCGATTTCATATCCCTCTCTCCGCATTGTTTCAAGAAGTATGGCAAGATGAAGCTCTCCCCTTCCGGACACCTTAATTCTTTCAGTCCCTTCAATTTCTTCTATCTTAATCCCCACATTTGTCAGCGCCTCGTGTTCAAGTCTTTCACGAATATGGCGCGAAGTTAGGTATCTACCGCCATCCTTTCCCGCAAGGGGACTGGTATTATGTGAAAAAAGCATTGAGATAGTCGGCTCATCAATTTTTATTTTTGGTAACGCTTCTGGTTTTTCCACTGACGCGAGAGTCTCTCCCACCCTCACATCATCGATTCCCGCAATAGACACAACGTCACCAGCTTCCGCGTTTTTAACTTCGATCCTTTTAAGGCCTTTGTATTTCAATATTTTCGTAACTTTACCTCTTTTTATAGTTCCGTCACTCTTCACAAGGGATATCTGCTCTCCGTTTTTTATTTTTCCGTGAAAAATGCGGCCTATTGAAATACGACCGACATAAGAATCATAATCCAACATGGTTATCAGCATTTGAAAGGGCTTCGCGGGATCGGCGACCGGAGGCAATACACGATGAATCATCGTATCAAGAAGAGGCTTCATATCTTTACCTTCTTCGTCCAAATCAAGGGTTGCTATTCCTTCTTTTCCTGAAGCAAAAACAATTGGAAAATCCAGTTGTTCGTCGGTTGCGTTTAATTCGCAAAAGAGATCAAAGGTCATGTCAGCAACTTCATGAGGCCGTGTATTCGGCCTGTCGATCTTATTTACAACCAAAATTGGTTTAAGATGCAATTCCAGAGATTTTTTTAAAACAAATTTTGTCTGTGGCATGGGACCTTCAAGCGCATCGACGAGCAAAAGCACACCATCTACCATTTTAAGAATTCTTTCTACTTCGCTTCCAAAATCGGCATGACCGGGAGTATCAACTATATTAAGCTGAACTCCTTTATAGGAGAAAGATGCATTTTTTGAAAAAATGGTTATTCCACGTTCTTTTTCAAGTGGATTTGAATCCATGATTGTGGTTTCGCCATCTTTAAATTCATACGCTCCTGACTGTTTTAAGAGAGCATCTACGAGCGTTGTTTTTCCATGGTCAACGTGAGCAATAATAGCCACGTTTCTCACGTCTTTTCGACGTTTCTGATTGGGCATATTAATAATTTTCCTTTCATGTTTTTCTTTCTAACGACAAAAATCAGTGGTTTTACAAAACGGTGAAACCGCGGAGCAAAATCAACTGTAATAAGTTGTTAGGTTTCAATATTTTTTAAATAGTCGGGAAGGAATTGTTTGTTGTTAATTCAAAAACGCTACCCACAAATATTGAATTTAATTTTTTGAATTATAGCACAATTAACACTTAGAAAACAGACATCTCCTCGCCAGCCAAGTGCATAAAATTGTTAGTTGTTGCCTTTCATCATTCCCTTAACTTAATATTTCTTTCACCCGTCCGATTTCGCCGCTTTTTAACCGGACCTTGATGCCATGGGGATGGGTAGAAGATTTGGTCAAGATATCTTTTACGATACCTTCCGTTAATCTTCCGGATTGCTGGTCTTTTTTTAATACTATCAAAACCCGTATGCCTGGTTTTATATTTACACGATTCATGCCGTTCATACTCCTAATCCCATCTTTTTTTATCAACAATTTTTGCCGCCACATAAATTACAGCTAATACCCAATATGCTACATTTTATACTATACGGTTAAATTTTCGAGTCAAGATAAAGCTGCTGAGAGCAAATGAGCTTTGGGTTCAAGTCTTATTTTTTGTCATCTTTGTTAGACAGTTTCATTTTCAAAATATCAGGATTGAAAACCTGACTTTTTTGTTTTTCTAAATTGAATTTCAAAGGATATTCAGATAGACTTCTTTGTATAAGATTCCCAAACGAGGGAAAATGACACTTAAAAATCGGGTTGAACAAGCGAACAAAGATGCGGCATTGATTGAGCAGCTTTATAGGCAGGCCGTTCAGGATGGAGAAGAAAATGCTTTTAAAGAAGCTATTGGCCAGTGCTTAAAAGAACATTCAGAAAATGAGCTCCGAGGTGGGGGTCAGGTCTTGTTTTTTGACATTTAACTAAACAGTTTCATTTTCAAAATGTCAAGATTAAAGACCTGACCCCCTTTTTCTTTTCTGACCCCCTTTTCTTTTCATACAATTAAACTTCGATTTAAGAACAAATTTCCCCTTTAAAATCCATAACCCTGCAACCCCACAAAAAATCGAGTAGAATCAAGATATGGAAAACTATAAAAGGGTTCAAAGGATAAAAAAACAAAATGAACCACGTCTGATGAGATACTCACACGTTGTAGGCGTAGGTATTGGGAAGAAAAAAATTGAAACAACTTTCATAAGATGCATAAACATTTACGTCACAAAAAAGCTTCCCGAAGAGAAACTTTCTAAAGATGAAATAATCCCCAAAAAAATTGAAGGTGTGCCAACGTGTGTTATCGAAGTAGGAGAAATTAAAGCCCATCAAGACAAGGAGAGAAATGAATAATCCCAAACTTTCCCCCATCGAAAAAATGATACGGAGCGCTGAAGAAGAAATCGGAACTAAAAATATAGTTGGGGTTGGCTTTGGTCCAAAAATTGTGGAAGGAGAGGTAAAAGAGGAAAAGTCCTTACGGTACTATGTAGAAAAGAAGCTCCCTATTGATGAACTTCCAAAAATAAACATCATCCCAAAAATAATATCCATATCCACATTTGGTTTAAGAAAATTTAAGAAAGAAAAGGAAATCTTAACCGATGTAATCGAAATTGGGAAAGTTGAGGCCTTTGTCTATCCTTCCATGGCTTACCGGGAAAAAATCAGACCCGCGCCGGGCGGAGTCAGCGTTGGCCATAAAAAAGTGGGAGCGGGAACGCTGGGAGCGATCGTAAGAGACAAAAAAACGGGCAAAAAACTCATTTTAAGCAACAACCATGTCCTGGCAAACGAGAACAGAGCCAAAAAAAATGACCCCATAATCCAACCTGGCATTTTGGATAATGGCCATAAAAGAAAAGACGTCATAGCAAAACTTCTAAGATGGGTTGAGGTTGATTTTTATAACCCAAACACAGTGGACGCAGCGGTAGCAGAACCTCTAGGTGATGATTTGGTGGAGGAAACCATCCTCGACATCGGAAAGGTAGGCGGGGTAACAAAAGCAAGAGTGGGCATGATAATTCAAAAGACGGGGCGCACAACGGGCCACACATACGGCGAGGTTTTGGATACTAAAGCGTCCATACGAATACATTACGATAAGGGTGTTCCGCTTTTTAGAAACCAAATTCTTACCACCTTTATGTCTCAACCAGGAGACTCTGGTTCTTTAGTTTTAACAAGAGATAAAAAAGCATGTGGGCTGCTCTTCGCGGGTTCTGATATTATTTCAATTCACAATCACATCGAAGAAGTTTTTAAGCAATTGGATATTGAAATATACGTTGATTATGAAAATATTGATGGTTAAAAACCTGGGGTTGCTTCGCCTCGCAATAACAAAATTCAACGGTCTAATAACTTCATTATAAGGAGTTGAAATGGATACAAAAATAAATAAAACTACCCTTTCTTTAGTCCGAGGGGATATAACCAAACAAAGCGTCGAGACCATAGTGAATGCCGCAAATGGTAGACTTATGGGTGGAGGTGGCGTGGATGGCGCAATCCATAGAGCCGGCGGGCCCGAAATCCTCGAAGAATGCAAAGAGATTATAAAAAAAATCGGAAGGCTGCCTACTGGCAAGGCGGTCATAACAACCGGAGGAAACCTTCCCGCCAAATACGTGATTCACACCGTTGGACCAATTTGGAGAGGCGGAAGCAGCGGTGAGCCAGAACTTTTGAAAAACGCCTATGTAAGCAGCTTAAAACTTGCCATGGAAAAAGAGATTAAAACCATCGCTTTCCCATCCATCAGCACGGGCGCTTATAGATATCCGCTTAAAGAAGCAGCAAAAATTGCTATAAAAACAGTTGTAGATTTCTTAAAAGAAAATGACCGCTTCGATGAGGTAAAATTCGTCCTTTTTACTGAAAAATCTTACATCGCATACAAAGAAGCTCTGAATTCAGCAAAAGACTAAGCTGTTTTTTTCCCGTAGCTCCCAAGAACTTTTCCTGCTCCTAAAACCAATGCAGCAATCGCAACAAAAAGCGCAGCGTCAACAACCGCGGGAATCTCAATACCTTTCTCCGCTTCACCTTCAGCTTCTCCGTGCTCGACTGTTTCATGTCCAACATCTTCATGAGCTTCTTCCTCATGCTCTGTTACAACACGTTCTTCTTCGTGTTCCACTGCTTCATGAATTTCTGGCTCATGCTCCACAGCCGAAGCAAACTTGTAACTCAACCCTCTGGCAGAAATAATTATAAAAAACAAGCACAATAACAGAATTAATAAAATAGATAGAAGAATAGAAGAACTTTTAAGTTTAAATACCTGAACACTCATTTCTTCCCTCCTGTGGAAATTACCGAAAATTATTAAAATAATTCTCTCAAATCCCTTACTTTCCTTTATTTTCCCTTTAAATTAATTCTAAGAACTCATCCACTAACTTTTCTTCTTCTTATTCAACCCTTTCTTCCAATAATCGATTATCATTTTTCTTGCTTCCGCTGGTTTAACTTTTTTGCTACAAACTATCAAACCATTCAATATATCAATGCCTCGCTTTAAAAGCTCATCTTCATCTCTTTTTAAACCAGTCGTCTCCCTTTTGCAAAGCAGCTCACAAACTCCTTTGGCTACATCAAAAATATCCAAGCTTCCAATCATGTGAAGAAAATAAGAGCGGTCCACGTCTTTTTCCCTGGGTTCACTCGCCCTCTTTTTTAAAACTTCCAACAATGCCTCAACTTCTTCTTCTGTCAAAAATTTTCTTAACCCCAAATCATCCGCCTTATCAACCGGTACCATCATCTTTAAATTCTCATCGACAAAGTTTATGGAGTAATATTTCTCTTTCTTCCCACCAAATTCCCTGGTGAAAACATCATCAATTTTCCCGATCCCGTGGTAGGGGTAAAAAACCTTGCTTCCCTTTTTAAACATAAACATCACCGAATTTCTTTTTAATATCGTAAAAATTTCCACTCATTTAATTTCTATTTAAGTCTTGCTCGCACCGATTTTACTTTGTCTTCCAACTTAACCTCCTTGTCTCTTCGATCATCAATTTCAATGGTAGTTATCACCCTTAGCACGCCTTCAGTAAAAGGAGTCTCGTGCAATTTATGAGCGATTTTAAAAAGATGTCGAGCTTCTCCTTCAACTATTGTGCCCATATCGGTCAGTTTATACTTCACTTCTCCCTCATCAAGCGTTCTTACAATTTTGGCGATGTAATCTCCTATGCTCAGCGTGGGTGTTCCTAAGGGAACAACGCTGATGCTCATCAATGCCATCACGAACACCTCCAAAAATAAGACCTTTTGTTTAATAATAACTTAAAATTACCCACAATCCATCAATTATTAATATTCACTTCTTTTCTACACGGTAAAAGATCTATCCGCAGCTTTATAACCTCGCACTTTAAAAGAATAAAAAGTCCACATCACATAAAGGTTTGGAGCAATTAGAGGAAATGTTGATTATAAAGGGTGATCCTCAAGCTCGGAAACATTCTTGTTGGCATTTAAAATTTTATCGCCTAGGCGCTCAAGCATTCTTTCCGATTCTTCGTATTTATTTTTGGCATTGTAAATATGTTTTCCCACAACTTCAAAATCATCTCGAAAACGACCAAGATCACCTTGTAATCTTCCAAGGTAGTTCATTACTTCTCTGGCGTTTTTCTCTATCTCAAGACCCTTTAGACCCATCACTATAACTTGTAAATAAGCAAGAAGGGTGTTTGGAGATACAGGTATTACACGTTTTTCGACAGCGTAATCACAAATATTTTCCTGTAAACCGTCACTTGACATTATGACCTCGTAATAGACATTTTCGGCTGGAATATACATGAAAGCAAAATCAGAGGTTCCCTCATCTGGAAGAATATATTTTTGGGAAATGACATCTACATGCTTTTTTACATCACGAGCAAAGCCTTTCCGATTCACCTTGCGCTCATCTTCTGTTTTGCTTTCAATTAAGCGCTTAAAATTTTCGAGCGGAAATTTCGAATCAATTGGCACCAACATCTTGCCAACACGAATAATGGCATCAACCTTTTCGCCGCTTCGAAAGCTATGCCCCATCTCAAAATGTTTGGACGGAAGAATTTGAGTCAACAATTCACCCAGAAACATCTCCCCCATCACGCCTCGCAACTTGGGGGCTTGCAGAATTTCCTGGAGTTTTGAAATATCTTTTCCAACATCTATCATCTGTCCGGTAGCCCTAGAGAGTTCCCCTAAGCTCTTTTGAACATCGCCCACCACTTTGGTGGCGCCCTCAAACCGCTCTCCCAATGTTTTATTGGAATCGGCCATAAGCTTGCTGATATTGTTTAACTGTTCATCTACCCGCTTACTTCCCTCTGTTAAGCTGATACTCACCTGTTTCTGCAACTCCAAAATCTGTTGTTGAAGAAGAGGAATTGACGACTCTCCCTGTTTAAGTTTTAAAATCAACCAAAAGAAACCGAGCAGCAAAAACATTAAGAAAATTAGTAAGATGACAAGATATGTCTCCACCAATATTAACCTCCGCAAGACTCTTGTTTAAGGATTAATTTCATTATATTTATAAAACAGCTAAATAGCAAACAAATGTTCGAATTAGGAATAGTGGGGTTTAAAGATTATTATTGATTTTCTCTCATCCTTAAACACGCCTCGAGAACACAAAGATTTAACACATCTTCTTTGTTATATTTTAAAAGAACCTCAAGCGCCTTTTCGTCACCGTATGTTTCATATCTTGACCAAAGCATAACTGCGTCGTAACCGTTCATCCCGGGCAAATCTCTGTTAATCCCCAAATATTCTTCCACTTTTTTTAAACCACCATATAAATTATGTCTCCAGCAATCGTACATCAAATCAAGCGATTCAAAATAGTTCATCAAATTTAAATCAAAATGCTTCTCGATGACAGGAAGATCAAAACGGCTGCCATTGTAAGTAACGACAATTTCGGCTCCTCTTAAAAAATCCAGAATGGCTTCAGCCGTAATATTGGGTAAAATAAATTGCACCAAATTCTTGCTGGGACGATATATGCCAACAACGGTTATTCTACCGTCAAAAGAGGTCTCTATATCCAAATATGCCTTCAAATTCTTCCCCCGAATTTTTATTTATAAATAACAGCTCAGTTTCTTTTAATGGTTATCGCCCCGACGGGACAGTCCTCGGCCACCCCTTCCAGGTCTTCACACTCCTCAACGTCCTCCGTTATCACGTGCGCTACATTATCTTCCCAAACCTCAAAGACTTCGGGACAAGTTTCTTCACAAAGCCCACAACCAACACATAGTTCCTCGTCGATAACGACTAATAACATATTCGCACCCCCTTTATAAACTCTATTAATGTTATTCGTCATTTTCTTGCCCTTACCTTTGAAATCATACTAAAAGAGCAACAAAAATAAGCTACGTCTTTTATCGCCTGGATAGGTCGGGAAAGCCAGCAAATATTGGATGTATGAAAGTTCCAAAATAATATACCAAAAGATTGTTATACAACAACATAATCGCGGAAAAAACGAAGGTTACAATAACTTCATAAGATTTCTATTTAATTAACTCAATTCTTTGCCGAGGGCTTTGGCTATGGGTTTAAGCTCTTTAATTAGTTGCTCCAGCTCAATTGGGGTCAATGATTGAGCGCCATCGCATAGGGCTTTTTTAGGATTTGGATGCACTTCAACCATTATCCCGTCGGCTCCCGCGGCAACCGCGGCTCTACTCATCGGGATTACCATATCCGCATGCCCTGTGGAATGACTAGCATCCACAATTATCGGATGAGTGCTTAGTTTCTTAACTACGGGGACAGCGCTCAAGTCAAGGGTAAAGCGCGTGGCCGTCTCAAAAGTTCTTATCCCTCGTTCACATAAGATAACGTTTGGATTACCAGCCGAAGTAATATATTCAGAAGCCAGCAACCATTCTTCTATTGTTGCTGAAAACCCTCTTTTTAGCAGAACTGGTTTTTTATCTTTTGCGGTTAACTTGCCAAGTTTTTTAAGAAGCGAATAATTATCCATGTTGCGCGCTCCAACTTGAAGAACATCGACGTGTTTTGCGACAAGTTCCGCAATATCAGAATCGGTAACTTCGGTAACGGTTTTCAACCCAAACCTTTTACCCACTTCAGAGAGATATTTTAGACCATCCTCCTCAAGCCCCTGGAAGCTATAGGGAGAGGTGCGAGGTTTGTAAGCGCCGCCTCTTAAATATTTTATTCCAGCTTTTTTTACCGCCTCAGCCACCTCAAAAAGCTGCTCCTTGTTTTCAATCGCACAAGGCCCAGCTATTATGAAAACTTTTTTTTGGTCAAAGATATCCATTTATTGCTCCAAATCTTTCATACAGTGAAGAATTGTCTCATATATCCTATGTATTGCATCATCATAGAGAGGTCCTGAATTAAGCGCCGAAATCTTCTCAAATATCTTTTCTTCGCGACGAGGGTCATATATTGGAAAGGCCCCTTCAATTTTCAGTTTTCTTATCTTTAAAACTATATCTGCCCTCTTATTTAAAATTTGCACAACCCTTTCATCTATCTTATCAACTTCCTCTCGAAGTTCCTCTAGTTCCTTTTCAATTTTTGTCATAAAACCTCCTTTTAGTCGGTAGTCTATTATTCGAAAGTCGGCAGTTTTTAAAATCAACTCCCCAGTTATCTATTCCCACTCAATTGTACTCGGTGGTTTTGAGCTTATGTCATACACAACTCGATTAACTCCAGTTACCTCATTTATTATCCTATTTGACAGTCTTTCCAAAACATCATATGGCAATCTTGCCCAATCGGCGGTCATAGCGTCTTCAGACGTAACCCCCCTGATGGCTATAACATACGAATAAGTCCGCTCATCGCCCATAACCCCGACACTTTTAATGCAAGGTAAAACGGCAAATGACTGCCACAAGCTCCGATATAGATTTGCCCGTTTTATTTCTTCGGTTACAATGGCATCGGCATACCTTAAAATTTCCAGTCGCTCCGCCGTAACCTCGCCAATTATTCTTATTGCCAACCCCGGCCCAGGAAAGGGCTGTCGCCAAACTATCTCTTCCGTCAAGCCAAGCTCTTCCCCTATCGCTCTAACCTCGTCTTTGAAAAGTAACCTAAGCGGTTCTATAAGTTTAAAATCCATCTCAAGAGGCAACCCACCAACATTGTGATGAGTTTTTATTTTGGCGGCATCCTTTGTGCCGCTCTCAATTACATCGGGATACAAAGTGCCCTGAACCAAAAAATCTACATCTTTGAGCTCATAAGCAAACTCTTCAAAAACTCTAATAAACTCCTCCCCAATAATAACCCTTTTTTTTTCAGGATCAGTAACCCCATTAAGTTTATTTAAAAAACGCTCCTGGGCATTTATCTGAACTAGATTTATCTTAAAATTCCTTCTAAAAGTCTCCTCTACCTGCTCCGCTTCTCCTTTTCGAAGAAAACCGTGATTAACAAAGACACAAGTGAGTTGATCGCCGATGGCCTTGTGGACTAAAACAGCTGCAACCGCAGAATCCACTCCCCCGCTCAAACCACAAATTATCTTGTTTTTTCCCACCTTTTCTCTTATATCCTCTATAGATTTTTCTATGATGGAAACCATGGTCCAAGAAGGAGCACATTCACAAGCAAAGTAAATAAAATTCTTTAAAAGATCGGCACCAAAGGGTGTATGTATAACTTCGGGGTGAAACTGAACACCGTAGAGATCTTTTTCCGCATTTTCCATGGCGGCCACTTCGATTGAGTCAGTGCTTGCAGTAAGTTTAAAACCAGTCGGCATAATCTTTATTGAGTCGCGATGGCTCATCCAAACATCTTGTTCGAGGGAGATATTTTTGAAAAGAAGTGTATTTTCCTTCGCAAAAAGCATCGTCTTTCCGTACTCGCTCTTTCCCGTCTTGGCGACCTTTCCACCTAACATATTCGCCATCAATTGCATACCATAACATATTCCAAGAATCGGGATACCGAGTTCAAATATTTTCTCATCGCACTCAGGAGCGCCAGAAACATGAACGCTGGCTGGTCCACCTGAGAGTATAATCCCTTTCGGATTCATTTTTTTAATTTCATTAATCGAGATATCATAAGGAACAATTTCGGAATAAACCTTGCATTCTCTCACACGCCTTGCAATTAACCTGCTATATTGAGCCCCAAAATCTAATACCAATATCTTTTGTAAATTATTCTGCTTACTTTCGTTAAACTTATCTCCCACTTACCTATAATCTCCTTATCTTTTAAATTGTTATGTAGTTAGAGGTTTAAGAAATAATTTAAAAAAACAAACAGCTTTTAATTCAGTTCATTTTTTTGCCATCTGCCATCTGCCCCTTATCCCATCCCAACGCCTTGGGTGCGTTGAAGAAGTTTCCCCTCAGTCTGAAGAGAAGGGGCAACCATTACTTCCGTTTTCTGAAAAGCTTTTATATTTTCATATCCGCACGTAGCCATCGAGATTCTTAGCGCTCCAAATAAATTCAGCGTGCCGTCATTTTCATGAGCAGGACCTACTAAGATTTCTTTTAAACTACCAGCAACGTCGGTTCGAACTCTTGCGCCGCGAGGGAGATCTGGATGGAACGTAGCCATTCCCCAATGGTAACCTTGTCCAGGCGCTTCTTTTGCCCGCGTTAATGGTGAGCCAATCATCACCATATCGGCGCCGCAAGCAATTGCTTTTGCGATATCTCCACCAGTTCTCATGCCACCATCAGCTATCACTTTAACATACTGCCCGGTTTCGTCCAGATGACGCATTCTAGCTGCCGCGGCATCAGCGATTGCTGTGGCCTGCGGAACTCCAATCCCTAAAACCTGACGTGTTGTGCAAGCTGCCCCCGGACCAACTCCAACAAGAATCCCAGCCGCGCCGGTTCTCATTAAATGGAGCGCCGAGGTATAGGAACAACAGCCACCAACTATGACAGGGACAGATACCGATTTAATAAACTTATTTAAATCCAAAGGCTCAACGGTGGTGCTCAGATGCTCCGCGCTTACTACGGTTCCCTGAATAACTAAAATATCCAAACCTGCGTCTAAAGCAATTCTATAATATTCCATTACTTTCTGAGGTGTAAGCGATGCAGCAGCGACAACGCCTCCTCTTTTAATCTCTTCGATTCTTTTTCTTACCAACTCAGGTTTTATCGGTTCCTTATATATCTCCTGCATCTTGCATGTTGCTTCTTCCTTTGAAAAACCAGCAATCTTCTTGAGCACAGAGTCGGCATCTTCATATCTTGTTTGAACTCCCTCGAGATTTAAGACGGCCAACCCTCCAAGTTTGCCCATCTCAATAGCAAATTTGGGATCAACAACACCATCCATTGCTGAAGCCAAGACCGGCAAATCAAAATGAAAACCGGCCACTTCAGCGCTAATATCCACATCTTGAGGATCTCTTGTCCTCCTGCTGGGAACTATAGCAACATCATTAAAACCATAAGCTCTTCTACCAAATTTACCTTTACCGATCTCAACTTCCATATAATGCCTCCCATAAATTTTATAATTTTTTAAAAAATAACCCAGACTTACTCAACTTATTGTACAGGTTGAGCTTCTGGGTTTTCCCATTTCCAAAAATTCCTTCCTTCAAAATCTTAAAATTAACTAATCTTAACCTGCACAAAAAAAACTGTCAAGGAGCAAGGAAAAACAAACACGCTCTACACAACCCTTATAAGACTTCTTAAAAAATACGATAAAAAACCCCTGATTTATCAATTTTTCAACAATTATTTTTAAAAGTTAAAAGACAATTACTAAAAAATTTTTGGTTAACTATTAAGTCTTTAAATAAAAATATCGATAAAAGTAATCCAAAGTTATTTACCAACAAAAAACCATATAGTTGTATTGTTCGATATTAGAAGAGAGGGGAGGAATGTAATTGTTGTGTCCCAATTGTGGCTGGGAAATGCGGCTTATAAACCATAAACAGTACAACCTCTTTAAGGATTCTTTATATAAATGTAAATGCGGAGCAACTCATCTTGAAATAAGTGCAGCAAAAGATAGAAAACAATTAATACCAATTCAAACCAGAACAAAGCTTAGAAAAAAAGCCCTCATCTAGACGAGGGCTTTTTTTCTTTCGATAATCTATGTAACATTTTACGTCATACAAAATAACTTACATCATGCCCGGCATTCCGCCACCCGGCATCATGGGCATTCCGCCCTTTTCTTGCTCTGGCTTATCAGCTACAGCAACTTCCGTGGTCAAGAACATGGCGGCAACACTCGCGGCATTTTGAATTGCAGACCTAGTTACTTTCGCTGGATCTATAATACCAGCTTCCACCATATCAACATATTCAAAAGTCGCAGCGTTCAATCCATGGCCCTTCTTAAGACCCTTTATTTTTTCCACAACTACAGAGCCCTCAAGACCAGCATTGTTGGCAATCTGACGAAGGGGTTCCTCCAAGGAACGCTCAACTATCTCGATACCAGTTCTTTCATCACCAGTAGCTTTAACCTTATCGATTCCAGGGATACAATTAACCAAAACTACCCCGCCACCGGGAACAATTCCTTCTTCGATTGCGGCTCGAGTTGCAGAAAGAGCATCCTCTATACGATGCTTCTTCTCTTTGAGTTCAACCTCGGTGGCTGCTCCAACTTTAATTACAGCAACACCGCCGCTTAGTTTAGCGAGTCTCTCTTGAAGTTTTTCCTTGTCGAACTCAGAATCACTTTGCTCCATCTCGGCTTTGATTTGATTTATACGGCCCTTGATGGCTTCCATGCTACCCTGGCCACCGACAATTGTCGTATTCTCTTTGGTGATTTTTACTCTGTGCGCTTTGCCTAACATGTCGAGAGTTGCATTCTCAAGCTTGATACCAAGTTCCTCGGTAATAACCTGACCGCCAGTAACGATTGCTATATCCTGAAGCATAGCTTTTCTGCGATCCCCAAAACCAGGTGACTTGACCGCAACACCAGTGAAGGTGCCTCTTATCTTGTTAACAACAAGAGTAGCCAATGCTTCTCCTTCAACATCCTCTGCAAGTATCAATAGAGGTTTTCCGGTCTGCATAATCTTTTCTAAAACAGGAAGAAGGTCATGAACGGCGCCTACCTTCTGATTTGCAATAAGAATATATGGATCTTCAAGCACTGCTTCCATTCTTTCTGCATCGGTCACCATATAAGGAGACAAATACCCCTTATCAAACTGCATACCTTCAACAACTTCGATATCTATCCCAAAGGTTTGAGATTCCTCAACGGTGATTACGCCATCCTTGCCAACCTTGCCCATCGCCTCAGCAATTTTTGCTCCAATTTCTTCATCAGCCGCGGAGATTGAAGCAACTTCGGCAATCTTTTTGGGGTCATCCGCAATTAGTTGACTCATCTTTTTTATTTCGTCAACCGTCATCTGAACAGCTTTTTCTATCCCCTTCTTAATTAACATCGGATTTGCTCCAGCAGCAACATTCTTTAAACCCTCAGCTATTATCTCTTGAGCAAGCAATGTTGCAGTTGTGGTTCCGTCACCGGCAACATCGTTGGTTTTTGTGGCAACCTCCTTAACCAACTGAGCTCCCATGTTTTCAAACTGATCCTCAAACTCCATCTCTTTTGCGATGGTTACTCCGTCATTTGTAATGGTTGGAGCGCCAAATTTTTTCTCAATCACAACGTTTCGCCCTCTAGGGCCAAGCGTTACCTTAACAGCATTAGCAAGTTCATTCGCTCCGACCTGCATCGCACATCTTGCTTGTTCGCCAAATTTTAATTCCTTAGCCATTTGATTTAATCGCCTCCTTATATTATTTTTTAACTATGGCCAAAATGTCACTTTCTCTTAAAATAAGATATTCTTCCCCTTCGACTTTAACTTCAGTCCCGCCATACTTTGAGTAAAGAACCTTATCCCCCTTCTTTACATCAAGGGGAACCTTCTTACCATCTTCAAGCTTGCCACTGCCAACGGCAATAACTTCTCCCTCTTGGGGTTTTTCTTTAGCAGTATCTGGAATAAGGATACCGCCTTTGGTTTTCTCCTCCCCCTCGCTGGGCTTTACAATTACTCGATCGCCTAACGGTTGTAAATTCATAATCATCCCTCCTGTTAAAATAGTAATTTTTTATAACCCCATAATTTTTAGCACTCTCTATTTAAGAGTGCTAAGAGTTATCTTACAATAACGAAGTAGTAAAATCAATAATCAAATTTTCTTTTTTTTAAAGTTGCCAAAACTAAACCACCTGCAGAAATTAAAAGACAGAGATACGCAAAAAAGTCACCGAATCTTTTATAAAATGTTTCGCTCTTTTTAAACACAACATTGCCAGCGAGATATCTCCTTTCAAAAAGAGCGGTGCGTGACAACACCTTCCCAGTGGGATCAATAATCGCTGCTACTCCGGTATTTGCTGCTTGAATAACAAAAAAATCATTTTCGACCGCTCTTAAAACTGCCATTGATATATGTTGATCCGCCGCAGTTGTTCTTTTAAACCAGCCATCGTTTGTCATAATCACAAGAATTTCGGCGCCTTTTTTTGCCATACGACGAACGATAAAAGAATCGGTGGATTCAAAGCAGATGACCGTCGAAAACTTCCCCGCGTCTGTATTGAATACGGTGAATTTCTCGCCGGGTGATGTATCGACTGAAACGGTTGCAACCGCTCTGATATTTGAAAAAATCGATCTAAGCGGCACATACTCCCCGAACGGAACCAGGCGCACCTTATCGTAACGCTCCAAAATCTCGCCTTCGGGAGAGAAAAGGAAGGCGGAATTATAATAACGCCCTTCATTACTGTAAAGCCCTCCCACCAATAAATAGCTATCTGTCTTACAGGCAAGACTTCTAATTTCTTGCAAATAACCTTCTTCTTCCAACAAATAAGCCGGAACGGCTGCTTCAGGCCAAATTATAATATACGGACTCTCTTCAACTGCTTCTTCGGCTAATTTTAGGTGGGACCTGAAAATATCTTCTTTTTTCATTGGCTCCCATTTTATTTCCTGAGGAATACTTGGCTGCAAAATCGCAACCCTAATTTCGTTCTGATCTTCCGGCACTCTTGCTAAATTAAGAACCCCGACACCCACCCACAAGAAGATGACCAACAAAACTAGAGCAACATCTCCTAGAATAACCTTAACGGACTTTTTCAAACTCGCTTTTTGCTGAGCAAGATACATATAGCTTTCCGTAAGAATTTCATTTACGAAAACCAACAGAAACGACACTCCAAAAACTCCCGTCCAGCGCGCAATCTGAATAACGGGAAGAAAATTGTGCTGACTATAACCTAAAACTCCCCAGGAGAACCCCCAAAAACCAGCCGAGCGAAAATATTCTAAAGAAACCCATAGAGCTGGGATGAGAACCAAACGAGCATTTTTTTCAAAACGGTTGTGGATAACTTTTGCCGCAAACCCGAAAAAGGAAATGAATAATGCTTGAAATAGAATCAAACTAAAACCTGCGAGTAAACCAAAGAGAAATATCCAATAAAGCAACCCGCCAAAAAAGAACACGCCAGCAACCAAACCACAAATCAAAGCACCTTTAAAAGATGCGCGATAAATAGCGATGAGCAAAGGAGTTAAGGCAATCCATGAAACAAAATACCAGTTAAAACGGGGAAAAGATAATATTAACAGCGATCCTGAAATGATTGCCAATATTAAGTTAACAATCTGTGATTTATTTCTCATGATTTTTTGGGTGAACATAAAATGCATTAATTTTTTCCTTTTTTTATTCAAATATCGGAAAAAGTTTATCCCAAAAATTTTCCAGAGAGAGACCATTTGGTTTAACGGTATGATTTAAACTTATCCACATTATCCACAAGCAAAAACTTTGAGTTAAGTTTACATAAAATCTACGATTCATTAACTAACCGCATGTTTGGATCGGCATTTGCATCCAGTGAGCAAGTTTTCCTTTTTTTAAATTTAAAATAACCCGCGCACGCAATCATTGCAGCATTATCGGTGCAAAGAAAGGGTGTCGGATAAAAAAAATCTTTGCCTTCCTTGGCCGCCTCGTTTTGCAGTCTTTCTCGAAGGGATTTATTTGCAGCAACCCCTCCCGCTAAAACTATTTTATCGACGCCTTTTTCTGCAGCAGCCCGAAGCGTCTTATAAATTTGAACATCTATAATCGCTGCCTGAAAACTCGCGCAAAGATCAGGAATGTCTATCTCTTTACCCATCGCTTGCTGTCGAGAAACATAATTTAAGACGGCGGTTTTTAGACCGCTCAAACTAAAATTATAATCATCGGTTTTTATTATAGCTCTGGGAAAATTTATAGATTGAGGATCCCCTTTTGCAGCCAAATCATCAATTATGGGTCCACCCGGATAACCAAGGTCTAAAAATTTGGCCACCTTATCAAAGGCTTCTCCCGCTGCATCATCCAAGGTTTCTCCAAGGACCTCATATTTGCCAAAATCTTTCATATAAACCAGGGCTGTATGCCCACCCGAAACCACGAGAGCAACCAAGGGAGGTTTAAGATCGGGATATTCAAGAAAATTGACCAGTATGTGTGCTTCAATATGATTTACGCATATAAGGGGAAGTTTTGTAGCATAAGAAAGCCCTTTTGCAACACCCAAACCAACCAGCAAAGCCCCAACCAAACCAGGCCCCTGTGTAACCGCAATGGCATCAATATCATCCAAAGTAACATTTGCCTCAAGCAACGCCTCTTCTATAACAGGGCTAATGAGCTCCACGTGTTTTCGGGA
>DSBK01000013.1 GCA_011046085.1 Actinomycetota bacterium
AACTTGACTTCAGCCAAAGTTTCATAACAGGGACCAGATACGCCCGCATACACACCTTCTTTTACATCTATGCCTTCCTTGTCGGCAACCCTCCTTGCAACTTCTCTAAGTTTTTCGTCATACGCTCCAGCCATATTTACAAATCTTGGACCAAACCTCTCATCATTTAAACCAATTAGAGGATTATTAAAGAACAAATTGATATGATCCTTTATTATCATTAAGTCTCCAGCAGATATATCATCTTTGAGACTTCCTGCAGAGTTGGTGATAATTAAGATTTTTACTCCGAGTTCACTTAATACTCTAACCGGAAGAGTTACCCCAAGCATGGTATAACCCTCATAAAAATGGGCTCTCCCCTGCATGACAAAAACATCATTATCCTCTAATTTTCCCACTACAAGATTTCCTTCATGCCCTGGAATTAAAGGAACAGGGAAATTGGGGATATCTTCATACGTAATAACCTTTTTTTCGGTAACATTTTCAACCAAACCACCAAGACCAGAACCCAGAATTATGCTTATCTTGGGCGCAACTTTAATTTTTCCCCTTATAAACTCAGCAGATTCCTGAACCTGTTCCCCTATATGTTCACGCGGCTCCATTTAAAAGATTACTCCTTCGCAAGTTCTTCTTTAAGCACCCTTATTCTTTCAACAGGTGACGGATCAACTCCCTCGATAATAGCAAGATAGGCGCTAACAAAATCCCCCAAGTAAATTATAGAGAAGATCCTCTCTAATTTCGATTCACCCTTTGCCCTAACTTCAAAAACACCATTAAAATGTTCTTGAATCAAAGAATGGGTTATATCCATCCTTTTCTTAATTCGAGGATGGTCATGTTCGTCTCTAAACAATATGAGGAAAAAATTCTCGGTAATTTCTTCCAAAAGTTCCCAACCAACCGTTTCGTTGTGATTTAATTCGGGAAAAATATTATAAAAAGCAGGTATTTTGCTGTTCTCGTTGAGCTGACATTTCCATCGGAGCGCCGCAACCCCCGTAATACCATCGGAACCATAAATCACGGGAACTTTCCCTATTAGCCGCTTAGCAAGTTGTTTTGCCCGATTTTTATCTAAGGGATTTTTCACCGATAATTCCCGTCTCGCCTGCTCTAAATGGTCTATGACTTTATCTGTATCATCTTTCTCGGTTCCGATAAGACCAAGTTTTTCTAAAACTACAAGGATGGGAAATAAAAGATATCCTAAAGACGCCCGTGGTTGAAGGCCACTGGGGATCAGCACAACGGGCAAATTTCTATCCCTTGCTCTTTTGGCAAGCTCTCCCCCGGATGTTATGGATACCACAAAAGCGCCTAAAGAAATGGCTTGTTCAAAAGCAGAAAGAGTTTCTTCTGTATTTCCTGAATAACTGACGGCAAAAACCAAGGTGTTCTTGTTCATAAACTTCGGCAAATCATACCCCTTATTAACAAATATGGGGATATCTAATTCATCGTCCAAAAGGATTTTAACTATATCACCGCTTATTCCTGAGCCACCCATGCCTAAAATTGCAATTGAGTCGGGCTTTTCGGAAAGAACTGGCACGACAAGTTTATGTGCAATCGATATGGCTTTTTCACATTGTTCTGGAAAACCTTCCAAAGCCCCCAACATATCATCTTTATCAATCTCTCTAATTATTGAAACATCATCCAAGTCGATCATTTAATCCCTCCTTTTGTTGGTTGTTTTGCTGGTTCTTTCATACTCTATATTTTATACTTTATACGCTATAAGCTATAAGCTGCTTTGCGGCTAATTGTAGAACGCGAATTGCAAATATTAAATTGCGAAACTGTTTTCTTTTTGGTTTTTCATCAGATCGGTATCCGAAAAACTTTACGACTTACAATTTCCAATTCTCAATTCTCTTTTACCCTTCATTTTCCATCTGCCATACGCCATCAGCTGCCTTGCCCTTACCCCTAACCGCTCTCCTCAACAAACATTCTTCCTTCGTTTAGTAAATCCTTTACTTCGTTAATGCTTGGAGCTTCAGCATATATTCGAATAACCGTCTCTGTTCCCGAAGGACGTACCATTAACCAACTGCCATCCGCAAGGTAAAACTTATAACCGTCTCTTTTATTTATCTTATCTACCTTTAAACCACAGATTGTTTTCGGTTCAAGTGTATCCAGGTTTTTTATAGCTTTAATTTTAACTTTGCCATCAACAACTAAATCTAATCTATCATAGTAAAAATATCCAATTTCATCCATCAAGCTCTTTATAAGTTCCTTCAACGACTTCCCGCTAGCCAACATCGCTTCAACCACCAGCAAGCCCATAAGTATCCCGTCACGCTCGGGTATATGATTTTTAACTCCAAGTCCTCCACTCTCTTCGCCCCCTATCAAAACATCATTTGAAAGCATTCGGTCGCAAATATATTTAAATCCAACAGAAGTTTCAAAAAGCGGCAAATTGAACTTATCAGCTAAAATACCTACCATTCGGGTAGTTGAAACGGTCTTAACAACCTCACCATTCCAACCTTTTCCTCCAGCTAGATAATTGAGCAAAATAGCAAATATTCTGTGGGAGTCAACAAAATTTCCTTCGGCATCAATGATACCTATCCTATCCGCATCGCCATCAAGGGCAAGCCCAATATCGCACCTTTCGGATATGACCAGCTCGGCAAGCTCTTTTAAATTTTCCTTGATGGGCTCGGGATTCAACCCACCGAAGGACGGATTAACCACATTATGAACCTCTTTCACCCAACATCCCAAAGACAAAAGTATATCCTTTAAATAACCTTGACCCGCTCCGTAGAGAGGATCAACACCGATTCTTAAACCGCATCCCCTAAAAATATCTTTATCAATAATTTCCAATATATGTTCGATATATCTTTTTTTGGGATTAAAATTCTTTAGCAAACTAGATTCTTCGGCATCGGAAACAGGGAGCGAGAGAGGCTTTTTCCCTTTCTTTTGATTTACGAGATACTGATTTTCAATCTCTCCAATTATTCTCGGTGTAGCGGACCCACCGTAGGAAGCTTTAAACTTTAACCCGTTGTATCGGAAGGGATTATGGCTCGCCGTTATCAAAATTGCTCCGTCTGCCTTTATATCAACCACCGCAAAAGAAACAGCGGGAGTGGGAGCAAAATTATTCGTTAAGTAAACTTCTATATCGTTTGCCACCGCAACAAGCGCGGCTTCTAAGGCAAACTCTTTGGATAAAAAGCGCGTATCGTAACCGACTATTAACTTCGGTCGAGCTGAAGAGATTTTATCTTTTTTGCCGTTTAAGTAATCGCATATCGCCTGAGTAACATCCCTTACGTTTGCAAACGTAAACCCGTCGGCAATTATATCTCTCCATCCATCGGTTCCAAACTTAATCACTAGACTCTCTCTCGCCAATAATCAAGCGTGTCTTTAAGGGTTTTTTCAAAAGAAATCTCCGGCTGCCAGCCGGTTTTCTCTCTAAACTTAGAAGAATCCCCGATGAGAACAGGAACGTCAGATGGTCTCATGCGAGCCGGATCTTGCTCCACTTTTATCTTTATATCGGTTAAACTTAACAATATATCCAGCATCTCTTTAATCTTTATTCCTTTGCCCGAAGCAATATTGTACACATCGCCGGGTTCTCCTTTTTCCAATGCAAGCCAGTAAGCCCGCACCACATCTCTAACGTCAGTAAAGTCCCTTATTGCCTCAAGATTTCCTACTTTTATGACCGGGTCATTTAGACCCTTTTCAATTTCAGCAATTTGTTTAGCAAAATTTGAAGAGACAAAAACTTCTCCTCTTTTTGGACCTTCATGGTTGAAGGCGCGAGTGCGAACGATCTTCATCCCATAACTTTGGTGATACTGATAACCGAGCAAATCTTGAGCAACCTTGCTGACTCCGTAAGGACTAAGCGGCCTTAGGGGATTATCTTCGGTTATTGGGGTTTCATCTTCATAAACTATTCCGTATTCTTCCGAAGACCCGGCAATTTGAATACTCGTATCCAATCCAAGCTCTCTCACCGTCTCAAAAATATTCAGTTCGCCGATAATATTGGTGGTCAAAGTTTCCGCGGGAGCTTTCCAGGATGTAGGAACAAAGGATTGAGCCGCCAAGTGAAAGATATAATCTGGCCTTATCTCTCCCAAAACTTCCGTTATGGAAGTAACATCGCGAATGTCTCCCTCTAAAAGATTGATTTTATTAACTATGTGGTCTAAGTTTTCTGTTTGACTTCTCCATCTTTTTATTCCAAAAACCTTCGCCCCCTTGGATAAACAATGCTCAGCAAGGTAACTTCCCGCAAAACCAGTTATGCCCGTAATAAAAACTTTCATTTACACCCTCCTAAAATTTGATAATATTTTTCCCTATCTCGGTTTCGGGCCAAATTCTAATGCCCCTTTTAAGAGAATTTTCATCTCCAATTTTTATGTCTTCACCCAAAACCGCCACATCTTCAACATGAACTTTAGCTCCCAGCTTAACTCCTTTTCCTAAAATGCTGTTCTTGATCACCGAGGATCTGTTTATCCTGCAATCATCAAAAATCACCGATTCTCCAATGGTTACACCCGAACCAATCATACAGTTATTGCCAATTGTCGTATAACCAAATATTGTGGCGTTGGCTTCAATCTGGCAGTTATCCCCCAACACAGCGGGCCCAAAAATATTGGCTTCCGAACTAATCGCACAATTTTTACCAACCCACACTCCGAATTTTAACTGCGTTCCTTTAAAATCAAATTCGATGCGCCCTCCTAGGATATCGCGATGAGCCTTCAAATATTTTTGGGGTGTTCCGATATCAAGCCAATATGCGTTGGAAGGAAACCCAAATATCTTTTCTTTTTTCTCAACCATTTCAGGAAAGACCCCTCTTTCAAACGAGTAATTCTCTCCCATTGGGATAAGATTTAAAACATCGGGCTCTAGAATATAGGTTCCAGCATTGACAAGATCTGTTGTTACCTCGTCCCAACTTGGTTTCTCTAAAAATCCCGCAACTTCCCCCGTGCTATTTATTGGAACCAGACCGTAAGAGGTTGGATCTTCAACCGACGTAAGGGTAAGGGTTGCTAAAGCGCCTTTTGACCTATGGTACTCAAAAAGTTGAGAGATATTTAAGTTAGTAAGTATATCGCCGTTAAAAACAACGAAGGGATCATCGTCGAGATATTCTTCTACATTCTTAATCGCGCCAGCGGTCCCTAACGGTTCCTTTTCTTCTACATAAACTAACTTAAGGCCATACTTTTCACCATCACCAAAACGTCTTTCAAACAAACCAGGCAGATAGCTCGTGCTCAATATCACTTCTTCAACATCATAATTTTTCAGCAATTTAAAGATATATTCAAGAAAAGGAGCATTCACCAGGGGAAGCATCGGTTTTGGAGCTTTACAAGTTAAAGGCCTTAGACGAGTCCCTTGGCCTCCTGCCAATATGATAGCTTTCATAAAACCTCCGAACTTAAGTCTTTGCCCATTTTAACATAACCGAAGAAAAATTTGCCCTTATTAAGAAGAGCACAGGAAAAATAATTTAAAAAATTCAACACACCTTTAGAGGTATATGAAAACAAGAAATTAACGATTATAGGTAATGTTTATTAATTGTCCGTATAATCTCCACCAACAATTATTAAGATATCCGACGAAAAATCATATCTGCCATTATTCTCTTTGATATCAGCAAACGGTAGATATGAACCAACTTTCTTTGCCTTATTTTTTGCATCAGAACCACATATTATCAACGTCTTTTCATAATCAAACTTATCGGCATTGTCCAGGTTGTCTATCTTAAAATCTTTTTCTTTTAATGTATTTGCAAGCTCGCGGGCTCTACCCGTAATCCCTGTCCCGTTCCTCACATCCAGAGTAATATCCTTATTTTTAATGAATCCCGATGGTAACTCGCCTTCCAGCGGAAGATCATTTTTGACACGGTACATAATTTCTTCTATTTCATCTTTATTGGGAATAACATAGCTTACTCCTCCCCTCATCTCCGGAGTGCCGGGGAGCATAATTCCATCGAGACCATTCTTCTCCAATGTACTAAACTGTCTTCCCAGGGAGACCATCTCGCTTATAGACATGTTTGTTCTGGTGTTATCGGCAACAATGTTGACAAGTTCGGGCAACTTAAAGATGGATTTTATTCTGATTGATTCATCTAATATCGCCTTCAAAAACTTCTGCTGTCTCTCAATTCTTCCAAAGTCTCCTTTAGCATCATGACGAAACCGTACATATTTTAAAGCGTTTGCACCATTAAGTCGTTGATGCCCGGGATTAAGATTTAAATTAATTGATGAATCTTTCATACTCTTTTCTACATAAACATCCACTCCACCCAACGCATCAACAATTTCCTTAAAACCTTTAAAGTCAACCATAACATAGTGATTGATGTCTATGTTGGCAAAATTCTCAATGGTGCGGATCATGAGTTTGACTCCGCCTATCGTGTAAGCAGAATTTATTTTATTATATGAATGATCCGGAATTTTCACTCTCGTATCTCTTGGGATTGAAATCAGCACAGCTTTTTTTGTTTTGGGGTTAAATCGCATTATAATTATCGTATCCGTTCTTCCCCTGTCATCCCCACGCGTGTCATTTCCTAAAAGCAGAGTATTTATTGGCCCTTTGGATTTAGAGAGCACTTCTTCAATTTCCTTTAAGCTCCCGCTGCCATTTGCTGAATTTATCTTTTTCTCCAGATTTTTAACATAGGCAAAACAAGCAGCAGCACCGGCTATGATAAGAATGAAAAGAACCAACAATATTTTCCAAAATTTATGCCGAGAACGTTTTTTTACCTCGAAAGGCTCGCTTTCTAAAATATTTATACTTTTTCTTTTCTTGATATGTTTACCCATTTAAATTTCCTCAATTTAAAAAAACAGAAAAATTTTAGCACAAGACAATCACCACAACAAATTGAAATCAAAATTACTAAAGTAAAATCAAGAGAGCTTTTTTCTCAAAACATCGTTAACCAGCTGTGGATTTGCCCGACCCTTGGTAAGCCGCATTATTTGCCCGATCAAAAAACCAAAAGCTCTGTCCTTTCCGCTTCTATACTCTTCAATTGCTTTCTGATTCTCTTCTAAAACCATATCAACTATCTTGTCAATTTCTTTCTCGTTGCTTATCTGAACCAAACCTTTTTCTTCAATGATTATGCCGGGAAGCTTACCTGTCTCAAACATTTCCTTAAATATATCTTTGGCCATTTTTCCGCTTATTGCGCCCTCATCAATGAGTTTTATTAACTGAACTAAATGTCGGGGAGTAACCGCACTTTCATCTATTTTAAGATTTACCGCATTGAGATGCATAGTTAATTCTCCCATTATCCAATTACTTATTTTCTTAACATCAGGGTAATCCTTGGCGCATTCTTCAAAATAATCCCCAACCGTTTTGGAGGAAGTTAAAAACTCGGCATCATAGAGAGTTAATCCGTAATCTTCAATAAAGCGTTTTTTTCGAGCATTAGGAAGTTCCGGCAAGCTTGCTTTTAACTCCTCAACCCAATTCCTCGAAAGCTCCATGGGAACCAAATCCGGCTCCGGGAAATAACGATAATCGTGAGCTTCCTCTTTGCTTCTTAAAGACATGGTAACGTTTTTTGCGGCATCCCAGTGGCGGGTTTCTTGGATAACTCTCTCGCCGGCCCCAAGAAGCTCTCCCTGGCGTTCAATCTCGTATGCTAAAGCCCTTTGAATGGCACGAAAAGAGTTCATGTTTTTAACCTCAGATTTGGTCCCAAGTTCCTCGGTCCCTAAGGGACGCAAGGAAACGTTAGCGTCGCATCTGAAGAAGCCCTTTTCCATATCACAATCCGAGACCCCTAAATGCTCGATGATATTTTTTAGTTTTTGGACAAAGGCCTTTGCTTCATCGGGAGTTCTGATATCAGGCTCAGTAACTATCTCAACCAATGGAACTCCCGCCCGATTAAAATCAACAAGACTATATTCGGCTCCACCAATCCTGCCGCTTTCACCTATATGTATAAGTTTCCCCGTATCTTCTTCTAGGTGAACCCTGGTTATGCCTACTCTTCTTACGTAACCCCTCGGATCGGAGCCCTCCGGGGCGAGGCCTGCTATCTCAACATCCACACAGCCGCCTTCACAGATGGGCAAATCATATTGTGATATTTGATAATCCTTGGGCATATCCGGATAGAAGTAGTTTTTGCGATCAAACTTTGTGAAACTCGCAATTTTGCTATTTAAGGCAAGACCTATTTTTGCGGTGCATTCTATAGCTTTTTCATTTACTACGGGCAACGAGCCAGGCATGCCTAGACAAACAGGGCAGGTATGGGTATTTGGCTTCTCACCAAAGACTCTTGCCGAGCAACCGCAAAACATCTTGCTCTCCGTATTAAGTTCAACGTGTATCTCCAGCCCAATTACCGCTTCGTAGTTCATCAGTTACCAGCTCCCAGACTCCAGCTATCAGCCCAAAATGCTTCGCAGCTAATTGTAAAATGCGACTTGCAAAGTACAAATTTAAAAATTTCCAATTTCCAATTTCCAATCTTCAATTTCTCTTTACCCATCACTTTATACCTATCAGTCGGTAGTCTCTTGGTGGGGAGTCGGTAGTTTTTTACTAATTTGCTATTAATTAGTTGATTTTTTCTCTACCTTCTCAACCCTCTATCAGCAATAAGCTATCAGCCATTTGCCATCAGCTATCAGCGCTTTTCACTCCCAACTCCCAACTACCCACTACCGACCAAAGAGAGCTGGTTTCTCTTTAAACCAAAATTCCTGTTCAAAAGCATAAGCGGCTCGCAAAATAGTTATTTCGTCAAGCGCTTTGCCCATTATTTGTAATCCCACAGGAAGACCATCGGTTAAACCACAAGGAATAGAGATAGCGGGAATTCCCGCAAGATTAGCCGGGATAGTGCAAACATCCGACATATACATCTTAAGCGGGTCTTCAACCTTTTCACCAATTTTAAAAGCCACCGTTGGCGAAGTCGGTGAAACTAAAACATCATATTTTTCAAATGCTTTGTTGAAATCCTCGATGATAAGAGTCCTTACTTTCTGGGCTTGCCCGTAGTACGCTTCATAGTAACCTGCAGAAAGCGCATAAGCGCCGAGCATTATTCTTCTTTTAACTTCACTTCCGAAACCTTCCGCACGAGTTTTCGAGTACATCTCAATCATATCCTCAACCTTCTGCCTGGTACGATAACCATACCTTACCCCATCAAAACGAGCCAGATTGGAGCTTGCCTCAGCAGGCGCAATTAGATAATAAGCAGAAAGAGCATAATCGACATGCGAAAGCGATGTCTCTTCTACAATGGCTCCCATCTTTTCAAAGAGCATCAAAGCATCTTCTACCATTTTTTTGACCTTTAGATCTATCCCTTCGCCCATAAATTCCTTGGGAACGCCTACTTTTAACCCTTTAACATCATTTACCAAAGCTTCCGTATAATCGAGGGTTTTTGTATTCAAAGACGTGGAATCCATTGGGTCTTTCCCGCAAATCGCGTTTAAAACTAATGCACAGTCCGTTACATCCTTAGTTATTGGTCCAATTTGATCGAGCGAGGAAGCAAACGCAACCAAACCATACCTCGATACCAAGCCATAAGTGGGTTTCATCCCCACAACACCACAGAGGGAAGCGGGTTGTCTTATGGAGCCACCTGTGTCGGAACCTAGGGCAAATATTGCCTCGTCAGCAGCAACTGCAGCAGCAGAACCGCCGCTTGAGCCACCGGGAACCGTTCTTAAATCCCATGGATTCGACGTCGGCCAAAAAGAAGAGTTCTCGGTCGAAGAGCCCATGGCAAATTCATCCATGTTGGTTTTGCCGGTCATCACAATATTTTCATTGAAAAGTTTTTCAACAGCGGTTGAAGAATATACCGGCACAAAGTTTTTCAAAATCTTTGAAGCACAGGTTGTCTTAACACCTTTTGTACACATATTGTCCTTAATCGCAGTCGGAATTCCGGCAAGCGGAGACAAATTTTCGCTGGATTTTACTTTCTCATCAACTTTGTTAGCCGTAAATAGGGCCTTTTCTTCAGTTAAGCTTATGTAAGCTTTGACCTTGCTCTCCACCGCCTTAATTCTCTCAAATACATCCTTACAAAGCTCCACGGCAGAAGTTTCTTTACTTATTAACTTTTCATGTAGTTCATGAGCAGTCAATTTATGTAACATAGTACTCCTTAAGTCGGTAGTCTCTTAGTCGAGAGTCGGTAGTGAGGAACTTATGTTTAGTATATCTAATCTTTCACTCCCAACTAATAACTCCCGACTCCCCACTAATAAACTATACAATCTTCGGTATCCTTATCATCCCGCTTTCTTCAGAAGGAGCATTAGATAAAGCTTCTTTCTGAGAAAGACTTGGTTTTTCTTCATCTTTCCGGAAAACATTTTTAATTGGTAAAGCATGGGATGTTGGCTCAATATCTTTGGTGTCGAGTTCCGAAATCTTCTCGGCATGTTCGAGTATTTGACTCAACTGTTTCGTAAACTTTTCCTTTTCTTTCTCAGATAGAGAAAGTCGAGCGAGAAGCGCCACGTGTTCAACATCTCTTTTACTAATTGCCATATCTCAAACCCCTATCAAAGAATTCACAATAAAAAAGAATATATCAACAACACTGAAACCAAATTATTTAAAGCGTGAAAAATCACTGGCGGACCAATCGAGTTCCCGCGTTCATATAAGTAAACCAAAATAAGACCGAGTAACATAATTGGAACTATCGACCATAGGTTCCCATGAAAAACAGCAAAAATAAAAGAGCTTATCAAGGCAGCCCAAACAACGCCAATTTTATCACGTAGAGCCGTATATATAAACCCTCTAAAGAAAATCTCTTCAACGAGAGGAGCAACAATTACGGTTGCGAAAATAGCCATCAAAAATCCAATAGATCCCCTGCCAAAAATATCGGGGACACCTGTAACTAGCTCAGGTGGTGGTTTAAAATTCAAAACCTCGGATGTGAAAACGGAGTATAAAACCGTCAAAATCTTGATCAATATCAACCAAAGAACACCTTTCCCAAGTGCAAAAAATAAATTGAAGGATTTAAAACCCAAATCTTTAAACGAACCGCCCTTTCTTCGCAATCCAAAAAACCAAACCAAAAGAAATATAATTAAGTAACTGCCAATCATCAAGACTGTTCTAGCAAATGGGTTATTCAGATAATGGCCCTCAGATAACCAAAATAGCCCCGAGTAAATTTGAATAATCAACACCGCTAAAAAAACCACAAAAACCTTACCAACGTCGGCGATATTCCAAGGAACTTTTCTATCTTTTAATTTCATTTATTCTCCAATTAACTTAGCAAATTCCTCTTCATTGATAATTTTTACATCTAAATCTTTTGCCTTATCCAGTTTGCTCCCCGGCTTTTCTCCCACGACAACATAACTGGTATTTTTGCTCACACTAGACGACGGACGACCACCCAAAGCTTTGATTTTTTCCTCAGCTTCCTCACGGGCAAAGCGAGCAAGCGTTCCAGTGAGCACGAAAGTTAGCCCCTCAAGTTTCTTCGGCGCACCTATTTCAACCACCTCTTGCATGTTTAATCCGGCACGCTTCAACTTATCTATAACTTTTAGGTTACTTTCCTGCCCAAAAAACTTTATTACGCTTTCGGCAACCACCGGGCCAATTTCATTTATAACCGTCAAATCCTCAAAGCTTGCATCCCTCAATTCTTCTATGGATGGGAAATTCTTTGCCAAAACATCCGATACATGGGAACCAACATGCCTTATTCCGAGTCCAAACAATACTCTTGAGAAAGGTCTTTTTTTGGAATCATCAACGGAGTTATAGAAATTTTCAGCAGATTTTTCCTGAAAATGCTCAACGTTAAGCAAGTCCTCTTTGGAAAGAAAATATAAATCGCCAACATCTGAAATCATTCTCTTTTTAAGAAGCTCGGTAACGGTCGCCGGACCACTCGCTATATCCATTGCTCCACGGCTCATCCAGTGCAAAATGTGCTCGAATCTCTGGGCAGGACAAGAGATGTTTGTACACCTTTTAACCGCTTCCCCGGGAGGTCTTACCGCTTCAACGCCACAAACAGGACAACGGTCCGGAATCTTATAGATTTTTTCACTTCCCGTTCGTTTGCTGGCAATTGGCGCAACTACCTCAGGTATAACATCCCCCGCTTTTTGAATCACCACCCAATCGCCGATACGAATATCTTTTCTTCTCATCTCGTCTTCGTTGTGAAGGGTGGCCCTGCTTACCGTCGAGCCCGCAACCTTAACGGGCTCTAATATCGCAACAGGAGTAAGCGCGCCAGTCCTACCCACATTAACCGTTATATCATTAACTTTTGTTGTTTTTTGTTCCGCGGGAAATTTATAAGCGATGGCCCACCGGGGAGATTTGGAAGTTGCCCCTAGTCTTTCTTGTTGTTCAAGAGAATTAACTTTTATAACTATTCCATCTATCTCGTATGGAAGGGTATCTCTTTTTTCTTGCCATTCTTCACAAAATTTGAAAATTTCGTCTCTGGTTTTAACGTGTTTCGCAAATCTACTTATTTTAAAACCGGCTTCTTTTAAAAACTGTAAAACGTCCAAGTGAGTTTTAAAACTCCTATCGCTTACATATCCGAGAGCATAAACAATGGAGTCCAATTCTCTTCGCGCGGTGATGCTGGGGTCAAGTTGTCTTAATGAACCAGCTGCCGCATTTCGAGGATTCGCAAAGAGGGATTCGCCTCTTTCGGAGCGCTCCTTATTTATCTCCTCGAATTGCTCTATTGAAAAGAATGCCTCACCCCGAACCTCCATCACCGAAGGTGAGTTTTCCAACCTGAGCCTTAAGGGAATTGAACGAATGGTTTTTGTGTTGGGAGTAATTTCTTCGCCAACCTTACCATCGCCACGGGTAGCACCCGTAACCAGCAAACCGTTTCCGTAGGTGAGCGATATCGCTGTGCCGTCCACTTTGAGCTCACAGACATAATCTACCTCCTCACCAAAAAGCCCTCTTTCAATCCTGTCCAAAAAGGCCGAGAGCTCATCGAAGGAAAATGCATCGGACAAACTCAACATCTTGGTTCTATGCCGAATGGGCAAAAACCCTTCGGCCGGAGGAGCCCCGACCCTTTGTGTCGGCGAATCAGGGGTAATCAGCTTTGGGTGTTCCTCCTCAATTTTTATGAGCTCTCTTACCAGTTCATCGTATTCCGCGTCAGAAACCTCAGGAGAATCCAGCACGTAATAGCGATAATTATGGTAATTAATTAAATCCCTAAGCTCTCTGGCTCTTTTTTCGATGTTAGAAATACCGTTTATGGTCACAGCCTCCTAATCCGCCTGGTGAAATTATTATACAAGAAAATCAGGAAGTTGGGAGTTTGTTAGTGAAAAACGCTGACAGTTTATAGGAAGACAAGGTTTAAGGGTAGAGAGCGAAGAAATATCGTAAATCGAAATTTGATTTCTCCGCGTAAATGATATATTAGCTCTATCTTCTTTTTAAATAGCTTTTTAAGTTTCGGTAATAATTTTCGTGTGACCCAATCATTACTAATTCTAACCCATCATTAACAACTCTGTAGGAAAGTAAATATTGAATCGTTTTGATTTTAAATTTATGAATATAGACACCCCTTAGATCCCCTTTTTTCTCTTCTCCGACAAGAGGATTTTCTTGTATCCTTTTAACTTCTTCATCTAATATTTCTTTTTCTCGTTTTGAAAACTTTTTGATTTTGTTTTCAAAAGTTCTTGATTGATAAATTTTCATCAGTTACTATCCAAACTTATATTCCGATTTTTCGCCCTGCTCTAATTCTTCCAGCCCCATAAGTATTTCTTTAATAAGGCCGTAAGTTAAGTCTGGATTTTCTTCAGCGCATTTGCCAATCTTTGCCCAGTGCTCTATTTGCCCTGTTATGGATCTATGGTCAATACGACTATATTTTCTAGCCGCGTTGACTAATTTTTCCGATATTCTTACTGCTGTTGCCATTTTTAATGCCTCCAATCATAATTGAGTTGCATTTTGTTATCACTTTACATTAAAACATAGCAAAATGCAACACTTTAATTGGGTTCTTTATCTGCCTGCCGACAGGCAGGCAGATTCAACACAGAAAGGCTTTTGTTATTTAGAGGATAACCTTCTGGGTTAGACATTGTTTTTTACTTCGTAAACTCAACTGGGGTAAGTAAGATCAGAAAGATGGAGAAAAGCGAAAAGAGAGGTTGAAAGTAAATCATCTAGTATTTTGGATTTCTAAAACAAATTTCCTCTCCAAGAATTCCCCAAAATTGTCATAAGCTATATGTTTCTTATGAGATTGCCACGCTCCCTTTGGTCGCTCGCAATGACTTTTCTCTTTCTTTACCCTTAATGTTTGACTTTTGACTAGCGAAGCGGTTGACTTTTTACTGCTCTTTCTATTTTCCATTTACTACTTGCCATCTGCTATCAGCCCCGCCAAAGGCGGGCAAGCATCTGCCATTTACAAAACATACCTAAACATCAGCCAGAAATGGCTGAAGCTTCCAGCCATTGTTAGAATATGAAATATCTCATGAAATCCAAACCAGCCCGGAATAATGTTTGGACGTTTTAAGCCATAAATAAGAGCGCCGATGCTATAAAAAATTCCGCCGATTGCCAACCAGCCAATTCCACCTATTGGCACAGAATGAATTAAAGGCAAAATTGCAATCACCACAAGCCAACCCATTAAAACGTAAATCAAGGTGGAAAGCCAGCGCGGCGCTTGCAGCCAAAACAATTTCAACACAATCCCGGCAACGGCAATCCCCCAAACGACACCAAATATGCTCCAGCCCCAACCTCCACGCAAAGAAACCAAACAAACGGGAGTATAGGTTCCCGCTATCAAGACAAAAATCATGATGTGGTCAATTCGTCTAAAGATTTTGATGCCGCGTTCTGAAAGCGGAAGCCAGTGATAAAGCGTGCTTGATGTATACAGCAATATCAAACTAGCGCCAAAAATTGAGAAGGAGACAATGTGCCAGACCGTGCCCTTAACTGCCGCAAAATAAACCAACAAAACCAACCCAACTATTGATAACACGGCCCCTATTAAGTGCGTTAAACCGTTTATGGGCTCTCTTAATTTGCTTCTCATATTTTCTGCCTATCAGGATAGTTCTTTGATAACTTCTTTTTTGCCTTCCTCAAGTTCTTTGACTTGTTCTTCGTCTATTTGCAACAAAAGATACTGGAGTTCACCTACGTGTGTTTTTTCCTCTTTGGCAACATCAAGCAAAATCTTTCTTATATCTTCACTATCGGTTAAAGCTGCCATTTGTTCATAAAAACTTATGGCATCCAGTTCGGCAATCATTGCCGCCCTTAATATTTCCTTGTTTAAATCCTCTTTCTTTACCTTTTCAAAATTTGTTGGAAGTTGAGACATCATTTTAATCACTCCTTCTTATCTCGCCCCATTATATAAATCCCTTATTTTTAATAATACAGGATTTTGATCCATTAAAAAACTTTTTAAATCAATCTCATTGTAATAAAATTTTCGCCAAGCCAATGAGCCCGTCCTCTAAAAAAATATTCCACATCATCATCTTTCTTTGTTCATTATATTGTTTGCGGTTAATTGGATCTGAAAGGATACGATAGGCTTCGTTTATAGCATGCATTTTTTCGTGAGCCCATTTTTGTCTTTCTTCCGTGTGTTTATCGGGATGATATTTGAGACAAAGAACTTTATGGGCCTTCTCTATCACCTCGAAAGAAGCATCAGTATGAACTTCTAAAATTCTGTAGTAATCGAGCAAGCTAAATCCACCTTTCGCTTAGATCTCTTAAATCTTGCCATCTTTTATATCAAAAACTACATTGGCATATCCATCATATAAATTACTTTTAAGAATATTGTTTAAATATATCGTAAGTCAATATTTTATATATTTAAAAACTAAAGTTAAACCACCAAATGCCGATATAAGTGTTAGAGGGGCTTTCTTAAAAAGGAGGCTTAAAGTGGATGTAACCGCTGTATCTAACCAAAATTGGAACAGGGAAGTAGTTGCTCAAACTACTCATAAGCCAGAAGTAAAAGAAAACAAGGAAGCGGGAGACGCAGTTAAAAAACCGAGGAAGCGCAGGAAAAAGAAAGAGTTAAAGAGCATCTCAGCAGGCAAAACGGGACTGGCACGATCATAGATATTACAATATAGACATTTCTTCTTAATAAAATAACGAAAGAATGAGTTAATTATGTATTTATTGGAGAAATTTCTACTTCTCCCCATATCCCAATTTTTTCGCCTTTAATTATCAAGATACCCAAAATATCCCTAATTCCTTTAGCGAAGGAAAGGCTTTTTTCAATATCATCTTCATTTTGAATCCTGTTTCCCACAGACGTCGCAACAGCATCGGCAAGACAAGTGTTCTGGGACAAAATAACAACAGCATCGGCTTTTCCAAAACTTAAACTATGGCCAACAGTGCCAGCGGAAGCACAAACCCCAAGGGGCGTCTGAGAAGGCGGAATATTTATCGCAATTTTTCCGCTCAAAGGAGATTCGCCCGCATAGACCCCAACGGTGCAAGTTTTTTTTGTTTTTATGAAAATATCGCCACCATTCTCGACCATTATTTCTTCAGAATGTTTCAGCAAATCTTTGCCCACAAACTCAGCAATGGCTCCCGCAACTGCCGCCATGGGACCGACATCCGCCATTTTTGCCGCTAAAAGCATCTTTTCTACGATTAGGGGTGCGGAACCACTCGCTTCAATCGGAGCAAGAGAGGTCTCAAAAAGTGGATTTTCATCAATATATCTTTCAACTTCTTCTCGATATTTAAAAACTGTGCTTACGGCTTCTCTATACAAATTTTTATCGGCCGCAATGTATAGATCAGTTTCCTCAACTTGAACTTGGAAGGTCGTTAAAGTGGTTGGCTGAAGCCATTTTCTATAAAACTTTTCCTGATACAAATCAAACCTCAATCTTAGAAACATTTATTTGATATTGAACTATCAATATTGCGAAACAAAGAACGAATGTACTCAAAATGCTCGCCTCGGGCCCAAAATTGCCGCCCGTTAAGTATTTCGAGCCCCCCCATCTCAAGTTCAATTAAACTTTGATTCGTAAATCCGTAAACGGGAAACCCAAAAATATTGATTTGGCAAAAATTCCAAGCAAAATGCAAACCTATTAAGAGCCATAAATTTCTGCCGTAAAGATAAAGCAAAGAAAGTATTATGCCAAACAAAAAAATGTTAAGAATTCCTAAAATATTAAACCCTGCATTAATGATGTGAAGAAGAGCAAATATCAACGATGAAATACCAACGGCCAGATAGACATTTAAACCCTCAATTAAATTTTGAAGAATATAGCCTCGAAAAACCAACTCTTCCATAAAAGCCGATATCAACAAGTAAAATACGGCGTTACTTAAGAATAAAAAAATCTGCGCCCCAGAATAAGATTCCCACGCATAGCTTTTAGCTGCCAAATTTCCCAAAAATATATTTATGTCGAAAACCAAAGTTATTAAAACTGCGCCCCAAATTAAACCCATAAAAAACTTGAAAACGTTTGAATCCAAGTTGAGGCCAAGACTTTGTAAAGATTTATCATCCATATATCTTCTAAAAATATAAATGATACCAAGCCAGGGGAGATAAAGAAAGAACAGCGACCAAACGGATGGGATTCTTTTCATCTTAAGCGCAGCGGCTATCGAAAAAACAATGAACATCACAAAGCCCGTAACGAAAATAAAGCTTAAACAAAACCACACCGCTCGCCAAACAGGTTTTGTCTTACCAAAAAGATAATTTTCTGAAAACTTTTTAAAATATTCTTTTAAATCAGTCAATCTCGCTCCATTAGCTCTTAAGTTTGTTCCGTAACTCCAGCTGTTTTTTTAGCTAGCCACGGTTTACCTGTTCCATATTTTGTCTTAATTATAGCTCCAAAACCGAAGGTGGCAACAATTAAACTAACTAACCGGAGAAAAGTAGGAATGGGGACAGACATCATCAAGCCAGGTCGTTAGACTAATAAAAAAACCCCCGAAACGGGGGGTTTTTAAATGCCAAATTAATGAGCGTTCCCTTCTTTAAGATGAGACTCCCATTCATCCTTAAGCCCAGGGAATTCCTTCCAGAAAACCCAGTGCATCATGATGGGAAACCCCTCATGAACGGAGAGATAAGCGTGTATCGTTGTAAATATTACAAATATCCACATGCCTATATAATGGAACACTCTCATCCAAGCCGCCGCAATGGCAACTCCGCCGAAAGGGCCAGCACACCAGCTAAGAAGCTCTACTCTCCACATTAAAGCAAAACCTGTAAAGCCCTGAATGAGCAAAAGAACCCAAAATACATCGTAGGTTACCTTCTGAAGCGAAGCATAGTTTGCCACAGCAGGATAATCATCCTTCATGTGAGCATAATACATAAGGACGGCCGGCGTATTCTTGATATCCTTCCATCCAATAGCAAGATCTTTATAGGCACCTTTGTCGACGGTAAAAAGACAATAAATAATTCTCAATATCAAATTTATGCCCACTATGTACATCAATACATAATGAGTCCACTTCATGAATTCCATACCACCATGATAAAACGGAAAACGAATATAAAGACCTGAAACTGTTAAACCAATGATACAAATTAAATGAATAAAATGCGCTAACCTTCTTGGTTTCGCCGCATAATGAAGCTCTGCCACAATTTCACCTCCTAATTTAATTAATGTTTATGGGCAAGCTTTTCACCGGGCTTTCCCTTATATTCCCCTAAAACCGTTTTGATCTTAACATCATGTTTGCCTAATACGGTATTAGCAAATTGACCCGTTACTACCACGCGAAGAAAAAAATCAAAAATCCAAAAAACACCTATAACAATAAACCATACACTAAAACCGATAATATCAGACCAGATGTTAACCTTCTGAAGTAGTGTCAAGCTCCACACCTCCTTCTGATAAATCTTCTTTTTTCTTTCTTAATTTCTTGTACCCCCACGCCAACAATATGCTTAACTCATATAACAAAATCATCGGCATAGCAAAAATAGTCATAGTTACCGGACTCCAGTCAGGAGTCACAATTGCCGCAAAAAGCAATATAATTAAATAAGCTATACGCCAATTCTTTCTCAAAGATTTCGGCGAAACTACTCCCAGCATCACCAAAATCAATATAAAAAACGGCGTCTCAAACGAAATCCCAAATGCAATTATAAATAAGCTTGCGTATGCCACATACTTATCAATCGTTAAAACTGGGCTTATTTGCCCTTCGGCTTGATTTAAAAGCCATTCTGTTCCAACAGGCATAATATATGTATACCCGAAATAAGCTCCACATGCAAAAAGAATCACAAAAAATAATACCATTGGATATATTATCTTCTTTTCGTGGCCTTTTAACGCCGGAGCTAAAAAAGACAATATTTGATATATTATTACGGGAAGTGCAATAAAAATTCCTGCAAAAATTGCAATTTTAAATTTTGCCATAAAGGGATCTAAAACACCCAAAAACACAAGTTCAAGATCACCCGCCGGCTTGAGCAGGATTTCTAAAATATCATACGCGTAAAAAAAACATATCCCAACTCCGATAATAACCGCAATTACAGAAACTATTATTCTTTTCCGCAATTCATCAAGATGATCGAGAATAGACATTTTCTTATCAGCCATTAACAACTTCCTCCGGCTTCTGTTTCCTTCTCTTTTGTCTCTTCTTCATTTTTAATCTCTTTACTCTTTGCTTCTTCGGAATTATTTTTCTTTTCGACTTCTTCTCTTATTTTAACTTCCTTTTTTTCTTTTTCCGCTTCCCTTTCCTGTCTTTCCGACTCTCTAAATTCCATTTTCACTTGATTTTCAATTTGTTGAGAAGCTTGCCTAAACTCACGAATGAATTTTCCCGCAGTTCTTCCAATTTCGGGTAATTTCCTAGGACCAAAAATCACTAATGCAATAACCATTATAGTCATTAACTCAGGCATTCCGAGACCAAACAAAAATCACACCTCCACTTAAAAACTAAATTTTATAATATCCTCAAAAATTCACTTTATCAACATATATCTCCAAAATATCATTAACCTTTCTCTTTCGCTTCGTACTCCTTTAAAACTTGAATGACTTCATCATCGGTCGTCTGTGAAAAATTTGAGTAGAATTGGCCTACCGCAAAAAATATCTCTGGAGAATGCAAACAAATCAATTCATCAACCTCTCTACCGAGCCGCTCGATTGTATCTTTGGGCGCGACAGGAACAGCTAGAATTAATTTTTTGGGCTTTCTTCTTCGAAGCGCTTTTATGGCCGCCAATGCAGTATAACCTGTTGCGAGACCATCATCGACCAAAATAATGATTTTATTCTCCAAATCTATCTGCGACTTCGCCCCCAAATATCTCTTGCGACGGCGCTCAATTTCTTGTGCTTGCTTTTCAACTTCCGCTTTAAGATAATCATCCAAAACTCGCAAACTGCCTCTCAAATGCTCATTTATTATTACAGTGTCTTTATCCGCCATGGCTCCTATTGCCAACTCAGGATTACCGGGTGCGCCAATTTTGCGAGGAATAACCAGTTCTAGGGGGGCCTCTAATTTTATCGCAACCTCTTTAGCCACCAAAACCCCTCCTCGGGGTATGGCCACAACCACAACATCCTTGCCTCTGTAGTTAACTAAAGATTTTCCTAGCTCTTGACCCGCTTCAATTCTATCAACAAACATGAAAAACACCCCATTTCAGTCGGGAGGGGGAAGTTGGGAGTCAGTTCAAATTAATAATTAAAATATAAAACTACCGCGCTTCGTTTCTCTTCGCCCGCCTGCCTGCCAGTAGACACGACCGTAAAGGTTTGTAAAGGTTATGCACTTGGCAGACTCCCCTCTACGGCTACTCTCCTTAATCCTTAATCCTTAATCCCGACCTCCCCTTTATTCTATACCCTCAGCCATCAGCTATATGCCATACGCCATTTTCTATCTGCCGTTTTCCAATTCCGTTGTATCCTCTTTGATTTCTGTAATCTCTTTTTTTATCACTTCTAACTCCCGCTTAACGATCTCTATACGTGGATGATCTTGTGGGGCAATTTCCAAAAATTTCTCCCAAAACTCAGCCGCTAATGAAAAATTTTCCGCAATTTTGTTAGCATAGCCCAGATTAAGAAGAGCATTTACGTGATTGGGATCATTTTCCAAAACCTTCTCAAGCTCTGCAATAGCTTTTTCTGTGTTGCGGAGTGAAATATGAGCCAAGGCCATATCGGTGCGCGCGTCATTTTGCTTCGGGTCTAATTCAAGCGCTTTTCCGTAGGCATCAACAGCAGCGGCATACATATTTAAATCACCGGCTTGAACACCCCAATCAAAATATACATTCCCAAGTTCAATCCAGGCTTGAACATCATCTTGATTTTTCTCTAAATGAGCTTGTATTTGAGCTGTTGCCTCCTGGAAATTGGCTTCCTGAGAACCAGGAGCAGGAGTTTGAGTTTGTTTGGAAGGTTGCATAAGACAAGCAAACCCTCCCAAAAAACTCATTATAAATATAACAACAATCCCCAAAGCCATAAACTTGCTTGCTAGAGAATTTTTTCGTTTATCCAGCATTTAAAAGCACCTTCATAAACTAAGGAGTTATGGTGGTTTGGGTGCTATCTCCCATGCCACCCATCGGAGCGGATTCAGTTGTCAATGGCATCTCGCCAATTGGAGGGTGACCCTCAGGCATTTTACCACCACGCATCTGCTCTTCCGTAAGAGGGGGAGCTTGCATCGTTCCTCCCTCAGAACTTTGTGTTCCCGACAAAAAGAGACCTCTTATAAAAAAACCGGCTACAAACGCAACAACTATCAAACCAACCGCCCAAACCAATCCGATACTTTGGGACATCAAATCAAACTGTTGTTTTTCAGTTTTTTGTTGATCTTCAGAAATCTTTTTTGAAACCTTTTTTTTATTTTTATCCTTTGAACTTATCTCGTCACCAAACAATTCATCATCTTTCAAAAAATCGCCTCCATAAAGTTAATTTTTTTTCCAAACACGAGCAATGCGGGGTTCAAACTGCTTTTTAGATGCCAATTTATTATCAATCTTTCTGATCAGCAAATACGAGAGCCCGAGAAAGATAAAACTCATTATAAAACCGAAACTTTGTGAATCAAGCCCCCCGATAAAGTTCGCTAAAAAACTTCCTAAAAAGAAACCACACACTAAAAAAGACAAGGGAACTAAGAAAACTATTGAGTAAGCTATTAAAAGACTTTTTGATGCAATATCAAGACCCACTTTATCTCCAACTTCGGCACCAATATCATTCAATGCTTCGGCGCGCATTTTACCCTCTCCGCTTCTATAACAAGCACGGCATCCCCTGCACGCCGAGGAACGCTCAATTTCAACCACGGCCTTATCGTCCCTTATCTCAACCACAATTCCCTGTTCTTGCATAATCACACAAACCTCAACTTTTAAGCTTCGTTCTAATTGGTTCGGCCTTAGACAAAACATCTTTCTTATCAAGTATAGAGTATTTGCCTTTTTCGTAAAGAACCTTTCCTCCAACCATCGTAAAAATTACGTCCTCTTGATTTGCCGTATATACCAACGCCGAACAAGGATCAGACACAGGGCTCTGATAAGTGCGAGAAATATCAACGGCTATTAAGTCAGCTTTTTTGCTTTTCTCCAAAGAACCAACTTCGGAGTCTATTCCAAGAACTTGTGCTCCACCCAAAGTTGCTAATCCAATAAATTTTTCAGCTGAAAAGCCATCCACTTTTTCCTCAAAACCTCTCTGCAGTAAAAGCCCCACTCTCATCTCATCGAACATATCCAATGTATTATTACTTGCAGGGCTATCCATGCCCATGCCAACCTTAAGATTCTGACGAAGAAGTTTCTCCAGCGGAGCTATTCCCATTCCCAGTTTTGCGCTACATTTTGGGCAATGAACGACTGAAACATCATATTTCTTCAAAATATCTATATCAGCATCGCTTACTTGAACACAATGTACCACCATCACCTTGCCCGATTCCAAAGCATCCCATTGCTCTACATATTTAACGGGGCTCACCCCCATCGGTTGCCAAAGAAAATCGCTCCAACCCATTTGCTCTAAGTACAGGGTAGCCAGGGAACTTGAGCCGTATTTGACAAATTCGCATTCATCCAAAGACCCCGCAAGATGAAAACAGACCTTTAAGCCCTCTTCTCTTGCCCAATGACTCACAGCTTGAAAAAGAGGCGGAGACACAGCATAGACTGAATAAGGCGAAACTCCTATCTCTAAATTTGTGCCACTTGCTTCCGCTTGCCAGGACGAAACAAATTTTTTGGCTTCCGATATTGTTTCATCAACCTTTGAATTATCCATTCCCACAACTTCATGAAATATAATTCCTCTAAGTCCCGCCTCTTTGGCAGCTTTCAAGCTCGCCCCTGTGTTTGTGCTATCCGCGATAGAAGTAATTCCCGAGCTTATTGCCTCCAAAGCCCCAAGTTTAGCGGAATAAAACCAATCTTCATCTGAGAGCTTGCTGCTCTTGCGAGTTAATTGCATTTTCCAATAAGAAAAAGATAAGTCGTCACAAAGCCCCCTGAACACGCTATATTCAAGATGTGAATGTGCATCGACGAAACCCGGCATAAGCACAGCCTGACCAAAATCTTTGATCTTTTCCGTAGGGTACTTCTCTTTTAATTCCTCGAATTTCCCAACCGACTTTATTTTATCTCCACCAATAACGACCGCTCCATCCTCAATCGGCTTTTGAACTATAGGCAAAACCCATTTAGCTTTTAGTAGCATCCGAACCCCCTGTTAAGCTGCCAGCTTTCAGCAAATTAAAAAAAATGAAAAAAGAAAAATTTATCTGCCATACGCCATCTGACCCGCCAGCGGCGGGCAAGCATCTACTATCAATGATACCTATCAACAACAAACTCCCCGATAGACCGCAATCCCTTTTTGACTTCCCCCTCGGCAATTAAGTCTATTGTTTCAAGAGCGCTTTCGATAAATCTTTTTGCTTCGTTCTTGGTTCTCTCAATTGCTGAGGTAGATTCTATTATATTTATCGCTTTCTTAATGTCTTCTTCAGTTGAATTTACATTCTCTACAACCTTTTGTAAATATTTACTCTGAGGGGTTTCCTCTAAAGCGAAAAAAATGGGCATTGTAACCATGCCGTCCTTTAAATCTATGCCAATTGGTTTTCCCAATATTTCTTCATCGCCCGAAATATCTAAAACATCATCATATATCTGAAAAGCCATTCCGAGATTTTCTCCATATTTTCCCAAAGCTTCAACCTCAATTTCGCTTGCTCCTGAAAGAGTGGCTCCCACCAAACACGCAGCCGAAAATAATAGGGCGGTCTTGTTTTTTATCTTGGTTAAATAGTCATCTATGGTTTGATTTAAACTATGGCATGTTCTCATCTGATGCAGTTCCCCAACACTTAACGCCAAAACTGCATCGGCCATTACCTTCACAATATCCGAATTGCCAAGTTTTGAGAGAACCTCAAAGGCAATTCCAAAAAGATAATCTCCGGTGGAAATGGCGGTCTCAGCGTCCCAGGCGGCATTCACGGTCGGGAAACCACGCCGCGTATCGGCTTCATCTAAAACATCATCGTGAATTAACGAAGCAGTATGTACCAACTCAATAGCCGTAGCCGCTGGTATCAGGCATGACAAATCATAATTATTTGTCATGCCTGTCAAAAGAACAAGAATTGGTCTTAGCCGCTTACCTCCCGCTCTAAGTGTGGTTAAAGAAGATTCAGCTAGTTTGACGCCGTCCGCCGCCACAACTTTTGCAAGCTCTTCCTCAACGATTTTTAAATCCTTTTTTACTTGAGGCAGCAATAAATAATCTTTTGACATCGTTCTCCTAATTAGATTTTATACCTACATGTACTGCCACAATCCCAAAGGTTAAATTGTGGTATTTAACATCCCTGAAGCCGGCATCCTCCATAATTTTCTTCAATCTTTCCTGGTTAGGAAACTCTTTGATGGAAGTTGAAAGATATTTATAAGAATCAAAATCTCCTCCGAACAAACCGCCTATAACGGGAAGAATGTTAGACAAATAAAAAAGATAGATGGATTTAAATAGAGAAGATGGCGGAGTTGAAAATTCCAAGCAAACTGCTTTGCCTTCAGGTTTTAAAACTCTATACATCTCATTGAAAGCTTTATTGATATGCTTAACATTGCGTATTCCAAATCCAACCGTTGTGCCATCAAAACAACCGTCCTCAAACGGGAGATTTTCAGCATTACCATGAATAAACTCTATTTTATTATTCAATCCTGATTTTACGGCCTTTGCTTTTCCAAAATCAATCATCTCTTTGCAAAAATCGAGTGCTTTAACTTTGCCCCCTGGTAATTTTTCAACTGTTTTAATAGCCAAATCTCCTGTTCCCGAACAAATATCAAGAAATTCCCCCTCAGAAACATTTTCCAATTGAGACACGGTAAAATTTTTCCAAAAGTGGTGGAGACCAAAACTTAAAAGAGAATTTGTCAAATCATAGCGTTTCGCTATTTTGGAAAAAGCGGACTGAACATATTTTTCTTTTAAATCCGTCTTAATCAATCTAATCTCCCGCCTTGCTTGGCATCAATAAAGCGCGGAGTACCCCAAGAGGTTTAAAATTAAACATGCTTAAATTGCCCAATCTGCTTCCTGAAAATAGTTGATTTAACCAATCAAGTGCCAGATATTTATTTGCATCCGGCGCAACGCTGTATTTATCAACTTTATTTTTTAGTTCTCTAAGTTTTACTTCTCTTAACTCAAGATCCTCAATAAGCACGATCTCGTCTATTTGTTTCATCAAATCCTTCTCAAAGATAAGCCTTTCGTCCATCATCTTTGCTTCCGCCTCGGAAACCACACCATATTTAGCTTTAACCTTATTTATACCAATCATAGCATCGTAGGTACTATAGGCATATTCATCCTGAGTCATCCACTTGGTTTCATAATTCAAAACATGTTTCCAGCTTGGTTTAAGAAGAGCCTGCCTATGTTCTTCAAGGGTTTTGCATTTTATAGTATATCCATACTTATCAGGATTTTCATAAATTAGACTCCCCGGGTCCAAAAAGGGAACCATGGGTGAAAGAAACATTAAAAGCCTCTTATCGCCGTTAAATTTCTGATAAAGGTATTCACAATAATTCGGAGTATCTAAAATCGACTCCGCAGTTTGATATGGCAGACCTGTCATGTAGTAGATTTCAAAACGCTCAACATCGTTTTCGAGCGCCCAGCCGATGCTCGCCTCAACCTCCTCATTGGTATATGTCTTGCCGGAGCCTTTGCGGACCTCGGGATCGTGAGACTCCAGGGAAGCGCCCATCGCATAGTGAGGAAGAGCATCTTTTGCCTTTTTGAAAAAATCTTCCGGTGGAGGTGTAAAAAACTCCAATCCTACCTGGTTGGTGATGCCTTTCTCTTTCGCGGCTTCAAAAAATCTGTCGGCATAATCATCGCCCGCTTGTCTTAAATCGCCCAAAACAAAGGTTGGGCTCTTTAAACTTTTTTGAATATTTGCTATATCCCCCGCTACAAGCTCTGGATCGCGATAGGCAATTTTGTCTCTCCCATAAAAATTCTTTGAGGTAAAAGCCGAGCCGCCACAAAAAGTGCAATTTCTGGTGCATCCTTTGCACGTCAACGCCGCGGTTGAAGGTATCTTTAACCAATCCTTCCAGGGCAGACAACCTACCATATCTCTATATTTTATGACCGACTTCATCATGTGACTGAAATCCATGGATGTCCAATTTATATCTTTGGGCACATAGGTTATGGGATTCTCGTGTATCTCGCCCCGCTCATTCTTCCAGGTAAGATTGGGAATATTTTCAACCGACCTTTTCTCTTTTATGCACTCCATAAGAAGGCAAAACGGCTCCTCGGTGCAATCGCCTCGCAAAACGTAGTCAACGCAAGAATAAGAAATCAGCTCGCGATGAAAATAGGAAGATGAAAAACCTCCAAAGATAACGGGTATGTTCGGATGATATTTCTTAACAATTTTTGCAATCTCGATGCTTCCATGCGCGTGAGGAAGCCAATGCAAATCTATTCCAAATGCTTTTGGTTTAAGAGATTGAATCAGTTTTTCCACGTCGAACTTTTTATCTTTTAACATTCTTACCGCGATATTTATGACGCGAACCTTATGTCCGTAACGATTAAGGTACTCGGCTATCGTGGAAAAACCCACCGGATACATCTCGAATATTGGAGCCGACGGTATCAGGTCGGCAACAGGACCGTACATGATGGAGCGCTCCCGAAAGTCGTAAACGCTTGGAGCGTGAAGCAAAATCAAATCCGTTCTAGACAAAATTACCTACCTCCAAAAAAAATTTACGAACTTAAGTATTTTACAGTAAAGACTTGGAAGAAAAAAGGGGTTGAAAATTATCGAAAGCGCCCGTCGTTGCGAGCCCAAGGGGCGCGGCAATCTCACATTAAATTAATCGGGAATAAGCAACTGAAGTTCCTTTTTAGCATCGTTTTCCGGCAATAAACGTAGGGTTTTGAGGATATTATTCTTATAAGTTTCAGCAGTGTCATTTGACCTTTTTTTGATTTCATAAAACATCCCAAGATTAATTCCGTAGGCCTTCAAAGTTTCGACAACTTTTTCATCCGCCCCACTAATTAAGGTACCGAGCCAACACGACGTCTGATACAAAACAGCTGACTCTCTTAACCTTTCAGCGACACTCAGTTTTTCCGAATTTCCCCTGGCAAAACTCAAAATAGTTTGAGCTAAAATGTCAATTGCCCTTACGTTGTTTAGGGAAGAGGCGAGAGAAATTGCCTTCGCATAATAAAAATCGCCTATTATAAGGGAAAAATTTGTTTGCTGATGACTGATGGCTGTGATGCCTGCCCGCCGCTGGCGGGGCTGATGGCTATAATGCTTTTTAAAGGCGAAATTAAAAAACTCGACCGCTAAAGCAGCGGGAAGAAGTTTTTTAAAATCATAGTTGCCAAACTTAGCCGACAATAAAAGCAATTTTGCGCAGAGAAGATCGGTTTTTTCTTTCTCAGCAGATAAAACAATCTCGTGACCACTTGCCACCTCACGCCTTAGAGCTTCTTCTACTTTTTTTAAATCCCGTTTAAGTTCCGTAATCACCTTAAATCACCGAAAGCAATTTTAACACAAGGAAGATGGGTTTGTCTTTTGGGATAAGGGGTCAGGCCTGACAAACTTGACAAACTCCGCTGAATTTACTTAAACTGAAGAAAACGATGGAGGAGACACGTTGGCAAGAAAACCGCGAATTGAATTTGCCGGAGCGCTCTATCACATTATCGCCCGAGGCAATAACAAAGAAGACATATTTAGAGAGAGTAAAGATTATCTGAAATACATGTACCTTTTAGAAAAATATCAGAAACGTACGTCATTTCATCTTTACGCTTTCGCTCTCATGACAAACCACATCCACCTTCTTTTAGAAACAGGAGACACCCCTCTCTCAAAAATAATGCAAGGCATTCAGCAAAGTTATACTCAATACTTTAATCGCAGATACAATCGAGTTGGGCATCTCTTCCAGGGACGGTATAAAGCCATTCTCTGTGAAAAAGACCCTTATCTTCTGGAGCTTATAAGATATATCCATCTTAATCCGGTACGCTCAAAAATGGTTGACTGTCCCAGTAAGTATCCATGGAGCAGTCATCCTGTTTATCTGGATAAAAAGAGAATAAAGTTTATTGAAACAGATAAAATGCTCTTAATGTTTTCCAAAAATAAAAGTAAAGCTAGAGAACTATATTTAAAATTTATTTTCGAGGAGAAAGATGCAAGACATAAAGAAGAATTCTATAATTTGTCCGAACAACAGTGTCTAGGAAGAGAAGAATTCATAGAAGAAATAAAGAAAAGAACAAAAACAACCCAAGAGTTTGAGAAAAAAAGCAGCTTAATTAAGTTAGTTAAAGTGATTGCCGATCTAACCAAAATTGCCGAAGAAAGCATAAAAAGCTCAAACAGGGAAAGTAAAGTAGTCGAAGCAAGAAACCTTTTTATATTCATTTCCGTAAGACAACTGGGGTATGGATGTGCAGAAGTGGCAAGATTTCTAAAAAAAGATACCTCATCCATTACTCGCGCTTTAAATAGAATGGAGAAAAAATTAGCAAAAGACAGGGCATTGGTTTATAAAGTGGATAAGATCGTTTCTCAGATATAATCTATTGCTCTGTCAATTAATTCTCTTTTTAAGTCTCATTTTTTCAAAAGTTAAAAAGTTATTCAACTTATTCAGGCCTGACCCCAGAAAGTTTTTCATTAACAATTAAAAATTACCTGAGCCGTGAAAGTGGCAACTCGAACAACTCGTTGAACCTCCTGCGTGAAAATTTATATTATGGCAAAAACTGCACCAACCGTTAAAAGAGCCGCCTGTGCCCGAATTACCATAATTATTGTTTACAACAATATATTCAGTTAAACCCCCACTGGTTGTTAAGGTTGTTCCGTTTATTACGATTGATTTTTTTAGGTGATATAAGCCATCGGAGCCGTGCGGGTCATGACAATCAGTGCAGTTTAAAGCGGCATAAGGATAAGCACCATTCTGCCAAGGAGCTTTGAGCGTTCCCCTGGTACCGCCATAACCGTTTATCGAACCATGCTGGTCAATTGAAAAGTAAACGCTGTTTATATCTTTGGTTGCCCCAGCCGTTCCCCAGGCAACCGATGAAGGCAAGGTATTATCGTGACAAGCCAAACAGAAAGCAACAAAATCGGGCAAATTCTTACCAAAGGCGGGGTCCAAATCCGTTGCCGCGCTTCTATACGAACTTGCGCCATAAGTATTTGAAGTCGCATATTTTGTCGTAAAATTGACTTTTTTATCATCAGGATTCACTATTCTACTCTTTGTAGAATAATCGTAATCATCGTTATTGATGTGTGGATTGTGACAATCATCGCATTCAATTTTTGAACCAAATGCATTCTGAGAAAGATATTCAACATCATGTATTTGATTAATCTTCGCCGTGCTAGCAACCGCCGTAGCACTTATATAGCTTGTGGGATGGAATAAATCCCAAATATTTACCGTTCCGCTTCCGTAGAAGGTTGTATCGGCAATATCGTAAGCAAACCCTTGAGAATGACAGCCAGTTCCTTTCGAAGTTCCGGAGGCTACTCCATAACACAGATACTCTTCATCGCTCTTGTAGGTGCCCGTTCCATATCCCCACCTTAAAAGCAGATAACTATAGGCGGTTCCGTCTCCCCTATCTTTTCCGTGAGGATTGTGACAGTTGATGCACTGTTTGACCTCCGCTCCACCCGTCCCAAGACCCGCTCCGGTATCGGCGGTTGTGGGCCAGATATTTCCATCGCTTGTGCTCTCCCCGTGGCCCGAGACGATATAAGAGTTCTTACCCCTATAACTATAATCGGATGCCGGTACCTTATCATCAACATGACAATCATAGCAAAGCTGA
>DSBK01000094.1 GCA_011046085.1 Actinomycetota bacterium
ATGAACGATTAGACCCTACAAGTTTTGTAATTTGAAATCCAGCCTCTTTTGCAAGGCAAATTATTTGCTCTTTATTATATTCCCTTAAATGATAAGGGTTTATGGGGATACCGAGAGGCCGAGAACACTGTAATGGCACCTCGATAATAAGTTGCCCGCCTGGCCTAAGATTATTATAAAGGGAACTCAACATAGCTCTATCATCAGGAACATGCTCCAATGTATGAAGCGAAACTACCAAATCAAATTGTTCGCATTTATCTAGATAAAGAAATTTTTGCCCATCTCCAACCATAAATTGCAATGTATCGTTTCCCGGGTAACGCTCACGCGCCTTCTTAATATATGGTTTCAAATAATCAACTCCCAGAACAAAGGCCGCTTTTCGAGATAGAAGCTCTGAACCAAACCCCGAGCCGCAGGCAATATCAAGAATTCTCAACCCGGGAGAAATATGTTCAACAATAAAATGATAACGTGAGCCCGAATAGTCGCGTCCAAAAAATTCGTTTTCGGGATGGCAACGTTGTTGAGAAAGTATTTTCTTGCATTTTTCATCGGAATATTTGGGAGCCGGTTCAAGATGTTCCACTTGAAATATTTCAGGATGCATTTCCATATACCCCCAAGGGTTGAATTTCGCGCGTGATAGTTCTTGGGAATTCCCTGACATTGCCCCGATTCGCTCCAAAGCATTCAGCGAAGCCACATCGGCAGCCATTGTAATATCAAAATCCATTGGCGCTACAACAAGATCACAATTGATGCGCCTCATTTGTGAAACCAAGCTATCCACATATTCTAAATCTATATGTTTCCAAATAACTAAAACACGAACAGCAAATTCCTGGTTGGTAAAATTCTTGTGAGCATCCACGATACGAGAACAAACATTATAAGTATCTCCTACAAATGAACGAAACCCCCAGCTCGTAAGTTTATTTTCTGCTTCCCTGCATCCTTTAAGCTCAGGCATTAAAACCATGACATCTTGAATTGATGGCCATTGTATAAGATCTATTAAGTTAAGGTCATCGGGTTTGGATACACCTAAGATTTCATCGGGACTCGCCTGCGCAACAACGCAATATGAATCGGTTTTTGATTTCATATTTTAATCTCCATTTGATTTAGTCTGAATTTTAATTAGCGCCGCGCCGCGCTTTGCGTTAGCTATAGCTTCATCCGTCGTTTCGCCCTTAGCAATTACAAAAGCTGGCCTATCGGCTGAATTGTGAAAAGGTCCCACCTGATCTCCTATTTTTTTCCATATAAATATCTCCTCCACCCCTGGAGATTTTTTTGCTTCTTCCACACCCGAAATTGATGTTATTCGCCCCTGATCGGGGAAGACAGCCTTAACGGCTGATCCTTTCTCATACCTGTGCTGAATGTCGTTGAAATCCAAAGGTTGCCCGATTGCTAATTTGAGCGCGGCTCGAATATCATGACTACCAAAAGCGAGCGGTGAAGCATACTGACAGTGGAATCCTCCTGATAGTCTGGCGGTTAATTCAATTAATTTTATCTTTCCATCGGGGACTATGTTGATATCCACTTTATGAGCGCCAAAATTTATACCAACTAGATCTGCAAGACGCTTAGAAAATTGAAATGAGCGTTCTTGTAATTCTTTAGAAAGTAAGGTTGTGTTGAGGCCTGTCTCACATGGCCAGCGAGGTGAAATATAGTGAGTATCTATAATTGACAATAAATGCCACTGATTGTTCCAAACTATCATTTCGACCGTATGTTTGGTTCCCTCGAGACATTCTTCAACAAGAATTTTTCCTCCATAAAATTCATTATAATTGACAGCCAGCTTATAAGCCGCTTCTACTTCCTCGGGTTTCTCAATACGTTGAATGCCACGAGAGGCACAGTTGCCAATCGGTTTAAGAACACAGGGGAATTGCACTAGTTTCGCAGCGTTATAGGCCTCTGTTAAATTGTTGGCCACCAGATAGTTTGCCTTTTCCTTAAATCCTTTATCATCGAGATATTTATGCATTAAAAGTTTGTTGTTACACCGTCTAGCTACTTCAACTGGAATCCCTGGAAGCGATAGCGCTTCCGCTATGGCCGCTACGGTAACTTCCACATCAGCGCCACAAGTAAAAACTCCCTTCAACTTACATTTTTTGCTAATTTCCTTGGCCGCATCTACTGCCGCTTGAACATCCTTGGTGCTAACAAGGAGGGATTTGTCGGCATAAAGCATTCCGGGTGCTTTGGGATTATAGTCCAAAGCAATGACGCCCAAACCAAGCTCTTCTCGAGCAATCTTATAGGCGGGCATCACTAGATCGCCGGCGCCAACAATCAACACATAGTTTTTAGAATCAGCTTTCATAATTATTTTCTACTCCCAATAAATCTTCATAAATTCTTATTATATCAATATTTTTAGGGACAATTTTAAGAAGCCGTTCATAAATTAGGTGTTCCGACGCTAAAGATGAAGCAACAATAACATCCATTTTTTGCGTCATGGCCTGTTCAAAACCATATACCGGTATCCCGTGCAAGGTTTTTTCATGCTTTATTGGATCATCGTCAATAATTAGAGCGATATTATCAGGAGATATATCCGATAATTCCAATAAAGCTTTTGTATGGATGCCGCCTCCATAGATAGCCACCTTCTTACCAAGGGATGCCCATCCATCAAATGCCTTCTCTATCCTTTGAATTCGCCTACCTAAAGATCGATGGAAATGGTTCGAAACACAAAGCGATTTTTCGATATTTTCTTTAGAAGGTTTAAGCTGGGAAGAAGAGGCCAAACGAGCAATTACAATAAAACTGCTGCGAAGCATCGGGATAGAACTTTCTTCAGTTACCCTTATAACCTCAAAACCCTCTTTGGCAAGAAGAAACGATAAGGTATCAGGAGAAAAAGTGTGCAGATGCAAACTTTGAGATAAAAAAGATAGCTCAATTAAATCAGGAGAAAGAGTAAATAGGTTGGGTACCGCCAGATACAAACACCCGTTTTTATGAAGCACCCGCTTAGCAAATTTTAAAAAAAGATGTGGTTCTTCCAGATGTTCCAAAACATGGAAAGAACATACTAAATCAAATCCATCCTTTGGCCAACTTGGCGGAATTATTGAGAATTGTTCGTAACCGCACCCCCAGATTTCACTAATCCCAAAATACTTACGCGCAAAAAACGCCTCTTCATGAGATGGCTCTATCCCCACCCGTAAACGATTTTCACCAGCAAGACTCAAAAAATGCCCATACCCACAACCTATTTCCAATAAACTGCTGGGCTTATTGGATAGATGTTGTTGTAAAAATTTATGTCGGCTGCGTGCCATCTCAAAAATGGCATTGGATTGATCTTTTAAATAATCATTGGTATAACTTTGACCGAAATCCTTGTAATGAGACTCAATAGCCGATTGAGAATGTTTGCGTGTTAGATAAACGTGCCCGCAATCTAAGCAAATTCCATTGATAACTCCCGTTTTGAACGTCCAAATATTTTTCTGATGCTTGCTTTCACATAGGGGGCAAGAAGATATCATCTCCAAATGACTATCATCTTCGCTGGACCGCTGAACGGCCATAAAATAACTACTTTGACAATCTCGATAACCAACATAGCAGGCTATGAGTTTGGCTAAATTCACTATATCGACCTTACCTGCCAATCCCGCTCTTACATGAGGTTCTCCGTTTGGAATAGCCGTTTGAATGTTAAACGATTCTAAGCTTGAGCTAAGTTCTAGTAACGCTTCTCTTTTTTGAAGTGGTTCGCCTGATAATATGGCAAATTTGTGCCATTCCCCCTGTTCTTGAAAAGTTAAATTTTCATCAAAAATCCTAACGGAGATATGATAAACCTCAATAAGAATTTTAGTCAGCCCCCAAGCTAGTTCCATTTGCTTGCTATTTAATCCATGAGTTGTTATGAGCAAGGGAAGATTTTTTTCTCGAACATCTTTTTGAGTTACATGTGCATTAATTAAGCGAAGTTTTTCGTCCTTTTGAATCAAGTCTATCACTTCGTTTAGATCAACTATCTTATTTGGTTTATACAACCTTTCGTAAACTTCTGAGAGAAAGCAATAATCCGAGGGAGTGTCGAGCCATAGACGATGTTTAATGTTTAAAAATTTCTCTTCGCAAAAAACATTAACTATTGAGAAAAGGCGGGGATTCTCCATAAGAAATAATGTGGCATGCTCCAGATGCGAAGGGTCTTCAGTTAATTGTGCCATCTTTAAGAAAGTGGTAAGACGAAGAACGGCAACCCCTCCTTCAATGGAGTGTTCATCAAGTTTGCAATACTCGGCTGAAGGATTTTTTAAACAAGCTTGTACCATTCTCTTGATTGTAGGTGGATGTATAAGCGGACAATCTCCATCTACCATAACAATAATATCCGCATTGTTGTGTTGTCCGCAAGAAATATAACGGCCAAGAAGATCGTTCTCGTTGCCATCATAAATAAAAACATCTATGTGATTACGATGACAAAAATCAACAATAGGACGGTCTGCGTCTGCGCTTGTGGTGGCTATAACAACATTGTCAATATTCTCAACTCTTAAAAGCCGTTCCCGAATATGGAACAATACCTCCTTGCCCGCAAGGGGTAAAAGAACCTTTCCTGGAAGCCGCGTAGAACCCATTCGTGCTTGTATAATAGCAATCGTTTTTTTGTTTTTACCTAACGACACAATTTTCCCTTTCGAGCATCAATAGTTCTTCAATAATTCTCTTAGCTCCTAAACCATCTACCAAGTTGGCCCCCTGCTGAGCAAGCATGGACATTTCGTTGGGATTATGAAGTAATTCCATAGTTTTGTGAGCCGCTTTAAAAAAATCTAATTCATTTGCCAGCCCAAGACCAACAACAGGCCATGAATTATAAAAAAGGGCTTGATCCATTTGTAGAGCTAAATGAGCAGGTGTAGGCTCAATAGTAATGCATCCCAACCCTATACAAAATGCTTCAAGCATAATCATGCCCAATTTGGTAACAGCTATATCACAATATTTCATATGTAAAGACATATCGGTAACATTATCTAATATCTCACTCTCTTTCCATCCACACAAAATCTCTTCAATATGATTAAAATCGGGGCTCATCTTACTTGCCACAACAGTTGCGGGTCCACAAAACCCTACATAATTGAGAGCTTCGATAAAATGTTTTGTAATAGAAAAGGGATCGCTCCCACCAAAGGAAACAAGGAGTCGTCCAGGAATAGAACTCCCGGGATTAGCTGCGCCATGATTTTTTGAGAACTGTTTTTTGAGCGGCGCATAATTTAAACCATACAAATACTTTGTATTTTCGCTATGAGGATATTTCAGACTTCTTTGAGATGTCATAAAAACATCGGAAACCAATGAAGCGATGGCGCGTGATTGTCCAAGTTCATCTAAGAGTAAAACGATACAATTTTTAGAAAGATATCTTTGAACTTCTCGAAGAGAACTCCCGTTTTTAAAATCACGGATAACAAAACGGGGAGTAAAATTACATTCAAAATCAATTATGCTATCTTCCTCCAACGACTGAAGTATGTTGACCATATATTTATCTTGAGTAAAAAAACCTACGTTAATCCCCTGTTCTCTAGCCTCGTCAGCCAATGCTTTACATCTCATAACGTGCCCATGACCCAAACTGCTTGAAGCTTCGGTAAAAATAAGCAGATCAATCTTTTTTTTCATTATTATCCCTTAATAACATCATAATAAAAGCAAAGAGACGGGATCCTCTCAAATCCCATCCAAAGTACTTTATATTAAAAGCTGTGCTTATTCGCTCGCTTGAATTTCTTTGAATGTCTTTAAAATAGTATCAACAACATAATCTATTTCTCCAGCAGACATAGAATAATACAAAGGAATGCTTATTTCTCTTTGATAAAAATTCTCAGCCTTTGGACAAATCGTCGTGTTGTAACCCAACCGCTGATAGTAGGGCTGGCGATAAACGGGAATATAATGGACATGAACACCCAACCCTTTCTCCCTCAACTTATCAAAAACTCGTCTTCTCTCTTTTTTGTAATCATTCTTCAATTTGATAGGATATAAATGCCACGAAGATTTAACATGGTCTCTTTCTTTGGGGAGATTAAAAAATTCATTGCCCTTAAAATTGTTTTTATAAATTTCTGTAATTTCTCTTCTTCTTTCAATGAATTTATTTAGCTTTTTAAGCTGAGCCATTCCTAAAACACACTGGATATCTGTTAACCGATAATTGAATCCAAGCTCCTGCATCTCGTAATACCAGGAATTAGGATTAAGGATTAAGGATTCAGGATTAGAGAAAAAGACCTTATCTTTATTTAGAAATTTGTTGGGTTCTTTGGTAATACCATGGGACCGCAACATTAAAAGTTTTTCGTATAGATCTTGCCTGTTGGTTAGAATGGCTCCGCCTTCGCCCGTAGTAATTGACTTCACAGGATGAAAGCTAAAAACAGTCATATCAGAATGCTTACAAGAGCCTATCTTTTGCCCTTTGTATTCTGCTCCTAAAGCATGACATGCATCTTCAATTAAAATTAAATCATGCTCTCTCGCAATTGCACTAACTTCTTCCAAGTCGCAGGGATGACCAGCAAAATGAACGGGAATAACAGCTTTAGTTCTTTCACTAACCTGCTTCTTTATTTTTTCTGGGTCAATGTTTACCGTATCTTCTTGAACATCAGCAAAAACGGGTTTTCCGCCACAATATAAAACACAATTCGCTGAAGCAACAAATGTTATCGGTGAAGTGATTACCTCATCACCAGGTTTTATCCCTGCGGCAAGACAAGCTATATGTAGGCCCGCTGTCCCGGAAGAAACCGCCACAGCATAATTGGAACCACAGCAGGATGCCAATTTTTTTTCAAACTCTTGAATCTTCGGGCCTTGGGTAATCCAATCGGAACGCAAAACACCGACGACAGCATCAATATCGTCTTCATCAATGAATTGACGGCTATAAGGAATCATTTTAATAGGATTAAAGGGATAGGATTAAAGGGATAAGCTAAACTTTACTTTACCCCTTAATCTTTGCCTCTATCTTATCTCTTAATCCTTTCTTCCCCCTTTTCTTAAACTACCAATAAGACCGTTTAGCATTTTACTCACTTCTTCATATTCTTTTTCTAACTCCAAACACTTGTCGTTTCCTAAATAACCAAGCTCTTTTGCTAAAAATATATGATATCTTGTTTCTTCAACAGAGCCTCTTGCATTATAAAGAAAACACAAATACTCCTTAGTTGTATCCCTTGATTGACCCTCTACAATATTCGCAGGCACTGAAGCCGAAGACCTTCTTAGTTGATTGGTCAATCCATAAACTTCTTCTTTTGGGAATCCTGTGGTAATTTCATAAATTTTCAACACCAAACTGTGACATTTCTGCCAAACTTTTAATTTTTTCCAGTTCATAATCCCTTAATCCCTACTTTACCCTTTACCCTATTAGTCAGTAGTCGCTATCCATGCCTATCGGCAGGCAGGCGCTCCATTGGAAAATGCCGTGCCTACCGGCAGGCAGGAAAATTGCAAAATGCAAAAGTTAAATTTAAAAACATTTTTAAAATCAGGAGATTGCCACGCTCCCTCCGGTCGCTCCCACTAGAGGCGGGCAGGCGCACTGACAAGAAAGAATTACTCCTTAATCCTTATCCCTTAATCCTTTAATCCTTATTTACTCCTCAATCATAGTTTGCAATTCTTCCACCGTTAACCTTTTATCGTTTGTATCGCTCGCATATTTAAACCCTTCTGGCAACTTTTTACCATCCTTCCAGTTATTGCTTTTCCACCAATAAAAATTCGGCTGCATCACATAGAAATCATCGAATTCAAGCGTATGCCGCGATTCGTCTTTGGGAATCATAACTTCATGAAGCTTCTCTCCTGGACGTATACCGATAAATTCGAACTCACAATCGGGGGCTATGGCTTTTGCCAAATCTATAATGTTCATACTGGGTATCTTCGGAACAAATATTTCGCCGCCACACATCAACTCAAAACATTTGATCACAAACTTTACACCCTGTTCGAGAGTGATCCAAAATCGAGTCATTCGCTTATCAGTTATAGGAATTTTTCCACTCTGCTTTTTCTTAACAAAAAAAGGTATGACACTTCCTCTGCTTCCAACCACATTGCCATATCTCACAACGCTAAATCTCGTTTTTGCTTTTCCGGAATATGCATTTCCTGCTATAAAAAGTTTATCTGAACACAATTTTGTAGCCCCATAAAGATTTATGGGATTTGCAGCTTTGTCGGTGCTTAAAGCTATTACTTTGCTAACCCCTTGATCAATAGCGACATCAATTACGTTCTGTGCCCCAATAACGTTTGTTCGAACAGCTTCAAAGGGATTGTACTCGCAAGCGGGGACTTGCTTTAAAGCCGCGGCATGAATAACGTAGTCAACACCGTGAAAAGCCCGATGGATTCTCTCTTTATCTCTTACATCCCCAATAAAATACCTCAGACATTTATCATTAAACCTTTGGGACATTTCGAACTGTTTTAGCTCATCACGACTGAAAATTATGAGCTTCTTGGGCTTATAGTTTTGTAAAACTATTTCTGTAAACTTTTTTCCAAAAGAGCCCGTCCCGCCCGTAACTAATACTGTTTTGTCATCAAAAATTCCGCTCATTATCCACCACTATTTAAATAATCTCTTATTTTTTCTTCTTTTTTTGCTTTCCAATTTCTAAACTAACGTTCTCTAAAACCTCTGGCGACGCGGAGGCGGCTTCTATATTGGCGGCTTGAATTTGATCATATATTTCTCTTCGGTAAATGGAGACATCTTTTGGCGCTTTTATCCCAAGCTTAACATGATCGCCTTCAACCCCAACCACCATTACTTCAATATTGTTTCCAATAACTATGCTTTCATCTTTTTTGCGCGATAAAACAAGCATTATCTCTCCAAGCCTCTATGTAAAATCATTAATCTTCCGTAAATATTCTATGCTTTATGGGATAATCTTCGTTCTCAAGCACCACTTGTTTTGCCGTCTTCGAGTTAAGGTTTAAGATGATTGGAGCCATTAAATTTATGGTCATCTCTTTGGGATCATCTGGTATAGAGACCAACCCAAGGAGCAAAGCCCCTGAATCAGGAAAATTTTCAAAACCGAGAATGGAAAGATCATCTATGGCTACTTTTGGCTCATAATTATCCAGATATTGACATGGATTCATCACGATGAACGCCAAATCCGGCAATTCGGTTGACTGAAACCACATAAAAGGACTCTCCTCTTTGTGGGGTAACAATATAAATTTTTGACTCTCGGGAAGACCGGGCAAGCTCTCTGTAAAATTTATGATTTTGTCTTTATCAATTTCAATCTCACCAAAGCGAGTGGTTTTAATTTTTTCGATTTTAGCCTCCGATTTTACCTGTTCCATAACGAAAACGCAGAGAATGCATTAAACAACTATCTCTACGTTAATCTTACCCTCCTTTACTGAAATTTCTGGTCGGCTTTTTGGTATAAGCCCAACATTATAATCAGGTGTTTCTTTGAACGATTCTTGTGCAATCTCTGCAATAGGGTTTCCGCCCATCTCGATCCCCTGCATCCTATCCCCTTCTTGGACCCTCCGAGCAATGCCGCTTAACGCCATCTGGTGACCCAACGCTTTGCCTGTCTCACCAATCTCGGTAAAAGTTTTTAGGCCAATTTCAGACCTGGGCCCGCTGGAATTAATAAAAACTCTGGGGAACTCCATCTTAATGCTAATTTGCCCTATTATCAAAGAGATTCACCAACCATACAAAACTTATCTTATGAAATCAAGAAGAGAGGGTTGTATAACCATCGAGCCCGAAGAAAGAGCCGCTCGATAAACATTTTCCTCCATTTTTAGGCTCATTATCACTTCCGCCATATCAACATCTTCTTTTTCAGAAAGAAGTTTCATTAAGCTCAGCGAGCGTTCTGTCAACCGTCCCTCGGTCGCCTCCAAACGGTTTATTCTTGCCCCGATTATCGACCTATTATTTTGAATCTGCTCCATAGCATCGTCTAACGCTCCCATATCCGCACCTATTGAAGCGGTATTGCCCGCCAATAAATGGTCTCTTAAATTAATTAAAGTTTGAAACACATCAGTTGCGCCTTGAAAAATATCTACCCCGGAGATATTTGTGGCAACATTAATGCCCTTTTGCACTTCAAATTCGATGCTTCCGATATCGCCATTGTAATTAACGGCCGTGATGGGTGACCCAACGGGAGTAAACGGCTCGGTTGTTGTACGATGACCAGCGAAAACATATCTCCCTCCAAAAGAAGTATTAGCAACGGAGATAAGTCTATCGAGAAGCTGTTCGATATCCCTTGCCATGATATCCCTGTCTTTCTGGGAATATGTGTCATTAGCACCACGAACCGCTGTTTCTCTAGCGCTTTGCAAGGCGTCCACCGCATCACCCATCGCTGAGTCGCTTGTGTCCATCCATGACAAAGCATCGCCAATATTCTTCTTATATTGGTCAATCCCCCTCAAAACAGACTTAAGAGATAGGGCTTGCGCCACACCGATGGGGTCATCAGAGGGTAAATTAAACTGCTTGCCTGTGGATAGTTGGTTTTGATACCGGCTCATCCGCTCCATGCTGCTATTAAGATTCCCTAAAACTGAGCCTTCAATCATTTTGTTTGTAACTCTCATCCCTTACACTCCCTTTAAAATTTATCTTCCAGCAAGACCAGTGTTGTTTATTAGTCTATCGAGCATTTCATCCATCACCGTAATCACTCGAGAGGCAGCTTGATAAGCACGTTGATATTTGAGCATATTAACAACCTCTTCGTCCAACGAAACTCCGGATACCGATTCACGGCGGTTGGTCAACTGTTCAACGAGGAGCTCTTCATTTTTCACCAAGCGCGAGGCCTCTTGAGACTTTACACCCAAGATCGCCACCAACGACTCATAATATTCTCCAAAAGTAGTAGTCCCCCCCGCCATAATTAAAGCATCTTTTAACTGAGCAATTCCTAAAGCGTTAAGGCCGTCACCGGCCTCCCCGCCTTGTGAAGCAGCAATGAGAGTTAAATCAGAGAAAATGGGATTTACGGCAATATCGACAGCCCCTATTCCTGTAAAAAAGTCGAGACCCGTCGTCACACCATCGAGAGCAAAACCTACGTTATGCATAGCGTTCACTTCCGTAATTATTGTGCCGGCGAGAACATCAAGTTCTCCCATGTAGTATGGTATATAATTATCTCTAGCATCGAGGGTTCCTTTCAAATTGCCCTTCTCAACCTGAACCAATGAGAGATCGTCTGACCAAACCACATCAAGAAGACCGTCATTTAACGGATTCGCCTGAGTGGTTAATTCAACGATCTTGTCGTTAACTAGAAGCGGCCGCCCACGAATGTAGATAACCATCCCCCCGTCATCGGTCTCTGTTGCTGTAAAGTTAATTATTTCCGAGAGCTCATCCAGCAAAAGATCCCTTTTATCCCTTAAATCATTTGCATTATCCCCACTTATCTCAATCTTCATGATCTGCTTATTTAAATCGGCGATCTGGCGAGCGATGGTGTTTACTTTATCAACTTGAATTTCAACATTTCCATCCAAATTATTTCTCAGCTCATCTAGCTGAAAATAGACATGATTAACAGCATTGGTTAGCGTAACGCTTTGTTCTCTTAAGCTTGCCCTCGCAACCAAACTTTCGGGATTTTTACTAAGCTCATGCCATGCATTCCAAAAATCCGCAAAAACTTTATCGAGACCCGCTTCAGAGGGCTCATTGAAAATAACTTCTATCTGCCCCAATGTTTCCTTTACCGCTTTCCATTCTCCCAAAGAAAGATTCTCCCTCCGAATCTGAACATCAAGGAAAGCATCCCTAGCCCGCTGTATTGACTCTACAGTTACACCCGTTCCTACCTGCCCAGCAATTAAGGGACGGTTATATTCCGGCATTGGAAAAGGCGGGGTCGTTGTCAATTCAGCTCTTTGACGAGTGAATCCGGGCGTGTTTGCATTTGCAATGTTGTGAGCCGTAACATCCAAAGCTCTTTGCTGGGCGCGTAAAGCGCGCATCCCTATTTCTAAACCGAAAAATGCTGAACTCACTTTTCACCTCTAAGTTTAAATTCTTTTATTGAACAATTTTGCATCAGAAGACTTTTTCTTCTCTGCGTTTTCCTGATAAACCTGCTCATCCGTAATCGATTTAAGTAAAAAATCTACATAATTTAAGTTCTTCTCAAGTATTTCAGCATTGCTTTTGCTGATATTGCCCAACTCTTTTAGGGTGTCGAATATCTCTTTTTGTATCTTTCTTATCTGCTTTGAAGAAGTCTCATCCAGATGCTCTGAAAAATCCGACAAATTTTCGATGCCCTCTAAGTTTTTATCTCTCACAAGAACATTAAAAATACCCAATCGCTTCCTCTCAAGTTCTCCGCAGATCACAAGAAGCTTTTCAATTGCTGCAACAATTACTTCTAGATCATTTAACGTCCCCGAAACTATAATCTTTTGTTCTTCTTGAGCAATTTTAAGAAGATTTTTATAGGAATCTCTCTCTTCCTTTAAAACACCTATGAGAGAAAATATCTCTTTCTTCAAATAAATCCACCACCTGCTCGCCAAAATAGTCAGAAATTGATTTACACTACCTTATCCACTACGCTTCGATAGATAATCTTTTCAGCAATTTCACGGCTGGAAACTTCATAGGATCCTTTTTCAATTCTCTCTTTTGCTTCTTCCACTTTTTTTTCGCGAATATCCGGCAATTTTGAATAAAGCTCCATGGCCTTTTGAAATTCCTCGCTTTTCCTGGTGATGGAAACCTTGTCAGATCTTTCAACAGACGCCACCTCGTCCTTTTTTCTGGGTTCGCCGGCCACTTCACTTTTCTTGCTAGATACCTGCTTAATATAGCTTTGAAGAACTCTTTCGATCTGGTTGTTTGAAATAATCACCTTTTCACCTCAACAAAATATCTATGTAAATTATCGACAAAATCCCCTTTTTTCTTCACCATAGTTTTTCGCCAAACTCGTCAATACGTCCCTAGCAGTTATAACGAAAAGGCCAGTTAATCTTCGGATCCATGCTTTTTTTTTATCGTGTCCCTGCTCAACATGCCACTCCCGGATTTGGATTCAAAAGAAATGTTGTCTCGAAGCTCTTGGCTAAGATTTTTAGCGCATTCCGAACAAAAACGGCCCGATAAAATAAGATTGCCACATCTCTCACATTTGAATTCAACGCCCGAGATAGGTGTGGTAAGAACCAATCTTCCTTCTTTAATAAAATTTATAATCCTTTCCGAATCAACACCCGTTGCCGCGCTTATCTCGGCTATCCCCGTCAATTTACTGCTGCGCAAAAAATCCTTAACCAAGTCAAGTTCCTTTTCCCATTCGATCAAGCATTCGGGGCAAATGTCGCTCCCGATAAATTTGAATAACTTCCCACACTCAGAGCAGTTATGAAGTTTCAGTTTTTGGCCTCCTTTACATTACACATTAACCCCTAAATATTTGGTTCGCAATAGAGAGCATCGTATCAGCATTTTTAATTGCTCGCGCATTTAACTGGTAAGCCCTTGATGCCGTAAGCAACTTTGCCATCTCGTCGGCCAAATTAACATTGGACATTTCTAAAAATCCCTGACAAAGAGTCCCAAAACCGTCTGCACTCGGAGTATTTTGCGTAACATCACCTGAGACAACTGTTTCCGCAAACAAACTATCGCCCATTCTCTGAAGACCCGCTGGGTTTGTAAATTTAAAAAGATTTATCTGACCAATTTCTTGAGACGCGCTTTCGCCTTCCAAAATTGCGGAAACCATCCCTTTTTCAGAGATTGAAATCGAAGTCGCGCCGTCCGGTATGGTTATAGGGGGTTCGAGATAATATCCGGAAGTGGTGGTTAATCTCCCGGTCGCCCCATCTACCATGAAAGAGCCATCACGGGTATATCCATGACTTCCATCAGCCAACTTAACCCTGAAAAACCCATTGCCCTCAATGGCTAGATCAAATTGATTTCCCGTATTTTCAATGCTGCCCTGTTCAAAAATTTGGCGTGTGTCCATCAGTCCCACCCCACAACCAATCTGGATCCCGCCATTCAGCCCCATTCCCTCAGGAAGAAAAGACCCAATCTGATCGGTCATTTTATAATCCAAATCCTGAAATTCAGAAATAACCCTCTTAAAACCAGTGGTGTTTATGTTGGAAACGTTATTGCCTATGGTATCGATGCTCATCTGCTGCGTTTGCAGCCCCGAAGCTGATATCCATAAAGAACGAATCATTTTATCCTCCTTTCCCTATACGTTTCGATGGGCAAAATAAGGATAAATGAGGAGATTTACCATCAAGCCGCTTCATTCAGTCAGCAACTTTAGGCCCCTGCAAAAGCAGTCCGGCCTTTTACCTTAATCTCCCTACATCATTTACCGCTTTACCCAAAATCTCATTATGACTTTGAATTACTTTTTGGTTGGCTTCATACGCTCTCAATGTAACTATCAGCCCAACCGTTTCTTTTGCAACGTCCACATTTGATGTCTCAATAAATCCCTGACTGACAACAACGTTGCCAGCTAATTGAGGCGCGGTGGCAGAACCGTCTGAGATTTGAAACAAATTTTCACCAACTTTTCTCAAAACATTTTCAGGTTCACCAAACTCAACTATCCTAAAGGAGTCCAACCGCGTTCCGTCAACGATTATGTTTCCATTTTTGTCAACCGAAACATCATCGCCATCGATTTGAATTACACCATTCTGACCCCGCACATAATAGCCATGAGCATCAACTAACCGACCTTGAGCATCTAGCGCAAAACTCCCGTTCCTCGTGTACATTTCCCCATTTGGTGTATCAAGGACGAAAAAACCTTCGCCCATTAACGCAAAATCGAGTTTATTGCCCGTTTCCTTCATGGCACCTTGCGAATTATCGAAAACCGTTTCCGAAATACCAACTCCTGTGCCAAGATATCCAATAGACGACGCGTTTCTAACCCGACCACCCTCAACAGCCTTGATGAGAGCCAGAGGGAAAGACTCAAGTGTTAAAGTGTCTTTTTTATAACCCGCCGTATCTACATTGGCCAAATTGTTGGCAATTACGTCATGCTTATTCATCTCCGCCAACATTCCAGTTGCGGCGGTGTATAGTCCACGAATCAACCTTTTCACCCCCTTTCAATACTAAATGTTGTGTTTTTCATCACACTTACCACAATATTCGCCGCTAAGAAGAAAATTCCTTTATTGTTTCAAATTTTTTTCTCCAGCCCTCTGTCGAGTTTGTAAACAAACACAAGAATCTCGGCAATAACCTGATAAAGCTCAACCGGAATTTCTTCCTTGATATCCAGACAACTCAGCACTTCCACTAAAGAAGGGTCCTCATGCAATGGAACCCCATGCTCCTTAGCGACACTAATTATTTTATCGGCAATTTTGCCCTTTCCTTTAGCTATAACCCTGGGCGCATTATCTTTCGATGGCTCATAAGTAAGCGCAACTGCCGATTTTAACTTCTTTTTTCGAGGCATTGATTCCTTCACGGTTACACCTGTATATCCACTGATATTTTATTGAATAAGGGCTCGGTTTTTCTTTCAGAGGCCGAAACCACCATTTCTTTGATCACATAATCAAACTCTTCAAGTTTTCGAATTAAATCTCTAATATGATTACTGATATGCTTTTCAATGGTTTCGTTCTCCACTTCCATCCGGCAATTGATGTCTCCGTGTATGACTTCCAATAGGACATTCATTGGTCCTATGTTTGGCATATCTAAAAACAAGACTAGCGTGTAACTCGATTTGTCCAATGATAAAAATTCGTCCCCTTCTTTCTGTTTGAATATCCCGATTTGAGCGTGTTTTACTTCATCGCCAAATTGAACAGGAATTGAGAATAAGACATTCGGGTTAGAAAGACGCCCGGGAGTTTCCTTGGCCGATTGAGATATTTGCGATTCTCCTCCCCTTCCAAGAAATTTGAGAATTATCTTGCCCTTTTTTAATTCATCAACTCTAACTTTAATAAAATCTCCGGGGAAAAGCGTAAGATTTGTCTCGGCCAGAAGATTGCCTCCGCGAAGACTAATGATCACCTTATTACCGAAAGACGCAACTATTTTTCCCAGTAGGATTTCACCCAATCGGAGTGTAACTTCAGACGTTTGGGCGGGAGAAATTAAAAAACTTAACCCACTAACAGGCTGCATGCATTCTCCTTTTAAGTTATGAAGTTATTAGTTGGCTTGCCCGCCATTAGATCTGCCTGGTCTGTACCAGATATCAGGTAATAGACATTGACGGGGAAGAATTAATCCTTAATCCTTTAATCCTTACCCCTGATTCCTTACTTTACCTTTTACCCTTCTTTTTCCATCTGCTGTTTTTGAGATTGCCGCGCCCCGCAAAATTGCTGTGGGGCTCGCAATGACCTTCCTTTTTCCTTGTCATCACGAGGGCTTTAGCCCGTGGTGATCTCCAGCCATCTGCCAATAATTTTATCCTTCTCGAAGCGCAACACTAACTTCGATATCTCCAAGACTGCTAGTTAAAACTATATAAAGACGCTGAGCATCCAGTATTGAAATTATCACACTTTTTCCACAAATCAAGGTGGGGGGCGTAAGGGCTGATGGATACCCCGCCTGTTCCAACTTTGTACTCGCCGTTCCAGTTATCATATTTCCAAGCTCACCAACAGCGCTTTGAGCAAGATCATCAAATAGCGGTAATTTTTGTCCTATCATCTCAGATGCTATCTTTTTAGCTGTCTTTTCGGTCATACCATAAATTATCTGCCCTTTTATCTTTCCCGTGACCCCTACGAGAACATTCACCTCCTGGGAGGTTTGAGATGAAGTATGCACAGATAATGGCCCTTTTTCAACCTTTAAACCCAATTCCGCTTCAATAATTTCGTAAGCAGCTTCGATAAACGGATTAATGAATTCAACCTTTAACATCATATTTTTCTCCTTTCGTGAAATTTATTCCTCATTTTAATTTAAGATTAAATCAATTTCTTTCACCGCATCCGTGACCTGTGAAATCAAACCATCTAATTCGGTTGAGTTTATCCCCACAATTTCAAGAGCTTTACCTTCTAAAGCATACAACATACCATCAGCCCCTATCCCTATTCCTAAACTAAGACAAATAAAATCGGCAACATGGACTATCGATACAAGCAGAGGGTCAATTTTTGCCTCGGTCGGGTTATGATGAAACCCGATGGCTTCAACAATCTTCTCTGGAAGATTCCATTTTTCCGATATTTTCATACCAATTTCCTGATGTTCAAAACCCAAAACTGCCCTCTCGGCATCGAGAAAAGTGCTGTTTTGTGAAGTTAAAGCATCTGTTATCTTTTCATATTCTTCTTTAACATAATCACTTAAAACCAATTTCCCCACATCATGCAGAAGCCCAGCAACAAACGGTTCTTCCGAATCATAATAATTTATGTAATTGCCTATCAGCCGGGCCGTCAAAGCGCAAGCCACGGCGTGTCTCCAAAGTTCACCTTTCTGAAGCGCATATCCCTTAGCCGGACGGTCGTAAAAACCTCTCATTGAGAGGGCAAACACAACACTTTTAAGAGTGTCATAGCCAAGGATTACAATTGCTTCTCCAACCGTCGCTACCTTCCTGGGAAATCCATAATATGCCGAATTTGCCATCCTTAAAACTTTTGCAGTTAGGGCTTGATCATGGGATATTACTTTCCCAATATCTATCGCAGAAGATTTAGGGTCATTTATGAGTTTTAAGGCCTTGGTCGCAATTTGAGAAAAGGGTGGAATATCATCAATATCGGCAAGAATTTTTTTAATCAAGGCCTCTTTTCTTTTTTTCCTTTTATTCTCCGTCAACATTCTTTTCGCTATTAGGTTTTTTACCTTTTCATCAACTTTCTTATCCTTCATATTCTTTCCTTACTTGCTAGGTTTTAAGTAAAAAAATGGGAGAAACATCTCGAAGCCAAAAGCGGCCGCGCCTCCCATAAGACTCTCTGTGCTTCCAGTAAACAGAAGACCCCCCGCTTTTAAGGAATCATAAAACTTTCTGTAAATTTTACATTTCGACTCCTCGGTAAAATAAATAACCACGTTTCGGCATATGATCAAATCAAAATTGGTTTCATATTCATCTTTAAATAAATCATGTTTTTTGAAATCGACTCTCTCCTTTATTTCACCTTTTAATCCTGCTTCGTCGCCATCAACGACAAAAAATTTATTTAGCAAGCGGGGAACGACATTTCTCAACTCTTTCATAGGATACCGACCATTGCGCGCCACATCTAAAATTTTTTCATCCAAGTCAGTCGCAATTATTTTGTGTTTTAGGCCCGGCGTTAACTCATCTAATATTATAGCGATTGTATATGGTTCGGCTCCATTGGAACACCCTGCGCTCCAAATCTTTAAACGAGGACTCTTTCTTAGAAGATGCGGGAGAATTTCGTCTCTTAGTTCCTCAAATTTTTTGAGATCTCTAAAAAATTCTGAAACATTTATGGTTACCCAATCAACAAATCGCTTTAATTGTATGGGATCATTCTCTAATATTTTTACATAACTAATATAATCCTCGACCCCCGCTTGACCTATAATATACGGTAATCTTCTCTGTATTTGATGAGTTTTATAAGAATTAAGATCGATTTGAGTTAGCTCAAAAACCTTCTTTTTAAAGTATTGATACTCTTTTTCCTTCTCTAATAATTGCAATTTGCTTCACCTTTTTTCCAGTATCCTTATTATCTCCTTCGGTATATCTGAAAGTGAGACGACTACATCGGCATTTCCCATATCAATGACCGCCTTGGGCATGCCGTACACCACACAGCTCAGTTCATCTTGCACAATCGTGCAACCACCTTTTTTCTTAATATATCTCATACCATCTGCTCCGTCTCGACCCATTCCGGTAAGAATTACCCCAACGGTATTTTTCCCGTAGACTGAAACAGCCGAATTCATCATCACATCAATGGAAGGCCGAACACCGTTAACCATTGGACCCTTGTTAAATTTCACAACGCCCTCTTTCTCTATCAACATGTGAGCCCCCCCTGGAGCAATAAGAACCAAGCCTGGCTCCAAAGAATCATTAACGTTAGCTTCTTTGACCTGAAGCTGCGATATTTTATCTAATCTATCGGCAAGGGATTTTGTAAATGGCCCATCGGGCATATGTTGAACAACCAATACGGGCAAAGGCAAATTGCCCGGTAGTACAGAAAGAACTTGAGACAAAGCGTTTGGTCCCCCCGTTGAAGCTCCCATCAAAAGAACCTTCCCGTCGCTCAAAGAAACTGATGATTTAATTCGCATTACCTTTGAGCGTTCAGCCGGCTTCTTTGGAGACGAACGAGCCACCGCTTTAACCTTTGATATAAGATTATCCTTAATTTCCCGTAGATTCATATGCGGAAGATTAACCGGTTTTGGAACCACATCAACCGCTCCCAACAAAAGCGCGCGAGCCGTTGCATCGGATCCGTCCTGCGTGAGCGTACTCACCATAATAACAGGAAGCGGATTTTCCTTCATGATATGCTCAAGCGCCGTCAAACCATCCATCTGAGGCATCTCGATATCCATGGTTACCACATTGGGCATTAACTCTTTGATCTTATCCAGCGCCTCAAGCCCATTCGAAGCGGTGCCAATTACATTAATTTCAGGATCAGAGATAAGCATATCCGAAAGCACTTTTCGCATAAAAAACGAATCTTCAACTACCAATACATTGGTTTTAGACAAAAAATTTAACCTCCAAAGCAAAAAAAATTATCCAATTTGTTTTCTAACGGCATCCAGAACCCGCGCAGGCTGAAACGGCTTTAAAACATAGTCCTTCGCTCCTGCCTTCACGGCCTGTATAACCATATTTTGTTGACCCATAGCGCTGCAAACTATGATTTTGGCGTCGGGGTCTACCTTTTTTATCTCTGCGATTGCTTGAATCCCATCCATAACGGGCATCGTTATGTCCACTATTGTTAAATCAGGTTTTAATTTTTCAAATTTCTCAACCGCAACCTTTCCATTTTCAGCTTCCCCAACAACACTATAACCACTCTCTGTTAATAGTTTGGCTAACCGCATACGCATAAAAGCTGCGTCATCCGCAACCAAAATATTCTTTCCCATAAACTACTCGACCTCCTTTCTTTAAATTTCTCCTAGTTGCTGCCCAATAGTTCTTACTAAAACCCTTCCTGTGCTAGGATAGAAATAAACAGTTCTGCCACAATTTCCCCCCACATCAGAAGATGCTATATTTAATCCAAGGTCTTTTAAGATTTTCTTTGTCATCTCAACATTACGGGAACCGATGTCAAACTGGCCAGAGCTTCCGGGCAAATTAAGCATATTGGCTCCACCGGCTATTTTCACTTTCATTCTATTTTTTTTTGCCCCTTCTTCGATAAGTTCATTCATCAATTTTGGAATTCCCGTATCCGCAAACTTTACAGGGACACTCGTTTCAACACCATTATCGTTCGGTAACATTATGTGAGCCATCCCGCCAATACCAATTATTTCATCACACATACATATCCCAACGCACGAACCAAGCCCATGCGCCACAAAAACCATAGATTTATCCTTGCTTACACACATCTCTCCTATCCCTATACTAATAGATAATTCTTCAGTAGTTGCTTTAACCACTACTTGGCCTCAATTACTTCAAAAATTTTTTTGAGAACACTGGGAGCCGCAAACAAGAAGAGCTTGCTGTCGATATCGTGACTTTTATCCGAAAATACCGTCTCAGAAAAGAGTATTTCCTCAGGAGACTCACCAACATTTAATATCAGAGATGATAAAATGGCGCCAGCCATATCCATAACCACCATAGGAACAGATGGTTGAAGATCCAACCAAGTATGAGTACTTAATGTTCTTAGAAAATGAGAGACGACAATATTGCCCACTTCTCCCAAAGCCGACTTTCCCATTTCATCCAACTCTGAAGTAACACCAAGTTCGTTGCCAAGCAAGATATCAACAAGTTTAAAAGCGCTTTCCTCCGAAAGAATAATTGAAACAAGCCCCGCCACATCACCTTTAAAAGAAAGGCAAATACAGGTTACCAAATTATCGGAACCGCCCATTTCATTTACTATATTACTTAAAGAAATTAATCCAAGTTTGGGAGACTCAAGAGAAATCTCCCTGTGTATCATTTCAGAAAGAGCTTTAGCGGAAGTATCCATGCTTCGCTCAACAATATAACCTAAAATATTCTTTTGGTTCTCCGAAAAAGTAATCATCTTTCCTCCGCCTTTTTCAATTTAGAAATTTTCTCATCCTCTTTTTTGGATCCATGTCTCCTCTTCTTCTCCAACCTAGCTATCAAACTAACAATATCGACAATCAAAGCAACTTTTCCGTCACCTAAAATTGTTGCGCCCGAAAGTCCTTCCGTCTCGCCCAAATAACCACCTAGCGATTTGATGACAATCTCTTGTTTGCTAACGAGGCTGTCCACAATCAACCCCACGCTATAATCGCTATAACCAACTACAACAACGTGTAAATCATCTTTTTCAATGTTGCTTTGGCCTTCTTTAAAGAGTTCGCTTAATCTTAAAAGTGGAAGAACTTTGCCCCTTAATAAAGTGGTTTCATCCCCTCCAACGAACTTAACATCATCTTTTGACATTCGAAAAACTTCATTGACCATGTTCAAAGGAATGGCATATGTTCTTTCCTTTAAGGAGACCAGAAGGGCATCTACAATGGCAAGGGTCATGGGAATCTTTATGATAACTTTGGTGCCCTTGCCAACTTCTGATTCTATATCGACCGAGCCATTTGCCTTTTTAACATTATTACTAACCACATCCATGCCAACCCCTCTGCCAGAAACATCGGTAACACTCTTTGAGGTGCTCAAGCCGGACATAAACATTAATTTAAAAGCTTCTTTTTCCTCCATTCGTTCGGCTTCTTGCTCACCGATAAGACCCTTTTCTATTCCCTTTGCTTTTAATTTGGCAGCATCGATTCCTCTTCCATCATCTTCGGTTTCAATTACTATGTAGCTTTCCTCTTGCCGAGCACTTAAAATTATTTTTCCCGCGGTCGGTTTTTTTGCTTTTTTTCGCTCTTCGGCCGTTTCTATTCCATGATCAACCGCATTTCGCAAAATATGGATAAGCGGGTCTCCTATTTCCTCTATAACAGAACGGTCAAGTTCAGTTTCTTTTCCGTTCATATAAAAATCTACTTGTTTCCCCGCCTTACGAGCGAGATCCCTTACCATCCTCGGGAACTTGTTAAATACCTGCTCGATTGGTAGCATCCGGGCTTTCGTTATTTCTTCCTGTAAACCGTTAGTTATCTGCCCGATTAAAGCTGTGGTTGTATTTAAATCACCGCTTATGTCTCCCAACTCATAATTTTCTTGAAGTTCATGACCTATCCGACCTAGGCGAGTCTTGTTTATAACCAACTCCCCAACCAAATTCATTAAATTATCAAGTCTCTCAATATTCACTCGAACCGTTTTTGCAACAGCCGCCTGCATGCGCTTTAACTCTTCAGGCGACTTACCGCGAGCTTCGATTCCCAAATCAGCTTCTCTTCGATCAGCATCTCTGGCTTCCTCTAAAGAATGCCTCTCAACCGAGCAATCGCTTATTTCAGATACAGATTTCAAAATATTTTTTATCCGATCCTCATCCTCTTGGGTACCAAGAATAGCTTGAAGTTTGAAGCTTTCTTTCCCCTCCTCAAGTTCCTTAATCGAAGGAGTTGACTTAATCAATTCTCCTACTTCTTTGAGCTCCTCAATAACCTGGAAAAGTCTTACCGCCGGCATGGGACATTCTTTTGATATGGAGAGATTTATATCATAAACCCCAAATCCTTTGACTTCAGCCTCCGCAATCTTGTTTATATCTTCGCTTGTGGGCGTAAAATCATCCGTTTCTAAAGAACTCGGGGCCTCCTCTTTTTCCTCTTTTATAAAAATCCTTAACTTGTTTACCAAAGAATCAATGTCAATATCGGACTCTTTTTTTGTAATTAATTCATCGCTTAGAACTCTTAATACATCAAGAGACTCCAAAAGAAGATCTATAAGTTCCGCTGTAACTTTGAGTTCGTTCTTACGTAGTTTGTCGAAGAGACTCTCCATTGCGTGGGTGAGATTAGTCATTCTAACGTGTCCCAACATGCCGGAAGAACCTTTTAATGTATGAGCCGCTCGAAATATTTCCTGAAGCAGCTCTTTATTAGAACCTTCTTTCTCAAGGATAACGATATCCTCATCCAAGGCCTGCATAAGTTCTTCAGCCTCTTGCAAAAATAATTTTATGTCTTCATCGCTTCCATCAAATATTAAACTCATGCACCCCTCCCAACGACAACAAAAATGCCCCTTTGTTTTTCTTTTTATTATCGGTAAGTAAGCTTTTTTTCTTAAGAAGATTTTCCCCACAAACAGCTCGAAATAAAAAACAGATGGCTAATAGCAGATGTTTAGAGATCACCACGGGCTAAAGCCCTCGTGATGACAAGGAAAAAGTGAGTCATTGCCTGGTACAGGTCTGACGACGAATTAAGTGAGGCAATCTCAAAAGACTGCCACCCCCTCCGTATTCGCAGTGACGAAATTCAACAGTCTCTGTGGTTAAATGCTATTTAATCCTACAATCCCTTCTTTGGAATAGTATTTTTCTCATGTGCTGTCAAAAAAGCCCTAACTACATCGGGGTCATATAGGGTTCCGGAATTCCCCTTAATTTTTTCTACCGCCATTTCATTCGTTAATCCTTTACGGTTAAGAATATATGCATTCTTCTCAAAATCATTGGCAACAGCGATTATTCTCGCCTGCAGAGGTATAGCGTTACCCTTAAGACCATCGGGATAGCCGCTGCCATCAAAAAATTCATGATGGTGCATTATTCCGGGCGTAACCGTTCCCAACCGCTTAATAGATTTTATGATTGAACTCCCCTTTAGGGGATGCTCCATCAATTTAACCATTTCGTCGGTGGTTAAATCAGACCCACTCTCTAAAGTGGAATCATTTAGTCCAATTTTCCCGACGTCATGAAGGATAGCGGAGATTTGCAAATCTTCCTTTTCTTCATTGGAAAGCCCCATTTCGTCCGCTATGGCTTTGCTATAAATTGCCACTCTCCCCGAGTGTCCTGATCCAAAGGCCGTCTTTGCTTCCAAGGTTGAAATCAACGACTTTATGATTCCAAGCAACATATCGTGCATTTCTTTGTATAAACGACAGTTTGCAATGCTTGAGGCCGCCTGGTTGGCAATCGCCTCCACCAACTTAAAATCCTTTGAAGTAAAATCATCTTTATCAGATTCCCGGTATATGTTGAGGGTTCCGATGGGCTTGTTCTTAACTTTAAGCGGGGTACAAATGACTTTTCCGGTTTCGCCTTTATTAAATATGAAATCGGGCGAGTTTTTAGCCACCTTGTTGTCTAAAATTAACTTAAGACCCATGGTAGCATCCATCGCCAATCCTGTCGTTATCTTCGCGCAATCAGAAATGTCACCCCCCGAAATCTCCAAGGAAGATGACGCAATTTTTAGATTTCCACTTTCTTCATCAATCAATAGCAAAAAGATTTTATCGACATTTAACTGCTCGAATATTTCGTTGTTAACAAGGTGTAATAGCTCATCCATATCCAATAAAGTTGAAAATTTTTGACTTAACCTATACAAGAGCGTGAGTTCCTCATATGTCTCAGAAATTTCTCTTGCCATCGCGTCAAGCTCATTCTGAAGAGACTCACCCATATCTGCTTTACCCATTTTGAACTCCTTTAACCCTCGCTCATTCTTTAACTTCTATCAAGGGAATCTTAATAATAAAGGTGCTACCTTTCCCTTCTTTACTTATCACGCCGATAACCCCTTTGTTAGCTTCGACAATTTGCTTAACTAAAGCTAACCCCAATCCCGTACCCGCTGCCGCATTTTGCGAGCTTTTCCCCTGGAAAAACTTGTCAAAAATTCTAGGCAATTCAGCATCGGGGATACCCATACCATTGTCTGAAACAGAAATTTCAACAAAAGAATCTTTGTCGGTTTCCTTGTTCTCACAGCTCGCATTGCCCACAACTAACCCTTCCCTTTTAGGAGTGCTCATCTTCAAGCTGTTGGTTTTCTTCACATCAACTCGCACAAATCCCCCTTTAGGCGTATATTTAATTGAATTCCCGACAAGATTATTTATCAATTGCTTCAGCGCATCGGCATCTATAAAAATGCTCTTTGGCAAGGATTTATCAAAATGACAAGAGAGACTTATTTTTTTATTTTTGGCAGTTGGTAGGAAAGAATCTACCGCCTTGGAAATATCATCTTTTAACCTAATAGAGCCGCAATTAAATTTAAATAAACCCGCCTCCATCTTTGAGATATCCAAAACATTCCCAACCAAACGAGAAAGTCGATCTGTTTCATCATTAACAATGGAAAGAAATTCCTTTTGAACTTTTTTGTCTTCGTCGTCAACATCATAAAGAAGTGTTTCAACATAAGCCTTAATTGATGCCAGCGGCGTTCTTAATTCATGGGAAACATTGCAAACAAATTCCGTTTTGACCCTATCCACTTCTTTTTCTTGCGTTATATCTTCAAGAAGAACAATGTTTCCTAAGGGCAAGCCCTCATTTTGAGAATCGTCGGCACTAAAATTAGCAGGAGTCATTCTAAAACGAATTACTCTGTCGTTTAATCGAAGCTCCTTTCGAAAACAAGCTCGCACTTTTTGTTGAAAAAATCCCGCACCAAGATGTTGAGAAAAAAACAAAGAGGAGATATTGGCGCCCATTATTTCTTCTCTGGATAAACCCAAAATTTCCTCCGCGGCAGGATTAATCATCGAAACCATACTATTATTATCTATAACAATTATCCCATGAGTAATCCCATTTATTATTGTTTCTACCATGTTTTTTTTACGAAAAATCTCTCTTTTCCTATTTTCCGCGTTTCGAAGCAGCAATTTTAACCCTTGGTGATTTGATGGCTTGACATCGCTTAAAGACTTGCAAACGGAACCATATGCCCCAATCAACTGGAAAAGTAAGGTGGCCGACTTCCAAATAACATCAAAAGAACGCTCTAAAGATATTTTACTGGCTAGCTCTTGCAAATAAGCTAAGTGGGTATCTACTATAATTTCAGGATCCAAGTTTTGTTTAATTAACTCTTCCGCAAAACACCTTACAACTTCATCTTCGTGTTCTTTGCCACCGTCAAGATAATTTTCCAAAAGATCGGTATAGCATTTGGCCAGATTTATTTTACGCCCGTTCTTAGACAACTGTCCCCCCTATTTTAAATTATGCTCCAGTTGTAATCTCGCTACCCAGAACTTCTTCTACTTTCTTAATCAGCATTCTTGGACTAAAAGGCTTTGTTTCATAGACATCGGCCCCCACATCGAGACCCTTTTTCTCGTCAATTTCCTGTCCTCTGGCGGTTAACATGATGATGGGAATGTGTTTTGTTTTTTCGTTGCTTTTAATGGCAAGACAAGCTTCATAACCATCCATCTCCGGCATCGCCACATCGAGAATTATAAGCGAAGGCGCCTCTTTTAAACTTAAATCCACGGCCTCTTTCCCATCGGCTGCTTCAATTACTTCATATCCCACCCGTTTAAAATTGTATCCTATAATTCTTCGTATATGGGGCTCATCATCCGCTATTAAAATTTTGCCAATCCCCATCTCGTCATCCTCCTTTTACACTTTTCCTATAAGCCAACTAGAGTACTTATCGGCAAAACAAGAGCTAAAGTTTAGGAAAATCTTATTTATAAACGATAAAATTGATGAAAAGCGGGAAGAGAAGGGGGAGGGGTGAAGTAGCTCAGCTTCCAGCCACCAGTCATCAGACTGTTGAATAATAGCCAAATAAGCGCTTTTTCGCGTCATTGCGAGGCGAAGCCGAAGCTCGATGCGGGCCACGCTCCCTTTGGTCACTCGCAATGACAAAATTCAACAGTCTCGTCATCAGCCTTCAGGAAAAACATTCTCCCCTCCCTTGATGGGAGGGGTTGGGGAGGGTGAAGTAGTTCATAGCAAACGGAAGATGGCTAATATGGCTGGTTAGATGGTTGGAGATCACCGCGGGCTAAAGCCCTCGTGATGACAAGGAAAAGAAAGATCATTGCGAGTTTGCCAGAGGTGGGCGAAGCAATCTAGAGACTGCCTCGCTTCGCTCGCAGTAACAAAAAATGAGGTCATTGCGAGTCTCGATTTATCGGGGCGAAGCAATCTCATAAGTGACAGATGGCAAAAGAAGGATAGAAGGCAGCGACTATGGACCGCCTACTATAAAGGGCGCAAAGCTTTTTGTTTGTTCGCGCCCTTTATTTCGGATTTAAATATGTGGTTCATCTACTAAGCTTCGGCCGTTTCTTTCATTATCTTAAGGTGACCTCTCTCAATCTCGGAAAGTATCTTTTCCAAATCAAGCAAGATTATGAGCCGGTCATCCACCTTGCCTATGCCCCTTAAATATTCGGAATCTACGCTTTCAACGACGGGAGATGGCGGCTCTATCGCGGTTGCTGGAAGGCGCAAGACTTCAGCTACGGCATCAACTACCATCCCTACGGTATCATCTCCCACCTCTACCACCACTATTCTGGTTGATTTGGTCTCCTCGATCTTTTCAAAACCAAATCTCTCCCTCAAATCTATTACCGGGATCACTTTTCCCCTCAAATTTATAACGCCCTCAACAAACTCGGGGGCCCTGGGAACCTCCGTTATCGGTTGCATCCTGATTATCTCTTGAACGGTCGATATATCCACCCCGCAAATTTCATTGGCAACTTCAAATACCACCAGTTGTTCCTCTTCAACTTGTTTTTGTTCCTCGGTCATTTCTTCCTCCTTTCTTCAAACTTAAAAACGTTCAAAGATCAAGATGGGAGAAGCGCTTCTCCCATCTCTGCTTTTTTCTACAGGGTGAAGTTCTTAACCATCTCATCGAGTTCTCCGGCAATCTTGGCCAACTCTTGAGTTGAATCCGTTGCCTCTTTAACAGAGGCCGCCTGCTGCTCGGATGAGGCCGATACCTCCTCGGAGGATGCAGCGGTCTCTTGAGATATGGAGGCGATGGAGTCCACGGCCTTTACCACTTGCTCGGAGGAAGCAGCCACCTCTTCTGTCGCCGCCGTATTCTCCTCGGTGATTGAGGCGATGGAGTCCATGGCCTTTACCACTTGCTCAGATGAAGCAGCCATATTATCTGCGGCCACCGACACCTCTTCCATCTGGGAGACGACCTTTTCAATTCCGACCATCATCTCTTTTATGGCATCTCCCGCGTTCCCCGCGAGCTGCGCCCCCTTTTCAACCTCAGATGTTCCTTTCTCCATGGATTCTACGGCTTCTTCCACACCACTTTGAATTCCCTTTATGAGGCCGGCAATCTCTTTGGTGGCTCCAGCGGACCTTTCGGCAAGTTTCCTTACCTCATCAGCCACAACCGCAAAGCCTTTTCCGTGCTCTCCAGCCCGGGCCGCCTCTATTGCCGCGTTTAAAGCGAGAAGGTTGGTCTGCTCCGCGATGTCATTTATCACATCAATTATCTCACCTATTTGCTGCGACTTATCTCCAAGCGCCCCTATCTTGGTGGCAGACTCAAGGACAACATCTTTTATCCTATCCATGCCGACCGTCGTCTCATCTGTGGCCGCATTTCCCTTTTCAGCAATTTTTTTGGTTTCGGTAACTACATTGTTAACCTCCTGAGCATTCTTTGCCACCGCCTCAATTGCTTTGGAGAGTTCGTTTATGCCGTTTGTTGTTTGGGCAACGCTTCTTGCCTGATCTTGGGCTCCCTTGGCCACCTGATCTATCGCCGATGATATCTGGTTTGCAAGACCCGATGCCTCGGAGGCGCCTTTTGACTGCTCGCCGGCTCCCTGGGCAACTTGGCCTATGGCCGAAGCCACCTGGTCAGTTGCCGCAGAAATTTGCCCAAAGACCACGGAAAGATTATTTGCGGATTCGGTCATCTTTTCGGATGCCTCTTTCACCTTATCCAACATGTTCCTTTCCTGGGTGACGTCTCTTATGATTTCCATGCCGCCAACGACTTCGCCTCTCTCGTCGAAAAGAACATCGACGCTGGCCACAACGGGAACTTTTGTGCCCGACTTGTTTATGATATTAACCTGAGCGCCCACAATCGGCTCCTTGGTCTTCATGCACTGCTCCACCGCACAGTTGCCGCAGACATCTGCGTTGAAAACCTCATTACACTTCATCTTCATCGCTTCTTCGGCCGAGTAACCCGTGAGTTTTACAGCCGCGTCGTTAAAGTAGGTGATGTTTCTATCATTATCCCGCGCAAAGATGGCATCGTAGATACGAGCCTTTGCCCTTTGAGCCTCTTTTTGCATATCTTCGGCCTGTTTTTTTAAATTTCCTGTAATCAGCCCAAAATTATTAATTAAGCTACCTATTTCATCTCCCCTATCCTTTCCAAGTTCTTCAACCTCTTTTAATCTCTCTTCAGAGACCCCTTCTGAGGCAATTGACTCCATGCCGTCAGCTAACTTATTTAAAGGTTTGGTGATGCTTCGAGTTAAAATGAATCCGAGCCAACTTCCCCCAACAAATGAACCAATGATCTGAACGATAACCACCATTCGTGCGCTCGACTCAGAAGAATCAGCTGATTTCGTGGCCGCTTCCACATCGCCGCTGCCCAGTAAACGAAGTTCCCCGATGGTCTCTATTAACTTCTCAGCCTCGGCATCCATCTCTTCCATCTTTTCGCCAGCAA
>DSBK01000034.1 GCA_011046085.1 Actinomycetota bacterium
ATCTAAAAAACTATCAACCGAGTAAAACATCTCCTTAAAAAACTCCACAACTGAGGAAACCAGGTTTTTAAGAAATTGGAACACTTCGGAAGGTAAGTTTTTAAGAAATTCTTTAAATGAATCCCAAGAAGGGACATTTTGATTTGGAGCTTTGCCTCCATTGTTCGAATTTTCAGAAGGCGAATAAGCAAGAGCAATTGAGACATTAAATAAGGGTGTGGCCAGCATAAGGAAGGATAAAATCAGGGAAATAAAAATTAAGAACTTGTTTCTGCTGTAAAAAATATTCATTAAGCATCTTCTTCCTACGCTCCCCTATATTTAAATTTTTATTTTTGTGTAGACTAAAATATACACATAATTATTTCATCGGCAACGCCTATACAAAACTTTAGAGAAATTTTTAAATTTTTTTGTTTTAGGCCTCGATTAAAATTTCAGCATTTTAAAAAAGTTCGAAAACCTAAAGGATAACCTGATTGATAAGATATGATTTTAAAAGTAGTTTTTGCGGGCAATTAAAAAATTTCTTTCTCATTAATCTCAAACTGAGTCACATCCCCAGAATAAACCATTCTTATCTCGCCGGAGGGCAACTTTAAAAGCAGTCCTCCGTGTTGGTCAACATCAAATGCCTCCCCTTCAATCTCCCCTTCCAAAGTAGAAATTTTTATATGTTTGCCCAATGTCTCACAGAGATTTTTCCACTCCGACAATACCTTCTCAAAACCACCTTCTTTTAAATCAAAATAAACCTTTTCAAACTCTCTTAATATGACCCTAAGTAAAGCTACCCTGTCCACCTCGACTCCCAACGCCTCTTTTAAGGTGGTCACCTTATCCTGCAACTCTTCGGGAAAAACATTCACATCCAAATTCGCATTTATTCCTAATCCAACCACAACAAAATTTATCTTATCAGCTTCGGCGCTCATTTCGGTTAAGATGCCAGCCACCTTTCTCCCTTTGATGAGAACATCATTTGGCCACTTAAGCTGAACTTTCAATCCGGTTTCAACCTCAATGGCTTTCGCAACGGCAACTCCTGCAAGGATTGTTATCTTGGAAGCATCGATTGGAGAAATTTTGGGGCGCAAAACCATAGAAAACCATATTCCGCCAGAAGGAGAAACCCATTCCCTTCCAAGCCGACCTTTGCCCTTGACTTGCTTTTCTGCCACAAAGAGCGTTCCTTCAGGAGCGCCTTTGGCAGCTTCACCCTTCGCCATCTTATTTGTCGAACCTGTCTCATCAAAATGATAAATCTTTTTATCGAAAAGAGTTGTTTTTAGTTTATATCTTATCTCGGAAGGCAAGAGTTTATCAGGCAATTTAATCAATCGGTAACCTCGTTTCGGAACACCCTCTATTACATAACCATCGTCTTTTAAGCTTTGAATATGTTTCCAAACGGCAGTTCTCGATAAAGAAAGACTCCGAGAAATATCTTCACCGGAAACAAAATCACCCCGTTTATCTTTCAAAAAAAACAAAACGGCTTCTTTTGAAAACATCTTACCCCTCTTTGTATTTTCGTCGATAAAAGTAAAACAGAGCCAGAAAAACGACTATCAGCACAAGAGCTGCCCATCCCGCTCTATTTATAATCTTAAGAAGGGTTACCCAATTTTCACCAAAAAAGTAGCCGAGCGCCGCGATTAAAATTGTCCACGATACAACCGCTGCTAGAGTATAAAAGAAAAATTTTACGAAATTCATCCTTGAGGCGCCCGCCAAAGGAGCGATAAACACCCTGATGCCAGTGGCAAAACGTCCAATAAATACGGTCTTTCCCCCGTGAATATCAAAATACTGCTCAGCATCCTTGATTCGCTTTTCCGAAATGAAAAAACGCCCTCCAAATTTCTCTATGAAAGACCTGCCTCCCTTAAGACCTATAACATAACCTAGGATGTTGCCGAGAAGCGCTCCTATAATCCCTATAATCACAATGTAGAAAATATTGAAATGACTAAAAGAAGCAAAAAAACTCGCGAGAAGAAGAACCGTTTCCCCTGGAACGATTAACCCCAAAAAAACCACATTTTCCAACAAAAGGGCAAAAAAGAGAATGTAGTAACCATAATCTTTGAAATAGAAAAAGAGTAAATTTAAAATATCGGCTTTCATGCATCAGCTCCAATTAATCGTCCGAGACAAGCCCGATGGAGATATCCAACGGCTTCGCCGCCTGAGTTATAGTTCCTGCAGATATTCTATCCACACCAGTTTTCGCAACTTCTTCAATTCTTTCAAGAATCATACCGCCTGATGCCTCGAGTATCGCCTTGCCACCAACAATCTCAACAGCTTTTTTTATCATTTCATCATCCATGTTATCCAACATAATGATGTCTGCGCCCGCCCCCAGCGCCTCTCCTACCTGCTCTAAATTATCGGCTTCCACCTCAATTTTTTTGTCCGAAAATTCTTCACGGGCAAGCTCAACTGCCATCCCAACGCTTCCCACCCCAGCGATATGATTGTCCTTTATTAAAATCGCATCGTATAATCCCATCCGGTGGTTACAACCACCGCCCACGGTAACAGCATACTTCTCAATTAACCGTAAACCCGGTGTTGTTTTTCTGGTATCGTAGATATCTACTGCATACGGTTTTGCCCTTTTAACAAATTTAGATGTAAGAGTGGCTATCCCCGAAAGATGTTGAAGGAAGTTAATAGCCACCCTTTCGGCAGATAAAATTCCCGAAATATCGCCTTTAAGCTCAGCAATTATTTCACCATTTTTAACAGCATCCCCGTCCTTAGCTTTAGCTTCAAATAGGATAAATTTGTCTACCATCTCAAAAACTTTGGCCGCAATTTCAATTCCTGCGATTATGCCCGAGTCTTTACATCGAACAAACCCCTTTACCTTTTTTGGCTCAGAAAAAATTGCCTGCGTGGTGATGTCGCCATCGACACCCAAATCTTCTTCCAAAGCTCTCTTTATGATTTCTTCAAGTTCTTTTTCTTTAAGCATCTTTTACCTTCATGTATTTGGGAACCCTAAGATCTCTTCTTAAAATTATATGCTTCTTCCAATTTAAATCATCGGTTTCGGGAAAATCGCCCCTAAAATGAGCCCCTCTGCTTTCTTCGCGCGCTAACGCCGATTGTATTATTAGCTCTGCAACGATAAGCATATTTTGAAGCTCAAAGCCCTCCACTTCGTCAAATTGAATCTCGAAAACTTCTTCGCTTAATTTTGAAATTTCGGCAAGGGCTTTCTTCAACCCTTCCTTATCACGAACGACACCAACGTAAGAAGATATAATTTTACGCAGGGTATCTTTATATTTATCTAAATCCTGCCTGCCGCCGTGTCTGTCGGCAGACAGGTCAGGCACGGCAATACTTTTTTTCTTCCGAGATAAATCATAAGTTAAACTGCCTTCAAAAACATCTTTTTCAGCCACCGCGTTAATATGATCTTTTAAGAAAGCACATATTCGCCTGCTAAATACCAAACCCTCCAGAAGGGAATTGCTGGCCAATCTATTTGCCCCGTGGATACCCGTGCAAGCCACCTCGCCACTTACATACAATCCAGGTAAACTTGCCCTTCCAAAAGTATCAATTTTAATTCCCCCCATAACATAATGAGCAGCTGGGGAAACAGGGATTAAATCTTTGCTAAGATTATAACCGCTTTCTTTACACCTTTCGCAAATTGCAGGAAACCTCTTTTCTAATATCTCTTCGGGAATGTGTGTAGCATCCAAATAAACATAATCGCCTTTCTTCTTGCCGCAAGCTTTACATTTCTGTATAACTTTAACCATTTCCCTTGCAACAATGTCTCTAGGAGCTAGTTCTGCCAGAGGATGAATCCCTACCATAAACCTTTTTCCAGCACAATCCCGTAAATAGGCGCCCTCCCCCCTCAAAGCCTCAGTAATTAGAAAGCGGGGGCTTTTCTTATCATCCAAAGCGGTGGGGTGAAATTGTATGAATTCCAAATCGCAAACTTCCGCGCCAGCCCGATAAGCCATCGCAATTCCGTCACCGGTAGCTATCGAAGGACTGGTGGTAACTTCATAGATTTGCCCGCAACCTCCCGCAGCTAAAATAATCGCCTTTGCAAAGTAAATGATTAACTCTTTATTTTTGGGTTCAAAAACCAACGCCCCCACACAACGATTTTTGAAAGTTAAAAGATCTAAAACGAAGACATTTTCCTGGATTTTAATCCCAGGACAGGTTCTTATCCTCTCAACAAGAGTCGATAAAATTTCACTCCCTGTGGTGTCTCCTGAGTGAAGAATGCGAGACAGAGAATGACCACCCTCTCGAGCTAATTTAATTTCGCCATTTAGCGCTCTATCAAAATCAACACCCAGCTCAATTAAGTCCTCGATGGCTCCCCTTGCTTCATTCACCAAAACCCTAACAGCTTCGGGTTCACATAGGCCTACGCCTGCCCGCATGGTATCTTGATAGTGAAGTTCTGGAGAGTCTTCCTCGCTCATCGCGGTCGCAACGCCCCCTTGAGCATACCAAGTTGCAGTCTCTTTGAGTTCACCTTTTGTAAGAAGGGTAATGCTGTGGTTTTGACAACATTTAAGAGCCGCAGTTAATCCAGCTATCCCGCTTCCAATTATCAGCACATCGGATTCGCTTCGTTTTAAGTTTTTGGTATCAAAACTAACTAAATAACGTGGTATTTTTTCGAATGCCATCAGCTTATCTTCATCATTCTATTTACCGATTCTTTAGCTTTTACTCTAACTTCATTGGGAACAACAACTTTAGGTTCCAAATTTTTTAGAGATTTTTCTATCTTATCAAGAGTAATAATTTTCATATCTTTACAGATTGCCCTCTCGATCTTAATGAATTTTTTTTCTGGATTATCCTTTTGAAGACGATATACCATACCCTCCTCGGTTCCGACTATAATCTCATTTGCCGAAGATTTGCTGGCAAATTTCAACATGTCCGATGTTCCAAGGACCTCGTCAGCCAAAGCGAGAACTTCTGGCCTACATTCCGGATGCGCCATAAAAACAGCATGGGGATAATTCTCTTTGAGTTTTGCAATCTGTCCAACTTCGATGTCGTTGTGAGTGGGACAATATCCATCCCAAAGGATTATCTCCTTACTTGTTTTTGAAGCTACATAACTTCCTAGGTTTTTGTCGGGAACAAAAATTATTTTATCGAAATCTTTAAGCGAATTGACCACCGCCAATGCGTTTGCGGAGGTGCAACAAATATCGCTTTCGGCCTTTACGGCCGCAGGAGAATTAACATAACAGACCACCGCCGCGCCAGGATATTCTTTCTTTTTTTCCCTCAAAGCCTGAACGGTAATCATGTCGGCCAGCTGGCAACCTGCATAAATATCTGGAAGGAGCGTAACCTTTTCTGGACTCAAAATGTTGGCGGTCTCAGCCATAAAATAAACACCGCAAAACACTATAACCTCAGCATCGACGCTCGCGGCTTTGCGAGAAAGTTCTAAAGAATCACCAACAAAGTCGGCAATATCTTGAATCTCGGGAGGTTGATAATTATGCGCAAGTATAACTGCATTTTTTTCTTTTTTGAGCTTTTTGATACGCTCTTCCAACAATTTCCTCCCTAACAAGCATCGAATGTTACTTTATAGTCTTCCACATCAACCAAACAATTTTTTTCATCAACATGAACAACTTTGGGTACAAGCTTCTTTGCATCTTCATCATCGATAATCATATAAGAAAGGATTATTATCTTATCACCCTTATGCATCAGGCGCGCCGCGGCTCCATTGATACACACCGTTCCCGAACCTGCGGGGCCGGCAATTGCGTAAGTTTCAAGCCGCGAGCCGTTTGTAACATCCACAACTTGAACCTTTTCGTGATTTAAGATATCAGCGGCTTTAAGAAGCTCCTCATCGATGGTTATGCTTCCAACATAATCCAAATTGGCTTCAGTAACGGTTGCTCTGTGTATTTTGCCCTTAAGCATCACTCTAAACACAAACTATCACCTAGTCTCCCTCAAGAATAATGTTATCTATAAGTCTAGTCTTGCCAACTTTAGCCGCCAGAGCAACTAGAACCTTGCCCTTTATCTCCAATAAATCCTTTAAAGAAATACTATCACAGATAGCTAGGTATTCTAAATCAACTAAGGGTTCTTTTTCAATTAATTTTGTCATGGCCTCCTTTACTGTTTTTAAATTTTTTTCTCCATTTTTAACCATTCTTTCAGCTAATTTAAGCGACTTACTTAAAACAAGCGCCGCTTTTCTCTCTTTAGGATTTAAATACTTATTGCGAGAGCTCATGGCCAAACCATCCTCTTCTCTAACCGTTAGTATCCCGACTATTCGAATGTCGAGGTTCAAGTCCTCAGCCATCCTTTTTATCACCATGAGCTGCTGATAATCTTTCTCACCAAAATAGGCAAAATTTGGTTGGACTATGTTAAAAAGTTTTGATACAACCGTGGCAACTCCTCTAAAATGACTCGGCCTATGAGCGCCGCAGAGAACCTCGGTTATCTTTCCAATATTTACATAAGTTAAACATTCTCTTGGATACATTTCTTTAATGGCTGGAGCAAATATATAATCGACCCCAACTTCTTCGGCCATCTCTGCATCTTTTTTTAAATCTCTCGGATAGGCCTCAAAATCCTCGGAGGGTCCAAATTGAGTGGGATTAACAAAGATGCTTACTACAACAACATCGCAATCTTTTCTCGCCCTTCGCATTAAGGCAAGGTGTCCCTCGTGAAGGCAGCCCATCGTGGGAATAAACCCAATGGTTTTGCTCTTTTTTCTCTCTTTTTTTAACGCCTCTCTAATTTCTTTTATGGTTGTAATTATCTTCATAAAACACCTGTTTAGTTGCTAGTTTGTTAGTTGGGAGTCTATTGGTTTGCTAGTTAGCTCGTTGGTTTGTTGGTTAGAAACTTCCCTTCCAATTACCCAGCTGTCCGATAAGCCCTTAACCTCTGTACAGGCAATCACGTACTCCTTAATCCTTAATCCTTAATCCTTAATCCTGCCTTTCCCTATACCCGTTACCCTTCCCCCTTATTTTGCCATCTGCTATCAGCCATCTGCAACTTTACCCCTTACCCTCATATATGCTCCCCGCCCCCGACTACCGACTAACCACTATCGACTAATGAAATTCGTGTTCCTCGGCGGGAAACTTCCCTTCTTTAACTTCCAAGATATAATTGGAAACCGCTTTCTTGATATCATCACTTAACTTAGTGTATTGCTTGACGAATTTTGGAACGAATTTGTCATACATCCCCAAAAGGTCTTGAGTAACCAAAACCTGGCCATCGCATTCGCAGCCAGCGCCGATGCCTAAGGTTGGAATCGATATCGCTTTGGTTATTTCCGTCGCGAGTCCTTTGGGAACACACTCCAATACAATTGAAAAAGCCCCAGCTTCCTCAAGAATTTTTGCGTCTCTAAGCAATTTTTCTTTTTGACCTTCTTCTCTTCCTTGAACTTTGAAACCACCCATCTGATGAACGGATTGAGGGGTAAGGCCCAAGTGACCCATCACGGGAATCCCGGCTTTCGCAATCTTATCGACTTTATCCGCCATTTCCTCACCACCTTCAAGCTTTACCGCATGCGCCCCCGCTTCTTGCAAAAACCTACCCGCATTCTTAAGAGCTTCATCCGCGTTCACCTGATAAGACATGAAAGGCATATCTCCTATAACCATGCTCGATTTAACGCCTCTTGCAACCGCCTTGGTGTGATGGATCATATCATCCATGGTAACAGCCAACGTAGTATCATATCCGAGTACAACCATACCTAAAGAATCGCCAACCAAAATTAAATCTATGCCCATATCGTCCAGAAGTTTTGCGGTCAAGTAATCGTAAGCGGTAAGCATCGTAATTTTCTCAGCTTCTTGCTTCATCTTAACAAGTCTTATAACGGTAACTTTTTCTTTCATTTTCTACTCCTCTTCTAAAAGTCGCCTAAGTTCATTTGCTCGCCCCATGTCTATACTTCCCTTTTCGAGAGCTACGTCAACAGCGTAAGCTCCCATCTTTTTGTAGAGATCTAACGCGCCAGGCAATTTTAACTTCAAGGCCAGTAAATGTTTCTCGATGGTTCCTGTATCTCCTCGAGCAATGGGACCGGTCAACGCCTGAGATGTTCCCTTCCACTCTATGTTTTTAAGGGTCCCTTGAATAAGGGGCCACATTGCTTTAAGCCCAACATCATGAGGTATGTCCATGCTCGAATATATCTCTTGAGCAAATCTTAAGATGGCCACCAAATAGTTTGAAGCCGCACATGCGGCCGCATGATAAAGTGGTTTGTCTTCGTCTTTTACCATAATGGATATTCCACCGAGGTCTTCTACCAATTTAAAAACTTGGGGCCGAATTTTCTTATCGGCCGTAACCCCAAAATATGTGCCCGATAATTGCTCTATCGCCAAATCAACATCGGCAAATGACTGCATCGGATGAGCGCTTGCAATAGATGCTCCCGCTTCTTTGGCGCTCTTTAGCGCCTCAATTGAGAGTGTGCCGCTCATGTGAAAAACTATCTGACCAGGCTTGAAACCATTTCCACTAGCAATTTTTTCACAAACCCTCTCTATTTGGTCATCTTGTGTGGTAATAAAAACTAAATCCGCTAAACTCGCGGCCTTCACAACATCGGTTGTAACAAAAATATCTGTATAAACACGAACTCTATCAAAGGAAGACTTGCTTCTGCTGGCAAAAGCCACTATTTCGTAGCCCTTTTTCTTTAAAATATGGCCAATTGCGGTTCCGACGACACCGGCGCCAATTATGGAAACTTTTTTTCTCATTTTTACCCCAGAAACTAAAAAAATCTTCTGCCCAACAGAAGATTTAAGCTTTAAACCATCTTCCGTCCCGGTCACAATGGATCCAAGCAGTTAAAGTTAGAGCTAACACCAAAATGTTATTTAAGTTAAAAAAATTATAACACTTAGTCCTCCACTCTTCCAATCAACTTAATTTGAGAAGGAGGAATTTTATTTAAAAATTTCATTAAAGGATCCCCAGAAGGAAGTTTGACATCAGGCGCTATTTCCAAAAGAGGAGCCAAAACAAAACCTCGACTACACATTAGGGGATGAGGAATTTCTAAATCATCTTCCATAATTTCGAGTTTATCATAGAGCAAGATGTCTAAGTCTATCGTTCGCGGACCCCACTTAATCTCTCTTTTTCTTTTAAGTAAATCTTCAACAAAGTTACAAATTTTAAGCAGCTCTCTGGGAGAAAGCGAAGTTTCAAGTTCTAAAGCTAAATTATAAAATTTCCTCTGCTCAATATATCCTTCAGGTCCCGTTTCGTAAACGGGGGACACCTTTTTAACATCGATATCCTTGTGTTTTTTTAGTAACTTTATTGCCGCCCGCAAATATGCTTTTCTCTTGCCAATATTTGAACCAAGGCCAAGATAAACCTTTGCCATTTACAAGCTCCTTTGCTAGTCAGGATAAACTCTGTTTATTGTTCGTTGTTTTTTCTTATGCTATCTGCCATAAGCCCCGCCAGCGGCGGGCAAGCATCAGCAATCTGCAACTTTATCCTCTAACCATTGCATCGGTCATTCTAGCAACGCGAACCATCTCTTTCACATCATGAACCCGAACGATGTTTGCTCCTTGAACAATAGAATATGCAACGGTGGCGGCCGTTCCTTCCAACCTGTCTTCAACGGGCAAGCCAAGGGTCGTCCCAATAAATGATTTCCGAGAAGTACCCATTAAAATTGAATAACCCAAACTCTTTAATTCCGGGATTTTCCTCATAATCTCGAGATTGTGCTCTCTGGTCTTACCAAAACCGATACCCGGATCAATAATAATCTTATCTTTTTGAACACCCGCTTTTAAAGCAACTTCAGCTTGTATTCTTAAAAAGGACATTATCTCTCCCATTACGCATTCATAGTGAGGACTTTTCTGCATAGTTTGCGGAGTCCCTTGCATATGCATAATAACTAAGAGAGTTCCTGTTTTAGCAACAAGCTCCGGTATTTCTTTGCCCATTCTAAGTCCGCTTATATCATTTACAATTGCCGCTCCGGCCTCCAGCGCCCTTTCGGCAACCTCAGTTTTGTAGGTATCAATTGATATTGGACAATCGATTTCGCAAGCCAACTCCTTTATAACCGGAACCACTCTCTCAATTTCCTCCCGCAATCCAACCCCCTCTGCGCCTGGACGCGATGACTCGCCACCGATATCAATGATATCCGCCCCTTCTTCAACCATTGAAATACCACGGGAAATAGCGGCCGCGGTATCCAAATAACTACCCCCGTCTGAAAAAGAATCGGGGGTAACATTTAAAATGCCCATAATATGCGTGCGTTCGCTCAAATCCAGCTCAAACTTACCAGTTTTAATAACGTGAGTTTTTATATCATAGTTTTTGAGAGCATTACCAATCTCTTTCGAGATCATCTCTAAGCCAAATGGTTGCCTCATCAATTTTTTGCAAAGTCTAACAAGCTGCGCTATTGTTCCCATCAAAATAGCATCCGTACATTCTTTCGTTAAATCGTAGACCGTTTTGGAGATGGCCGCTTCCCCACCGCAGGACAGCATCTCCTGCTTCAGCACGTTGGCCTGACGAGCATCCAAACCTTCAAGTTTAATAGTTCTAAAAATTGCCTTTGGAGCCATGATCTTCAAACCTTTGGAATCGACGCCCACTTCTTTTAAAGCATTCCTTATATCCCCTTGTGAATTCAAAATCAAGACTCTAACATTATGAGACAACTCAACCTCTCCCTCTATTAATAAAGGATAGAGCTTCTTGGCGAGAAGCATCATTCGTCAAGAAAATACCTCTTACGGCGGAGGTAATGGTTAATGTCCCGGGCTTTTGAGCTCCCCTCATGCTCATACAAAGATGCTCGGCTTCAACCACAACAAAAACACCAAGGGGATTCAATGCTTTTACGAGACTGTCAGCAACAATCGTCGTCAATCTCTCTTGAACCTGAGGACGCTTTGAGACTACATCGACAACTCGCGCCAATTTGCTGATACCTGTTATTTTTCCATTTTCGCCCGGTATATAAGCAACATGAGCTCTTCCGATGAAGGGCATCAAGTGATGTTCGCAAACAGAATAAAAAGGGATATCTTTAACCAAAACCATTTCGTTATGGTCTTCGGCAAACATTATTTGAATTACCTCAGTCGGGTCTTTATCTATCCCGCAAAAAATCTCTTCGTACATCTTCGCGACCCGCGCGGGGGTACTTTGTAGTCCCTCTCTACTTAAATCTTCTCCTAGCCCCTCCAAGATGAAACGCACTCCCTGCTCAATTTTTTCCCTGTCCAAATAATTCACCTCCGCCACATTGTAATTAGATGCAAACATAATAGCCCTATTTCCCCGAAATAACAAAAGGCCAACCCTTAAAACTGGTGGCCTTTTTCACAAAAAATTGAACCCTAATTAACCCTCCGCGGGTCTAAGCTTCCCTGGAACATCAATAAACTCTTTCTTTTTTATTTTTTTTACACCCTTCTCGCTTTTAGTTTCTCCCTCAGCGCTCCCTTTAACCTTTGGAGGAGAATTTCTTCTTTTCCCTTCCAACAACCTCCGCAATTCATCTTTTTCAAGAGTTTCTTTTTCGATTAAAGCTTTAGCTATTTTGTCCAATTTTTTTCTCTCTTTGGTAAGTATGTCTTCAGCTTTATCATAAGCTTCATCAAGAATGCGTCTTATCTCCTTATCGATTTCATACGCTATCTCTCCGCTGTAATCAGGATGAGAAGCAAAATCGCGACCCAAAAAGACCTGCTCCTGCTTTTGACCTAACGTTAAAGGCCCAAGTTTGTCACTCATTCCATATTCACAAACCATCTTTCGAGCTATCTTAGTTGCCCTTTCGAGATCATTTTGAGCGCCTGTGGTCGCATCCTTAAATAACATCTCTTCGGCAACCCTTCCTCCCAGCAACATGGCCAATTCATCTAGAAGTTCGGATTTACTCACCAAATATTTGTCTTCGACGGGCAAGGTCAATGTATAACCCAACGCTCTACCTCTTGAAATTATGGATATCTTGTGAACAGGGTCAGTGTTAGGCAAAACATGCGCTACCAATGCATGCCCAGCTTCGTGATAAGCAATTATCTCCTTCTCTTTATCGCTAATCAACCTGCTCTTTCTCTCCGGACCGGCAATAACTCTATCGATCGCTTCTTCTAACTCTTTCATGTCGATAGCTTTCTTGTTATGACGAGCTGAAAGTAACGCGGCCTCATTAACCATGTTAGCTAAATCCGCGCCCGTAAATCCGGGTGTTCGCCTCGCAAGCACCCCTAGGTTAATGTTTTTAGCAAGGGGCTTCCCTTTGGCATGAACTTTAAGAATTGTTTCGCGTCCCTTTAAATCCGGCCTGTCTACAACGATTTGTCGGTCAAACCTACCTGGTCTTAAAAGAGCCGGGTCAAGAATATCCGGGCGGTTGGTTGCCGCTATGAGAATTACATTATCTTTCATGTCAAAGCCGTCCATCTCAACAAGTAGTTGATTTAGCGTCTGCTCCCTTTCATCGTGGCCTCCACCCAAACCAGCTCCACGATGACGCCCAACCGCGTCTATCTCATCCATAAAAATAATCGATGGCGCACTTGCTTTGGCCTGTTCAAACAGATCTCTAACCCTGGAAGCACCCACGCCGACAAACATCTCAACAAAATCAGAACCGCTTATTGAAAAGAAAGGAACCCCAGCTTCTCCCGCCACAGCGCGCGCAAGAAGCGTCTTGCCTGTCCCCGGAGGTCCAAAAAGAAGAACCCCTTTGGGAATTTTTGCCCCCATCGCTTGAAACTTTGAAGGTTTTGCAAGATATTCTTCAATTTCTTTAAGTTCCTCAACTGCTTCGTCAAGACCGGCCACATCTTTGAAGGTGACTTTGGGCTGGTCTTTGGTCATCCTTTTTGCGCGACTCTTGCCAAAAGACATAACTCGGTTTCCGCCACCCTGCATCTGATTCATCATGAACAACCAAATTCCGATAATCAACAGGAAAGGCAGCAAGTTAATGACGGCAATAAGCCAAATGGATTCCTTCTGCGGATCGACTCTGGTCTTTATATCTTTGGCAACCAGCTTATCAGTTATATCGTAATTCTCCTCATAATTTACTGTAAATTTTTCACCGTTTTTGAGTTCCCCTTCAATGACATGATCCTTATTTTTAATAAGAACTTCTCTTACTTCCCCCGCCTCAAGCTTCTTTAGGAAAACATTTAAAGCATAGTCTTTCGGCTTTTGTTGATTACCCATAAAGCTCTGAACCAAAAACAACATAAGGATCAAAATCAGGAAGTAAAAACCCGCGCTCCTGACTATTTTTTTCAACTTATTTCCTCCTCAAAATCAAGAATTTATTTGCCCCCGTATCTTAACACAATTAAAGGTAATGAACAATTTCTGTGGCTAGCTATTGCGGGATCCTGACTTGAGCGCGCAGATATAAGGAAGATTTCTATATTTCTCATCCCAGTCCAAACCATATCCCACGAGAAATTTGTTTGGGACCTCAAATCCGCAATAATCTATATCTATAGACATCTGTTGTTCAATCTTCTTTCTTAAGAGAGCACAAACCTTTAAACTGGCCGGTTTCCGGGACTTTAAATTTTTAATAAGGTATTTTAGGGTCAAACCAGTATCGACGATATCTTCAACAATTAAAACATCTCTTCCTTTGATATCTTCATCCAAATCCTTAAGAATCCTAACAACACCTGACGTCTTGGTCGAAGAACCGTAACTTGAGACCGCCATAAAATCGATCTCCACCGGCGCTTTAATTTCACGCGATAGATCCGCCAAAAAAATTATTGCCCCCCGCAATATTCCTACAAGCATAAGATCCTTATCTTTATAATCTTTGGAAATCTGCTCGCTTAATTCTTTTATGCGCTTTTTTATCTCTTCCTCACCAATTACAATCTGTCCCAGTTCCTCGCTCATAACTCCCCCTACATATTATTTTTAAATTTGGCTTTAATTTCAAGTACCCGCTGAGTCTTGCAATCCACTTTAAACCTATCATCAATTCTGTACCCAACTACCCAAATTATCTCACCATCAAACGATGTAACAATGGGAACGGAATCCCTCAATCGTTCGGGTAATTTTACGTCCACGAAGAAATCTTGTAGCTTCTTCTCGCCTTCCAAGCCCAGTGGGTAAAACCTGCCGCCGCGCGATCGGTTACAAATACTAATTGGAAAATCTATCTTATCTGCATCAAAATACGCAACTAGATTTATTTTACTCGATGGAAGAAATTTATTTTTTAAAAACCGTTCCCCCGCAAAATTATCCCCTTCTAACTTCATTATACTAGCTTTGAGTTCAACTTTTAACTCAGGTATTTCTATCCTCCCCAAACCATCTAAAGTAACCTCTACGCGCTTTTTTTTCTCAAGCAAATTTCGCCTTATCAAAATAAGATTATCGTACTCTCTAATGATGGCCAAATTGCCAGGGATATCTCGCCGAAACTTGGGCATCTTCTCCGCATCCAATAACAAATCTTTTAGATGCTTGAATTCAATTCCCTCAAGATTTCCCTTCAATATTTCAATTCCTTTCCGCAGCACCCTTCGCTTAACCGCAACGGGAAGCGCTTTCAGTTTTTTCAGCGAAAATGAAATTAAGTCATTTTTGATTGCGGATACGCTATAAAATTCTTTAGATGCAATCTCATCCAAATACTGATTATCATCGGAAACAACCCTGATGGTCTGAAAAATTGTGTCTCTTAAATCCGGATTGTATTGTTCGAGGACGGGAATCAAATCGCGACGAACCCTATTTCTAAGATAAGTGGAATCAAAATTGGAAATATCCACCCTGAAGTCAATTCCCTCGCTTTTGCAGTAACTTTCAATTTCTTTCCTTGTTATTTCAATTAGAGGACGGACAAATACCCCTCTGACAGGTGGAATAGCGCTTAGCCCCTTGAGCCCGCTTCCTCTCAAAATACGCATTAAAAATGTTTCCACTTGATCATCGGCAGTATGACCCAACGCCACTTTATCCGCATTGATATCTTTCGCCACTTTTTCAAGCAGCATATAACGAACTTTCCTTGCTCCTTCCTCGGTAGATAGATTTTTCTTAGCAATATAATCAGGGACATTATAAGATAAAATGGTCGAGGATAAATTTTCTTTTTCTGCAAGATCCCTAACAAATACAGCGTCTTTATAAGAGTCGTCTCCCCGAAGCATGTGGTTTAAATGAAAGATGTGTAAACTAAGATCAAAAACATCTTTAAGTTGAATTAAAAAATGAAGCAAGAGAACGGAATCCTGCCCGCCAGATACGGCGACCAGCACTTTATCACCAGATTCAAACATGCCATATTTTAAAACTGTATCTTTAACTCTGTTAAATAAGTCGTTGGTTGATATAAAAATTCACTCCCAAAAGACGGTTGGTAATTAATAGACGATGGTTTATGGTAATTCCGTTTAACTTCTTTATTTCTTTTATCCTTTTAACTGTCAGCCATTTGCTACTTTTAACTATGTTTCTATGCCAGATACTGGTCTAACGATGACCACGTAACTACGTCTCCTTGTTTAACCCTACCCGTTACCCATTAGTCGAAAACCGGAAGTTTACTGATTTCTTAGTTGGGAACGGTTGGTTCGCTGGCTGATTTGTTGGTTTATTTTTCCTCTATATCCCATACTCCATATTCTATGCGCCACTTATGAGATTGCTTCCCTGCCTGTCGGCAGACAGGTCAGGCACGGTAGACTGGGGTGAGATGCCCGCAATGAGATGCCCGCAATGACGGGGAAGTATTGATCCTTAATCCTTACTTTACCCTCCTTTTTCTATCAGCCATCAGCCATCTGCAACTTTACCTTATGCTCCCGACTCAAGATACTTCATTACTCCTTTAAATAACCCTTGAGCCACCTCATTTTGAAATGATTCTTTGTTTAAGAGAGCGTCCTCTTCGGGATTACTCAAAAAACAAATTTCTGGAAGAATAACTGGAACCTTTGACCAATTAAATCCAGTAATATCTCCTCTTGAAACAATTCCCTTGTCCGGTCGCCCACATGCCCCAACCAGTTCCTGTTGAACAAACTGGGCAGCCCTTTTACTTTCGTTGTATATAGGCGCACACCATTCATTTTTAGAGGGATACAAAATCATAATACCGTTCGAGGAAGCATTTGAACTACCATTACAATGAATTCGAACAAACAAGTTAGCCTTCGCTTTGTTGGCAATTTGAGCCCTTTCAGCGTTACTTATATCAACATCATTGGTAATTCGGATCATAACGACCTTAACTCCCTCTTTTTCCAATAAATCTCTCAATTTCAACCCCATTTGCAATACGATTTTGTATTCTGGAGTTTTTGAGTTTATTCCCGTTGCCCCACCCTTACATTTTTCCTTAGTTATCGAGGAATTCGGTCCAACTGGTTCCGAAGAAATGTTTGCATGCTCTTGATGACCAGGGTCGATACAAACCACCCATTTGGATGCTTTCGTCTGAAAAATTTCATCATCAGCTTCTTTTTTGGCTTCGAGCTCTATTTTTTCAGATTCTGCAGGAAGCGGGTTCTTGGCACCCGTTGAAACTTCTTCAGAAAGAGTCCTTTTTGTCCCCCTGCTTACAACTAAGAGGATTATTCCGCCTCGGTTTAACAGCTCGCCTGATTTAGGAGTTTGAGAAATCACCATTCCCTCGGGATACTTACTAAATTCCTTTGAGATCTTTAGTCCAAACCCTTCTTGGCCAGTTAAGTCTTTTGACTCCTCTAAACTCTTCCCGGTCAATTTTGGAACAGTTTCGGAAGCAAAAACATTGTTGTAGGCATAAAAAGCAAGAATGCCCAAAAAAACAAGTAAAACGAAGAACCCGAAATACCACCATCTTCTGCGCCGTTTATAAATTACAATCCCACGTCGTAGTTTAACCTTTGGAGCAAAGTCTCGCTTCACGAAAACTCCTTAAGTATCCCACCGCTTATACAGTTTGTGCTCCAAATTCAGCACATCTAAAATCCTGCCTACAACAAAACTGACCAAATCATTGATATCTTTCGGCCGATGGTAAAATCCCGGCATCGCCGGAACAATAATGGCGCCGGCCCGATGAAGCGCAAGCATATTCCTCAAATGCATCTCGTTCAACGGGGTCTCTCTGGGCACCATAACCAGTGGACGCCTCTCTTTTAAAGTTACATCAGCGGCCCTCTCCAATAAGTTTGAGGATATTCCCGCACTTACCGCCGCTAGGGTCGCCATTGAACAAGGAACAATAATCATCCCTTCCGCTTTATAAGAACCGCTGCAGATGGACGCATTTAAGTTTGAGAGCTCTATATATTCGAGGCGCTCATCTGTATAATCCAGCTCCATCCATCCTTTTAATTGTTTCTGCACTTCTCGCAAATTTCCTTTTAACTTTAAATTCAGCTCGTGTGCCAACACATCTCTCGCAGCATCAGTTATAAGAAGTTTTATTTCATGATTATCGGACAACAGCTCCTTTAAAAGATGCTCAGCGTATATCACTCCGCTTGCGCCAGTTATCCCAACAATAAATCTCAACGCATCATCTCCTAGATAACAATTTTCATTATGAAATCCAACACGGTGAAAAAGAACATGACAACGCTTATTATTCCGTTCATCGTAAAGAAAGCCGCATCGAGTTTTGAAAGATCATTTGGAGATACCAACTTATTCTCATATAAAAGGAGGAGCGCCACTATTGTCAAACCTATAAAATAAATCAGACCAAGTTGGCTCAAAATTCCCACCATCAAGAGGATAATAACTGAAAGAACATGGAGAATCGCCGTAATTACAAGCGCTTTTTTTATCCCAAAGATTGTTGGAATTGAGTAAAGCTTTTGTTTATTATCAATCTCAACATCTTGACAAGCATAAATTATATCGAAACCCGCCACCCAGAAACATACGGCAAGCCCAAGTAAGATCGGCTCAACTGATATAGAGTTTGTTGCGGCAACCCATGCTCCGATAGGAGCAAGACCTAGACACATACCCAAAAAAAAGTGGCAAAACCAGGTGAATCTCTTGGTATATGGGTAAAACACAAACGGCATCACAAAGAGAGGCCAAAGCCATCTGCAAAGAGGCGCCAGATTATATACGGCAACAATAAAAATAATTAAAGAGATCAGGCTGAAGATAACGACATCTTTTCCAGATAGGATACTTTTGGGCAAAGCCCTTTCTTTGGTGCGCGGATTACGCGCGTCAATTTCTTTATCAATTAACCTATTTAAGCTCATAGCAAAGCTTCTGGCGCCCACCATAGCAACCGTTATCCATAAAACCTGCCAAAAGGTCGGAAATCCTTTAACTGCAAGCATCGCGCCCATATAGGCAAAAGGAAGCGCGAAGATGGAGTGTTCAAATTTTATCATCCTAAAGATGGTGGCGGTCTTATTCAAGACCGTAGCTTGACCACTTTTCATCTACCAACCTCTTAATATCGCCATCCATCACAATATCATCGGGCCATTCACGAAGATGCCCCTCTGTTTTCCATTTCTTTGTAGCATCGATACCAATTTTGGACCCATAATTTTGAGTGCTCGACGAGTGGTCCAAGACATCCAATGGTCCTTTAGTGAAAACGATATCTCTTTCGGGGTCAACGTTATTGAAAATTTTCCAGGCAACCACGGAATAATCATGGACATTTATGCCCTCATCTACCACCACTATCATCTTTGAAAACATCATCTGACCCAATCCCCAAATTGCGTTCATTATCTTGTTAGCATGTAAAGGATAACTTTTCTTAATTGAGATTATCACACAGTTGTGAAAAACTCCCTCAAGAGGTAAATCCATATCGACTATTTCAGGATACATCAGTTGCATTAAGGGGAGAAATATTCGCTCCGTAGCCTTGCCAAAATAGCAATCTTCCATGGGAGGTTTACCCACTATGGTTGTAGGATAAATCGGATTTTTTCTATGAGTTACACATTGCACATGAAAAACAGGGTAGTTATCGGCAAGGGAATAGTAACCGGTGTGATCGCCAAAGGGGCCTTCCCTTCTAAGCTCAGCTAAATCCACAAATCCCTCTAAAATTATTTCCGCATTGGCAGGTACCTTTAAATCCACGGTTTTACACTGAACAACCTCCACGGCTTCATTTCTTAAAAACCCGGAGAATACAAGCTCATTTACCCCTTTTGGAAGAGGCGCTGTTGCTGAATAAATCGTTGCTGGATCCGTGCCCAAAACAACCGCGACTTCAAACTTTTTGCCGCTTTCAATGGCCTTGCGGTAATTTTCCGCCCCATCATGATGCACATGCCAGTGCATTCCAGTGGTTTTTTTATCAAACACCTGCATTCTATACATACCTACATTTTGCAGACCAGTCAAAGGATCTTTTGTTATTACAAGCGGAAGGGTGATAAATCTTCCCGCGTCATCTGGCCAACATTTAAGAATTGGGAAATCATTTAAGTCGAAGTTTTCGGTTAGAACTACTTCTTGGCAAGGCGCCTTCTTTATTAATTTTGGGGTATAATTAGCAAAATCTTTGAGTTTCAAAAGAGCGCCCAACTTTTCAACTATTGTTCTAGGAGCATCGGTAGGCATCATATTTCTAATGCGACTTGCCACTTCATTAAGATTGTCCACCCCCAAGGACCAACTCATGCGCTCAAAAGAACCAAAGGTGTTGATGAGGACAGGGTATTTCGAACCCTTGACGTTCTCAAATAAAAGAGCGGGTCCTTTTGTTTTTGATACTCTGTCCGTTATCTCCGTTATTTCCAAAATTGGATCAACTTCAACTTTTATCCTCTTTAAGTCACCTTTTTCTTCAAGAAATTCTACAAATTCCCTCAAATCTTTGAACGCCAAATATCTCACCCCAATTTAATTAACAACCGTATGCTCTGTGATATAATATCACCCGTTAATTATCTTTAGCAATGGAGGAAGAGTGCAAGCAACTACAAGAGACTTGAATCTGCTCAACATTCAAAAAAAGGTTCAAAACAATGAGCGTCTTACAAAAAGTGATGGAGTAAGCCTTATGAACTGCAACGACCTTTTGTTCTTGGGAGGTCTCGCAAGATACATAAAAAATAAAAAAACTAAAAATCATGTTTACTTCAACGTAAACCGCCACATCAACTTGACAAATGTTTGCGTGTCACGTTGCAAATTCTGCGCTTTTAGCTGCAATAAAAATGATCCTGATGCCTACACGATGACGGTCGAAGAAGCGGTTAAAACCGCTCTCGATGCACCAAAAGACATAACGGAACTTCACATTGTAAGCGGCCTGCATCCGGATAAACCATTTCATTACTATGTTGAAGTTATAAAATCCTTAAGAGAAAAGCTCCCAAGCGTTCATTTAAAAGCATTTACGGCGGTAGAAATAAATTACTTTTCGAAAATTTCCGGTATGTGTGTAGAAGAAGTGCTAAAAATCTTAAAAGATGCGGGCGTCGATTCCCTTCCCGGCGGAGGCGCCGAAATTTTTAACCCAAAAGTAAGAAATGAAGTGTGCCCAAAAAAAGCTACCGCCGAGGAGTGGCTCAATGTAATCCGCACAGCTCACAAACTTGGCTTAAAATCCAACGCCACGATGCTCTACGGACACATAGAAACGCTCGAAGACAGAATCGACCATCTCATAAAAATCAGAGAGCTTCAGGATGAAACGGGAGGATTTCAGACCTTCATACCTCTTCCATTTCATCCAGAGAACACGAAACTCTCCCATATAAAAAAGCCAACAGGCATTGAAAACCTTAAGATGATAGCCACATCTCGACTTATGCTCGATAATTTCGACCACATAAAAGCGTATTGGATAATGATAGAGCCAAAGGTAGCCCAGTTTTCATTAGATTTCGGCGCAGATGATATTGATGGAACGGTAACCGAAGAAAAAATTACGCACGCCGCTGGAGCAAAAACAGATAAATTTATCGAAAAAAATGAGTTGATTAACTTAATTAAAGAGATGGGAAGAGTACCGATTGAAAGAGATACGCTTTATAATGTTGTAAGATTGTATGAATAAAATTAAGGGGAAAGAGTCTGGGATACGAGCGGGGAGCTTAGAATTGGAAAAACAAACTAGCCACCTAGCAATCCAACAAACTCCCCACTATTAACTAACTGAGGTGTAAAAAATTGAAACCGAGAGTAGGACACATACAATTTCTAAATTGTCTCCCGCTTTACCACGGATTGGTAACCAGCAACGGACTTTTGGGGATGAAGTTAATTAAGGGTACTCCGACCGAGCTCAATGAAATGCTCATCGAAGGCAACCTCGACGTAAGCCCCATCTCGGCCATGGAATACGGACGTCATAGTGAAGAGCTTTACCTATTGCCAAATCTTACTGTAAGTTCCGACAATAAAGTTAAAAGCATCCTTTTAATAAGCAAAGTCCCGCCATATGAATTAAACGGGAAAAAAGTTGCTTTGGCGAATACCTCAGCAACTTCACAGGTACTTGTGCAAATAATTCTTAAAGAAAAATATAATGTAAGCCCCAAATATTTTTCTTGTCCGCCCGACCTACCCCAAATGTTTCTTGAGGCAGAGGCAGCTCTTTTGATTGGTGATGACGCCCTAAGAGCTTTGCATAACCCCCAAGGTTTTCACATATTCGACTTAGGAAATGAATGGAAAGAATTAACTGGTTATAAAATGGTCTATGCCGTCTGGTGCGCAAGAAAAGAATTTGCAAGAAAAAAACCGCGTCTTTTGAAGGAAGTTTACGATACTCTACAAACATCCATGGAATACAGCCTCAAAAACATAGATGAAATATCCTTAGCCGCATCAAAATGGGAGGTATTTACCGCAGATTTCTTAAGAGATTATTTTCTTTCCCTAAATTTTAATTTTGACGATGATTATCAAGCGGGACTGAATCATTTCTTTGAGAAAGCTAAAGAACATGGTTTCTTGAAAAAGACACCGAAGCTAGATTTCGTGGAGGTATAAGTTGGATAAGATCAAAAAAATTTTGGAAAAACCACTGGACGGTAAGAGAATATCCGAAGATGAAGCGCTTATCCTTTTAAAAGAAGGAAACCTAATTGAACTTGGTGAAGTAGCTAATGAAACGCGCAAAAAATTTCATCCTGAGGACATCGCCACATTTGTCATCGACAGGAACATAAACTACACCAACATATGTGAGAGCAAGTGCAAGTTTTGCGCCTTTTACAGGGAAAAAACCGACTCCGACGCCTATGTTTTAGGCGAAGAAGAAATATTTTCAAAGATAGATGAGGCATTAGAACTGGGCGGAACTCAAATTATGCTGCAGGGCGGGCTTAACCCCGATTTAAAAATAGGTTATTACACGGATTTACTCTCAGCCATAAAATCAAACTATGAGGTATGTGTCCACTCCTTTTCTCCTCCGGAAATTGCCCATATCTCTAAAAACTCAGGACTTTCATTAAGGGAAACTCTTTCGGAACTAAAAAAAGCGGGGCTTGATTCCCTGCCTGGCGGCGGGGCCGAGATTTTGGTCGACCACATTAGACATCAAATAAGCCCGAACAAAATTGGAGCTGAGCTCTGGCTTAAAGTAATGGAGGAAGCACACAACGTCGGACTTCGCTCAACAGCGACCATGATGATGGGAAGTTTGGAAACAATTGAGGAAAGAATTTCTCACCTCTCCAAATTAAGAACTCTACAAGACAAAACGGGAGTTTTCAGAGCCTTTATCCCATGGACATTTCAACCCGGCCATACCGAACTTGGCGGAAAGAAAACATCCGGAGTAGAGTATTTAAAGATGCTTTCCGTCTCCAGAATATTTATGGATAATTTCGAGCACGTTCAGGGCTCCTGGCTAACTCAGGGCAAAGAAATAGGACAAATCGCTCTTCATTTCGGGGCAAATGACTTGGGAAGCATAATGATTGAAGAAAACGTAGTTGCCTCAACCGGTGTTTCTTACAAGATGTCAAAAGAAGAAATAACTGACTTAATTAAAAAAGCGGGTTTCACTCCCGCCCAAAGAAACACCAAATATGGAATCTTAAAGACTTTTGGTTAATTGCATAGCAATTGTTGGAAATGATTTTCGCTAAATCCCACTCTGATATAATAGAATAGTTTTCGAAATAAAACTTAAGGGAGCAAAATGGAGACTGAAGATATTGTTCTTTTTATGGTTCACATTCTTGAGATTTTTGGAGCGCTTGTCATCATTTACGGGGCACTTCAATCTATCGTTCAATACGCGATGAATCTATTTCAAAAAACCAAGAAGGAGCCCGACCTAAGAAAAAATTTAGCATTGGGACTGGAATTTTTGATGGGAGCTGAGATAGTAAGAACCATAATCGTACGAACTCTCACTGAACTTGCCATGCTGGGCGGAATCATCGCCTTAAGAGGTCTTTTGGGACTTATAATCCACTGGGAAGAAAAAACTGATTAAAAAAGAAGTTATCCTCCTAGATACCCCAGGATATACTAAGCTCAAACAATATCCATAATTTCCGCAACCGATTATCACCAAATATTTCCAAGATGAACATGCTTTAATTTCTTAAGCGCGACCTCTTCAGCCATCTTAAGTGTTTCAAGCAGCGTAGGTGGCTCAGAATATTTAAAATAAGGGAGATAACGACTAAAGTGCAGGGGAGTCTCCTCGCCAATTTTAGTTGCCACCCAATCGACAAGTTCTTCAATCTTTTCTTTATTATCATTCAAACCGGGAACAACTAAATTGGTGAGTTCAACGTGACATTTTTTACTGGCAATTTCGACGGTGCTAAGCACCGGAGCAAGTCTTCCGCCAAGTTTTTTATAAACCTCGTCGGAAAATCCCTTAACATCGATATTCATGGCATCGATGCAAGGCAATAACTTTTTAAGAGGCGCCTCATTAACACAACCGTTGGTAACCAAAACATTTTTTAAATCATTTTCATGAGCAAGTTTGGCGGTTTCATAAATAAACTCATACCAAACAAACGGCTCATTATATGTATAGGCCAAACCGATATTATTATTCCGGCGATAAGTTAAAGCTAAATCAATAGCTTGCTGTGGAGTTAAAGAATCGGTAACCTTGGATACAACCTCTTCCATGTCCTCGCCAGGGAAGGCTTCTCGGGGTTGGGCAATCTGCCAATTTTGGCAGAAAGGACAAACAAAATTGCACCCGATGCTCCCCAAAGATAAAATCATCGAACCGGGATAAAAGTGATATAAGGGCTTTTTTTCTATGGGATCAAGATTGCAGGAGGAGATTCGACCATAAGTTAAAGCGACAAGTGTTCCGTCAATATTTTTTCTGATGGAACATATCCCAGTTTTTCCGAGGGAAATCACGCATCCATGAGGGCAAAGGAGACACTTAACTTTCTTGTCGGGCTTCTTTTCATAGAACTTGGCTTCCACGATTACGCCTCCTTTAATCCATAATATAATTATAACTTAAAGCTTCGGCAACAACTTCAATTTTTCAATTCCGGCATCGATCTCCCTTATGACTTTTTTGTGCAATTCCATATTGCCTGCCGCCACACACGAAATTTGAAACTTAAGCCCCGAGCCAAGAACGGGATAATCATCAATCGGCTTCCCATAACCATCGGTAACAATTCCTCCCGCCTCGCTCACAATCAAAACAGAGGCCGCTATATCATAAGGATTATTGTTTAAAACATATCCTCGTCCCACTCGCTCAAAGATGGCTTTAACTTCGGGAGCTTCATCTATCATCCTTTTACCGATATCTATATAGGCATCAAGTTGACCGGTAACCAAACGGGTCATCGAGTAACTCGCGCTTCCAATGTCGAACACGCCACCGTCAACCGATGAAATATCAACCAAATCTCCTAAAACGGTGATAAGTTCCTTGGCGGGCCTTCCTCTAAATCCAATGCTCCAAAAAAGACTATTCAAACCTGTATTTGAGCTAAGAATAGGATCAACTTCTCTGTTATCTTCTTCAATCTCAAGACCCGTCCCTTTTTCTGCCAAAAAAATCTTTCCGCTTTTAATCTCCTGGACACAACCCAAAAAAACGTCCTTAATTTTTGGTTCGGAAACATACTCGGCTGCCGCAATAGAGACACAAGCAGATTCAAAACCCGCGGCAGCGGGTCTGGTGCCGTCGATGGGATCAACTATCAAAACATATTTCGGTTTCCCGTAAACAACGAGACCCTTGTCTTCGGAATAATAAGCGATGTTCCCCTCTTTTTTTAAAAACTCCATCACATCTTCTTCGGCAACCTCATCGATAGCAAAAGTAGCATCTCCCCCCACCGCTATATCCACTGTGCGCCGGGAAGAAGGTTTGCCCAAGTGCGGAAAAACTTTATTTCGAACCGACTTTGTAAGTTCATAAACAAGCTCTTTTATATCCACATTAACCTCCAATTTAATTCTTAGTCGGTAGACCATAGTCGGTAGTTTGTTAGTTATTTTAAATTAAAAAATAAGATATAAAAATTTAAAATGAAAAGTCTTAAAACCATTCTTAATTTTTAATTTTAGTTTTTTCATAAGACCAGGCACAGCCCTGTACCAGGTATTTGGCATTCTTCATTCTCCATTTTTCATTTCCCTATCAGCTATCTGCCGTAAGCCATCTGCCATCTGCCAATTTGGCGCGCTCGGCGGGATTTGAACCCACGACCCCAGGCTTCGGAGGCCTGTGCTCTATCCACTGAGCTACGAGCGCAAAAACCAATTGATAGTAGATAGGCGGTGATTAATAATTAAAACAGGTCACTATCGATTAATTCAAAAAGGTCCTTTATTATTAAGCAATCCGTATCTTCAGAACTTAAGTTACTTCCGCGGTTAATAAGAACAGGGGTAATGCCAACGCCTTTTGCTCCCATAACATCAGCATAATGATGGTCACCAACGTGAATGACATGCTCGGGGCTTGCTCCTATTTTGCTAAGTCCGAGTTCAAAAATTTTCGGGTGGGGTTTAATGCTTCCGACATTTGCCGAAGAAATCACAAACTCTAAATATTTTATAAGATCAAGCTCTTCGCAAAGCGCCGCCAGCCTGCCATCCCAATTAGAAATTAACCCAAGCTTCAATCCAAAATCTTTAAATCTTTCAAAAGCCGGGACAACATCGGAATAAATCCGCCATCTATCTTTCTTTCCAAAATCATCATAAATTGCTCGGGCTATCAACCGCGTGTCGCCGTCGATACCAGTCTCCCGAAGAAGCAACTCATAAAAATCCTCCCACATCGAAGCCGCTTCATCTTCATCCATCCAAAATGAATCATCCTCTTCGTACCTTTGTAAATAATAGTCGTCGGCTACGCGAAAAGCTTTTGAAAGCTCACCTGAATCCACCGAATACCCATATCTGAACATAACCTCTGCGCAAACTTTCTCCACGGAAGGATATGGATATAAAAGCGTATTGCCGACATCAAAAAAAATCGCCTTGTAGTTCATTAAAACTCCTTCTTGGATAATTCTCTTTCGGCCCTTCGCCATCTCTTTATCAGATACGGCTTCATCCTCTCAAAGATTCCCGCTATCCCCTCCACAACCGCATCGGCAAGTTCCTCTGAAACAGCATGCGACTCGATGATAAAAGCTGCCGTTCTTCCATAATAAAGAGGAATTAAGCTCATTAAAATCTCCTCTTTTTCACCGTCGAAACAATATCCGACGGCATAATCATAAACTATCCTCGCCCACAAATCAGCGGGAAAGTGAAAGTCTTCAACATTGAGGTTGGTAAGTTGAATTACATCATGATAGTTCTGGTTGGAAAGTATATTTTTCCACAATTTCCCATACTGGGATTTTCCCAGTTTAAATTTTTCAATTAATTCCGGTAAAGCTACCTTCACTTTTTCAAGTTCGACAAAATGAAACTTACCTATAATTTTAACTTCCGTACTTGCCTCAACAAGCTTCCACTTCATCTCATATTTTCTTATTAAACTAAAGAGTGTCCCCATAACCTGCTTAAACATTGGGCTAAGATCTTTTCCTGGATCTTTCGCATCGTGAACCTTAGCGCCGAGGGATGCCTGACAAATCCTAAACCCTTCAGCGATAGCCGTAGTCGTCATCCATATATCTATACCGAATCTCGAGACATCCGTGTCATAATCCCACAACCTTTGATGATTAAGGGCGGTAACCAGCCCACCGGTAAGACCAAAATCGCCTCCAATTGGCTGTCTTATTTTTAAACCGTATAATGCCTGAGTAAGCGGATAAACCAGTGAGTTGGTTATGGTGGCGTCGTGTTTATCTCTAAGATAATAAGGAGTAACAAAACCATAACTACGTAGATAAATGGGCTCTACAAGAGCTTTTATCCATGAAGGATCTATGCTGCGAGTGTCGGAATCCATAACCAGACACATCTTTGTTCCCAATCTTTCCGCAATCTCAAAAACGGTCCTAAGGGCACTTCCTTTTCCGGGTATCCCTTTATAACGAGTAACTATCCTCTCTATCCCCTCGGGAATGGAGGCTTTTACAAATATTTCACAAGTTTTGTCTTTGGAACCGCCGTCCGAATTAACAATGATCGCCTTGAGATTGGGATAATAAGTAGCCAAACCCTTCCCAATTGATTCAACAACCTTTCCAATCGTTCTTTCGTTATTATAGCTTGGAATTCCGACGATAATATCGGCGCGGTCTATTTCCTCGACCTTCAACACAACCTCTTCGTGAAGAATATCTGAATCCGAAAAGTTCATAAGCTTCTCCTTTAAAAAATTTTATTGAGAATTATTTTATCCCCTTCTTCTAATTTAAAAGAATCTGCCGCGCTGCCTAGGTTGACAGCTAAACTTAGATAATCGGTGGAATCCACAAGCATCAAAGAGCTATTGACTGGAACATCGCCAAAAGTGCGGCAAAAAGGTAATTTCACGCTCCCTTTTTTCCACGAAACCTCGATAATCTTCCCGTAAGACATATTCATTTTAGATAACCTATCCTTGGGAAAGTTTAAATGTATTGTCCCAAATTTATCTATGTCTATAACCTCGCATTCTATTTCGCCTTGCTCCAAACCAACCGCTTCTTCCCATAATCCTGGAGCTAGATTCTCTTTTGGAATCTCAACACCAATATCGGTTAAGTTTACCTCACTTGCCAGATAACCAACAACTGGAGCAAATACATCCCTGGCGTGAAAGGTTGGGCAGATAAGCTTGCTCATAAATTTATCATCCTTAATTTCTATTGCTTTAATTACTCCCCCCAACTTCTCTGCAGGTGGAATCAAAAGCCCATTGTCGGGCCCGACCAGATAATCGCCCCGCCCCGTTTTTAAAACCAGAGGACGTCTCGAAGTGCCAACTCCTGGGTCAACAACCGCCAGATGGATACCAACCGGCATGTAAGAAAGACTGGAAGATAACACAAATGAAGCTTTTTTGGTGTTAAAACTTGGAATATGGTGACTAATGTCTACTATTTTGACATCGGGCGATATGTTTAAAATAACCCCTTTGCAAACGCCGACCCATCCGTCTTCAAGACCAAAATCCGAGGTAAAAGTGATAAATTTTCTCATTTCTTAAATCTTAAATGAACAATAAAAATATGGCAAGAAGGAATGTGCGGATATTCGCCTTTCGTCCTTCGTTTGAAGATAATTTTCTAAATTAATCCTAATTGATGCTCTCTTAATTTCGATCTAAGGGCCTTCGCGTCTCCAACAAACTTATCCAACTCTGCCCAAAAGCTCTTGCTGTGATTCTTTATTTTTAAATGAACGAGCTCATGAAGGATTACATAATCAATTAATTCGTCTGGCAGCCGCACCAACTTCATATTAAGGTTGATGTTGTTTTTGGAAGAACAGCTGCCCAATCTGGTCTTCTGGTTTCGGATAAATACCTTGTTATAGACAAAACCATGTTTTTCTGCCAGCTCATTTAACTTGTTTATCAGCTTCTCTCTCGCTTTAGCTCTATCGATGTCAATGGAGTTATTTAAAACGGCCTCATATTTTTGCTCCACTTGTTTCATCCTATTTAGATGCTTTTGTATCCAGATGACTCTGGAGTAAACAATCTCCTCAGCTCTTTTGAAGGATAAACCATGGGGGACCGCAACTCGAACCCCTTTAAATGGTTTTACTGTAATGTTTAAATGTCTGGCCCGCCTGCTTCGATCAAAAAGGACGGGTCCTACGCCATCAATCTCAATAATTGCTGATTTAATCATTAGAAATATCCTTTTCTTTTTCTTAAGAATAACGTAAAAGCGCCATTCAGATAATAAAAATTATTAAAAGGGCAAGGAAACGAAGGGGTCCTTGGATCCGTTTGTAAAAACTCGAGTTCTTCGGAAAGGTATTCTTTGCCTCAAGTATGATAAATTGGCTTGCTATTCGGAGCTTGAAGAATAACAGATGGCCTGCCATCCCTCGACCATGAGCTCGGGACGAATGGTGAGCGAACGAAGTAAGTCGAATGGTGGCGCATGCGGGACTATCTTCGAACCCACCCGATAGCGCGTTATCAAAAACCCAATAGACGAGAAGGCGTTGGATTTTTTGCTTGAGATGGCGCCATAACGGCCGGGTTTACTTGCCTCGCAAAGCCAGAGGTGAAGCACAAGGTTAAGCACAACCCATTGTTATGCACATTTTTACTCAGTCACTTTTGATAAGAAGAATAGCCGCCTCTTCCAGAGAAGATAAAGGATAACAAACACAGACCAGAT
>DSBK01000101.1 GCA_011046085.1 Actinomycetota bacterium
AATAAAAATGTTAAACCCTGTTCTTATTTTTGTTCTACCTTCATTTAGTAATTTACTTCCTGCCTTTTAATGTCAAAAGACTTGAGCCAAGGATATTAGCAATTTCAGCAAGCTCTTCAAGAAGCGCGTCGACTTCCTTTTTGTCTGCTTTTCCTGAATCTTTTAAAATTCTTAACCAAAATTCAGATTCATTAGCTGATTTTAAAGAGTGGTGAAAAAAGTTAGCAAAATCTTTCTTGGAGCTAGCGGCCTGGGCTTCAATATAATTGGCACCGATGCTCATTCCGCTCCTTAAAAGTTGACTCCCAATTATTCGCGCACTGGAACTCCTTGGAAGCTTATCTATAAATTCAACCAGCATCAGAGTAAATTTATAAACTCTGTCTTTGAATTCCTTTTTAAATTTTTCTTTATCGTTTTTCATTTTTCATTCTCATTTTTTAATTACATCTTTAAAGTTCCGAATAGAGAGGAAATTCTTCGCAAAGTTTTTTAACTTCATCCTTCACTTTTGTGTAAATCTCTCCGTTGTCCACATTTTCCAAAGTTTCTTTCATCAACTCTCCGATTTTTTCCATCTCTTTCTCTTTCATTCCACGAGTTGTTACGGCTGGCGTTCCCACCCTTATTCCGCTTGTAACATAAGGACTTTTAGTTTCAAAAGGGATTGTGCTGCGATTTATGATGATACCTACATTTTCAAGCGCGACTTCGGCTTGCCTCCCCGTGATTCCTCTGTTAGTTAAATCAACCAAGAAAAGGTGGTTGTCAGTACCGCCGGATACTAAACGAAAATCATCATTTTGGAAAACATCCGCCAAAATCTCAGCATTTTTAACTACTTGCCTCTGATATTCTTTAAATTCATCGGTTAAGGCTTCCTTTAAACAAACGGCTTTTGCGGTTATCTCGTGCATTAAAGGACCTCCTTGGATTCCCGGGAAGACGGTTTTATCTATATCTTTAGCGAATCTTTCCTCGCAGAATATCATCCCCCCTCTGGGACCCCTCAGTGTCTTATGTGTAGTGGTCGTCACAAAGTGCGCGTAGGGAATGGGGCTAGGGTGAATACCGGTGGCAACCAAACCAGCGATGTGAGCAATATCCGCCATCAGGTAAGCATCAACTTCATCGGCAATTTTACGAAAAGCTTCAAAATCGATGGTACGCGGATAAGCGCTTGCCCCTGTGACTATCATCTTCGGTTTGTGTTTTTTTGCGAGCTTTAAAATTTCATCATAATCAAGCATCTCGGTATCTTTGTTTACTCCATAAAAAACAAAATCAAATAGTTGACCTGAAAAGTTAACCGGACTGCCGTGGGTCAAATGACCGCCATGACTGAGCTCAAGACCCAGAACTTTGTCCCCGGGCTTCAAACAAGAAAAATAAACCGCCATATTGGCCTGAGAACCGCTATGGGGTTGAACATTCACATGATCCGCTCCAAATAAAATTTTAGCTCGCTCAATCGCCAATTTTTCTGCCACGTCAACGAATCCGCAACCGCCATAATATCTCTTATCGGGATAACCTTCCGCATATTTGTTTGTCAAAACTGAGCAGGTGGCTCTCATTACAGCTAAACTCGCAAAATTCTCAGAAGCAATCAGCTCTAAAGTTCCCTGTTGACGTTTTAATTCGTTCTCTACGGCTTTTGCTATCTCGGGATCAACTTCATCTAAGTTTTTCATTATGCTTCCCCCGTTTTCTTGAAGAGTATTTCTTCTCCAATTTGACAATCTTTGAAAGTCTTTTTAAATGTCTTCCTCCAGCAAATTTGGTTTCGAGCCAAACGCGAACAATTTCTTCAACTTTATCGATATCAACTAAACGCTCCCCGATTGCAAGTATATTTGCGTCATTGTGTTCTCTGCTAAGACGCGCGGCCTCTAGATCATTACAAACAGCCGCTCTAATGCCGGGAATTTTGTTCGCCGCCATTGCAACCCCTATCCCAGAGCCGCAAACAACAATGCCTCTATCAAATTTACCCTCCGCCACCGCTTCGGCAACTTTTTCGGCATAATCAGGATAATCAACAGAATCTGAATTATTGGTTCCCGCATCAAAAAACTCCAATTCATCTTCTTTTAACAAACGCTTTATCTTTTCCTTTAACTCATATCCAGCGTGATCGCTACCAATTACAACTTTCAAATTCTCTCCCCACCTTATGTATTATTAAATATCTTATAAAATTATCATCAAGCGCCCGCTTCGTCCAATCTTATTATCAACTTTTTTATTGCTTTAATAATTTCCTTTGCACACTTTTCGTAGGCCGAAATACCAAGCCCTATGGGATCCGATATTTCATGTTCATATACATTTTTTGGTTGATTGCCTTCTCCGACATAGTCTTTTAGTAGAAATATTTTATCCAGACATCCTGGAGCCAATCTTTTTGCAAATTCACGATGTCTTGTTTCCATGGTTAAAATCAAATCAGCATCTTCTATCATCTTTTTATTTAGGAGTCGGCTTCTGTGTAAGCTTAAATCAGCGCCATACTTTCTTGCAATCTCAATTGCCTCTTTTGTTACCCCACTTTGAAAATAAGCAGATGTTCCCGCAGAGAAAATCTCCAAACCTTCACACAAGTAAGCAGAAACCTTCTCATCCTTAATCAAGGTTTTTAAGAAAACTTCAGCTAAAGGGCTTCTACAAATATTCCCCGTACAAACAAAAAGTATCTTCAAGAAAACTCCCACAAAATCAGCCATAAGCCATCAGCTGCTTTACCCATTACCCTACACCCATCTGGTCGGGAGTCTGTTAGTCGGTAGTGGGGAGCTTGCTGGCCAGATTGCTGATTGGTTTATTTTTGACTTTACCCTTTACCCCTTACCCTTCTTTTGCCATCTGTTATCAACCATCAGCCACCTGCTACGCCCGTCTTCCCTAAAATTTTCTCTATCTCCTTGGCCGCGATAGCACCTTTGCGAATTATGACAGGAGGAGTTACGGTTAAATCCAAAATTGTTGATTCTGTCCCAATTTCAGTTTTCCCTCCGTCTAAAACTAAATCAATTTTCTCTCCAATATAATTAAGAACCTGCTCGACCTGAACCAAGCTTGCGGCGCCAGAAATATTTGTGCTTGTTAATGCCACAGGATTTTTACAAAAAGATATTATGGAAAGAGCTATTTTATTTTTGGGAAATCTAATCCCAACGGTATCTTTACCACAAGTCACTTCCATGGGGACAACGTCGCTCTTTTTAAATATTAGCGTAAGAGGGCCTGGCCAAAACTCACCGATAATCTCTTTTGTAAAATTCGGAGGATCTTTTACCAGACAATTTAAACTCCCAACATCAGAAATGCAAATTGACAAAGGTTTATTAAAAGCTCTCCCTTTAACTTTAAATATTTTTTCAACGGCTTTTGAGTTGAAAGCATCCGCTCCTAAGCCATAAACTGTCTCCGTCGGAAAAACAACCAAACCCCCCGCCTTAAGAATAGCGGCTGCTCGCTCAATGACATGAGGTTCCGGATTTTCTTTATCTACTTTTACAATTTTAGCTTTCATGAAACACTCCTCTTTTGGCTAATGGCTGATAGCTTGGTCTACCAGATACCTGATACAGGCCATTATCTGGCTGGCCCGTACCGGGCGGCCTTGATAGCCGATGGCTCAAATCATAAACCATCAGTCCAAAACTAGTTAACTTGCTAGTTGCTGGTTTGCTTTTTGCTTTATCCGTTACCCCGACCCTCAACTTTTAGCTATATGTTATCTGCTGTCTGCAACTTTACCCTTTACCCTCTTATTTCCCATACTCTATACTTTACGCCCTTAACTATCTGCCATCAGCCCCGCCACCTGCCCGCCAACCCGCAGCGGGTCATAGGCGTAGGCAGGCGGGGAGGCGGGCAAGCATCTGCCATTTAGTCGGTGGTCTCTTAGTGGGGAGTCGGGAGTTAACAATTATTAGTTTCTTAATTCTTTAATTCCTGTTACCCGTTCCCTATTACCCTTTGCTATTGTTGTTTTGCAGCCTACGGACTCTCTACTCTTTACCCTTTCTTTTTTGCCACAACCACTCGCTCAATATTTGCATAATCTTTTGATACTTCAATTTCATCAAAACTGCCAGAGTCATTCAACAGCCTTGTGATAGGACCAGCTTGTCCTTCCCCAATCTCTAAGACAAGATACCCGCCTTCTCTTAAAAAATATGGAGATTTGGCAACAATTCTTCTGCCCTCATCTAAACCATCGTCCCCACCATCCAAAGCCAACAACGGTTCAAAATCACGAATTTCTCTTTGAAGTTTACTTATTTTCTCGCTTGGAATATAGGGGGGGTTAGAAACAATTACATCAATATCATTTTTAAGGTTATCGCTCAAACCCTCAAAGAGGTCACCGCAAACAAACTCAATTTTATCTTGTAATCCATGAATTTCTGCATTACCTTTAGCCACCCTTATGGCTTTCTCGGAGACATCTAATGCAAATACGAAGGCGCCGGGAACTTCCTGTGCGATGCTTAAAGCAATTGCCCCGCTCCCCGTGCCCAAATCGACAAGCTTTATGAGCTTTTTACCCAAACTCCCTGCAAGCCCAATTGCCTTTTCAACAACGAGTTCCGTTTCGGGTCTCGGAATTAAAACATCCTGGTTTACTTTCAGATTAAGATTCCTAAAAGGTTTTTCTCCCAAGATATAGGCAACTGGTTTTCCTTTGGCGCGAGCATCAATAAACTTACGGTATTTATCAATTTCAAAAGGGGTTAGGGGGTGGAAAAAATCTGTATAAATTTCTACACGTGATAAATTTAAAATTTTACCTAGCAAGAGTTCCGAATCAAGACGGGGATCCTGAACACCGTGTTTCTCAAGAAAGGAAGCTGCCAATTTCAAAATTTTTGAAATATTATATTTTTGATCATTAAGCAACCAATTTACCTCTTAATTTGATACCTTACTCAGTTTCTCGGCTCGGTCGGCAATCGTTAACGCTTCAACAATCTCTTCGATGTTTCCTTCCATTACGGAGTCGAGATTATAAAGAGTGAGGCCAATACGGTGATCGGTAACTCTTCCTTGAGGAAAATTATAGGTTCTTATTCTCTCGCTTCTATCTCCCGTTCCCACCTGTGATTTCCTCGATTCGGCAATCTCGGTACGCTGTTCCTCCAGAAGTTTATCGTGCAAACGTGCCCGTAAAATTTTCATTGCGCGCTCACGATTTTGAAGTTGGGAGCGCTCTTCTTGACAAGAAGACACTATGCCTGTGGGCAAGTGGGTTATCCTCACCGCAGAATCGGTTGTATTAACGGATTGTCCTCCCGGGCCACCTGAGCGAAATATATCGATTCTTAAATCGTTCAAATTGATTTCAACTTCAACATCTTCAACCTCCGGAAGAACGGCAACGGTCATAGTCGATGTATGTATTCGTCCACCCGACTCGGTTACAGGCACTCTTTGGACACGATGGACACCAGACTCATACTTGAAATGACCGTAAGCGCCCTTGCCTTCAATCTCAAATATTATCTCTTTAAAACCTCCTAAATCAGAGGGGCTCGAGCTTAAAATCTGGGTAGTCCAACCCAATTGCTCAGCATTTCGAGAGTACATTCTATATATCTCTCCAGCAAAAAGGCTGGCTTCGTTACCACCCGCTCCAGCCCTTATCTCAACAATGACATTTTTTTCATCACTAGGGTCTTTAGTTATCATCGTCTCTTTAAGTTCTTCTTCTAATTTTTCACGGCATCTTTCAGCTTCCTGCAATTCCGAATCGAGATAATTCCGCATCTCCTCATCGGGTTCTTCTTTCATAAGCGCCTTAGCTTCTTCAATATTTCTTAATACGTCCTTATATTCACCAATCTTTCTTGCGATGTCAGAAACTTCCGAATGAGCCTTTGCATATTTTTGATACTTCCTTGAATCAGCAAGAGTCTCAGGATCACTTAACTTCTTCGTCAAATCATTGTATTTTTTTTCTATCTCATTTAACTTTTCCAACAATTTAATCTTTTTAGACATAATTATTGTAAAATACAGGCCTCGCTTTCATTCTCAAAATTCTCCAAAGGAAGCAAGCTTTTTAAAGAAGATATCGCCACTTCAAGTTGTTCTAAAGAAGGTTCCCTGGTCGTTAGCTTCTGTAACCAAAGACCTGGCGCTAAAAGAACTTTAACAAATGAAGAATCCTTACGTTTACGAGCAAATTTAATTATTTCATAACTTATTCCAATAACCAAGGGGGCTACAAGTAAACGACTTATAATGCGCCAAATCAGAGGGGGGCGCCCCAACAATGCAAAAACTAATATTAAGATCGTAAACGCTATCAAAATAAAAGCAGTTCCGCAACCAACATGTAAGGGGCTATATTTAGACGCTGCTTGCGGGGTTAGTTCATCTTCGGCTTCAAATGCGTGAATCACCTTGTGCTCAGCCCCGTGGTACTCAAATACGCGCTTAATGTCTTTGATTCTAGATATCACAATAAGATACAGAAGAAAGATACCTAACCTTAAAAACCCTTCAAAAAAGCTAACCGCAAACACATTCGATAGTTGCTTATCGATCAAGACGGTGATCCAGCTTGGCAAAATAATAAAAAGAAAAGCGCCAAAAATTAAAGCCAAACCAATACTAACCGCCATTTCTTTGCCACTTATCTTCACATCTTCATCTTCCATAGTTAGTTCGGCGGAGAGTGAAATGGCCTGCATCCCCAAGACAACCATTTCTATAACAGCTGCAATTCCTCTCAATAAAGGAACTTTTAGCAAGGGAAGTTTTTTCGCAATGGAATTTATCTTTCGTTTCTCTATCACTATTTCTTGGTTGGGCTTACGTACTGCAATAACCCAGTTTTGTTTGCCTCTCAACATAACACCTTCTAAAACAGCTTGACCACCAACCTGATCTTTTGAAATAAGAATAGGGAGTATAAAAAAATTTTTAACGCCAATTACTCCCCTAAAAAGTTTTTTAAAAGGTAGGACACGTAAATATCTCAATTTAACTCCAATTAAATCATTAAATATTCATGACAAAACATAAGATTTATTAAATGGCTGATTTTCATATCCTATAATAGGGATTAAGTGTTTTTTTCCACGGTTCTCCGCAACTAAATTTACCTTCGGGACAAGGGCCACGATTACAAGGGGGTCCAGCATCTTTAAAAAGCAATGGGGCTACTTTTTTTGCTTCCTTTATCATCGAAAGAGCCAAACCTCTAATCTCCCATTGCGCCCTATTGCAACAACGCAAACTAAAAAAGTGAAAAAGCTCGCGGGCATTCATGGTGACAACCAGTTTCGTTTCAGCAGAATTAGGCAAAACATATCTTGCGTCTTCCGCCTCAACTCCCTCTTCCAATAATTCCTGGTAGATCTTCAAGGCCATGCCATTTATTTTATCGAATTTCTCCTTCGCGGAAGAATTTTCTTCAATGGATGGAGGAGTAATAAAAGATAAATCTTTTAAATACTTTACATATCTCTGTGACTGTTGATTGAAAGAAGCCAATCTATGCCTAACCAACTGATGAGAACACGCCCTTGATATACCGTCAATTGCAAAAGTAAATACCGCGTGCTCGACCGCGCTTAAATGCCCAGATTTTATTATCAGCTTAACTAGTTTTTCAACTTCTTCATCCGATAAGTTCTCAAAAAGCTCATCAGCATCAATCGGCGAATAACAAATCCGCGCAGCTGTAGCTATGGTGCGCTCCGGTTTGGGAGTATGTTCTAACAACTTAACATTCAATTAAACCACTTCTGTTTCATGATTTTACTTAGAGGACCCTTTAGCGTCAGACTTTTCGTTTGAATCATCCAGTTTTTTATTGGTTGATTCTTTTTCTTCGAGTCCAGTCACCTGCAATCCATACTTCTTCTGAAATCTTTGAACCCTTCCTCCAGAGTCTACCAGCTTTTGTTTGCCGGTATAAAATGGGTGGCACTTAGAGCAAATCTCAACTTTTAAAACTGGCTGTGTTGAATGAGTAACAAAAGTCCCCCCACACGAACAGGTAACTTCAGATTTTACGTAATTGGGATGCACATTCTTCTTCAAATACTTCACCTCCAATATTGCAAGACAAATAACCAAAAACAAGCCCAATGTTACCATAGAAAAAACCTTTTTGACAATCCCACAAGTTAAGAAGTGAATATAACCCTCATGAAATTTAATCAGTCGGTAAAGAGGTTTTTTGAATTTGCTTTAAAAACTCGGGGTTTGAGCGAGTCTCTTTTACTTTGTGAATTAAAAGCTCTATGGCTGCAGTTGGATCAAGCGCATGCAAAACCCGTCTAAGCTTCCATACCTCTTGTGCTTCTGCAGGATCCATAAGTAACTCTTCTTTTCTTGTGCCAGAACGTTCAATATTAATAGCTGGGAATATGCGTTTATCAGCTAACTTCCTATCCAAATTAAGCTCCATATTTCCAGTTCCTTTAAACTCTTCAAAAATAACTTCATCCATACGGCTGCCCGTTTCGACAAGAGCCGTAGCAAGAATGGTAAGACTCCCGCCAAACTCAATATTCCTTGCGGCGCCGAAAAACCTTTTTGGCGGATAGAGCGCCGTTGAATCAACTCCACCCGAAAGAATTCTTCCACTTGTTGGCGCGGTTAAATTATATGCTCGAGCAAGACGCGTGATGCTATCCAAAAGGACAACAACATCTTTGCCTTGTTCAACCAGGCGTTTGGCCCTCTCGAGAACAAGCTCGGTTACTTGAACATGATTTTCTGATGGCTGATCGAAGGTTGAGCTAACCACCTCACCCTTTACTGAACGCTCCATATCGGTAACCTCTTCCGGTCTTTCATCAACAAGAAGAACAATGAGAACAGCTTCGGGATTATTGGTAGTTATGCTATTTGCAATTTGCTTCAAAATTGTTGTCTTACCCGCTTTTGGCGGAGAAACAATCAGGCCTCTTTGTCCTTTGCCAATGGGAGCTACCAAATCAATAACCCTTGTTGCAACTTCACCATTTACCGTTTCCAACCTAAATCTATCCTTTGGGTAGAGCGGAGTTAAAGACTTGAAATTTTTTCTAGTCCGAGCCAACTCAGGATTTTCTCCATTAACCGTCTCAATCCTCAACAAGGCACTATACTTTTCGTTATCTTTCGACGATCGCACCTGTCCCATAACCTCATCGCCTCGACGAAGCAAAAACCGCCTAATCTGCGAGACCGAGACATAAATATCGCCATCGCTGGGAAGATAACCATTTGTCCTCAAAAAACCATATCCGTCGTTTAAGATATCAAGGACACCTTTTTTTAAAATAACGCCATTCTCCGCTGAATCCGAAACTTTCCTGAACGCACACTCCTTGGGTTTACAGTTGATAATGGCCTCGATAAGTTCCGCTTTCTTCATCACATTTGAATCTTTTACATTACACTCCTTTGCAATGGGCATAAGCTCACTCATTTTTTTCTTTTCCAACTCACTTCTTTCAAAAATTACTTTCTCCAATCAAACACACCTTCCTTAAATTCGTTCGTCGTGATTATTTATTTTTGAACAATCTCTTTTAGTTTGTCCCAATCTTCCAAAAATCTACTTATTCCACTATCTGTCAAGGGATGTTTAACCATAGCTTGAATAACTTTGTAGGGAATAGTAGCAATATCAGCACCAACCAAAGCCGCTTCGGTAACATGTATGGGATGCCTTATGCTCGCGGCTATAACCTCGGTCGAGATTCCATAATTTTCATACGCGCTTATAACATCTGATAAAATTGGGATTCCATCATGCCCGATATCATCCAATCGACCCAAAAAGATACTAACATAAAAAGCGCCGGCTTGAGCGGCCAACAGGGCTTGATTAACAGAAAATACCAAAGTCATATTAACCTTTATCCCCTCAGAAGACACCACCTTTGTTGCAGCAAGACCTTCAGAAGTTATTGGTATTTTTATAATAACATTACCTGCGATTCTAGCATATTCCCGCGCCTCTTTTATCATCTCTTCTCTATCAAGACTTATTACTTCCGCACTTATTGGTCCGTTTACAATCTCCGCAATTTCCTCAATAACCGAGCAGAACTCCCGACCCTCCATTGCGCAGAGAGTAGGGTTTGTGGTTACTCCATCCAAAATCCCCCATGAATTTACCTCTCTAATGTACTCGACGTTTGCTGTGTCAATAAAAATTTTCACAGAATCACTCCTTAAGATTTTCTTTTCCTTCAAAATCAGCTTCAACGATCTTGTTGAAACATGAAACGACCACCTTGTCCAAGATAACTTTGAGAACACCATTTACCGCAGAATCCAAATTATAACTCGGTATAATAGGATATCCTCCTAATTCCGCGACACCCTCAACATGTTCTCCAATCTTTCTAATACTTTCAAAATTTGCCCTATACCTTTTAAAGGGACGAGTACCACCCGTATCAACCTCTCTCACATAAAAATGGCTCCGATGAATCTCATTGTCCCCCATGGAAACAATCAAAGGAACAACAACCGCGCCGTCAAACTGATTTAAGTCTATAAACCCCGGAACAATATGCACACCCTCAATAATCGTGTTAATGCCTTCTCTTATCGCTCTGCGGACAACGGCGCTTAAGCCAACATTTACAATCTCCACCTGCTCTATAAAACCAATGATCACTGGGTCATCTTTCTTCCGAAATGGAGTCCTCATTGATTTCCAAGCGGTAAAAGATGAATTGTACAGCATGGGCATTAATTCTTTTGACAAGAGAGCTCTCATTACTTCACGAATCGCATCCGATGAAACGATGTGGTTTATCCCCAATCTGCTGCCAATCTCAGTTGCAATCGTTGATTTTCCAACTCCGGTTGTTCCACCGATTAAAACTATTAATGGTTTGCCCTGATCTCCTAGAGTTAACCAACATTTATATTTTTTGGCATAGTCTATTCCCAGCTTAGATTCAATAATCTGAATTGTTAACTTTCTTAAATTGTTGCTTTCAATGGAATAAATACCCTTATATCGTAAAAAATCCTCGATTGATTTAGCTATCTCATATGCTTTGTTAGGTGAAATTCCTGTTGCCGTAATCGACGACGCCAACAATCCCTTAGAAAAGGGGAGCCCGTGTTTTTTATCGCTAATTAAAATTTCTCTTTCTTTCTTTTTTTTAGCCAACTTCTTTTCTCTCCCTAAACCTTTTGACGCTTTCTTTAGCCAAATCAATTATTATGTTTTTCAATTCAACTTCACCGCCTATAACCACCGGCTCATTGTCCATATAAACCACTTCGACTCCAGCCTGAAACCCCATTTTAGTTACCACATCAACCGAAGCAGCTTTTAATTCTGTAAGAAGCACTGAAAAATTCCCTTTGTGCCGCTCTAAATCCTCCCTTAATTTTGGACGATTTGATAAGTTGTTGCTTATGCCGATAACCTTACATCCGTATTCGTCTTCCAAATAATTTTTCAAAGTGGTGTTCATCTCCGATGAAATTGTAACGGCAAGCAAGACCCGTTTTCCATAAATTTTTTGCAAGGGACGAGGACGAAAAATTGTTCTTATGACATTTAAATCCGGGTTGATTTCCTTAATTATCTCTTCCAATGACTTAATTTTTTCCTCATTTGCCATGGGTTCTTCACACATTGTTAAAATAGCAAAATCCGATATAAGCAGCCTGTAAGCACCAAAGTAGCCACCGACATATTCCAGACGTTGATGAGCCCCGATGACAATAACTTTCGTATCCGTTTTAATGGGAGGAAGCGCCGAACCACTCCCTTCAAAAACAACTAACTCTCCCTCCAGTTTGTTGGCAAGATGCGCTCCTTGCAATACATTTGAAATAAAGGGCGATCCAGCCATTCCACCACCGCACCTTCGACAACCGATGGTTGTAACTCTGCTCATAAGAGCATCCTCGTAATGATCCGAAGCGGCATGTTTGCCTTCCTCGCTTGCCTTTAGAAGAAACTGTGGCGTTATGCGCAGCTTTCTCCCCTCCAAAACTTCGGGTTTCTCAGGGCCGCCCCTGCCCATCGCAACTACCAAAGGAGAAAAACCAGATTTTTCCAAACACCGACAAGCATATCCCGAAACAGCGGTTTTGCCAACTCTTTTACCAGTGCCAATTATAGAGATTGAAGGTTTGTTTACCACATCGTGAAAGACCGGTGGATCAAAACGGAAGTCCGCTCCTAAATATGCAACACCTGATTTTAAAATATGACTGGCGAATTTAAAACGTTCAATATAACCTACCACAGGTTCATCGCTTAAATCAATAGTTAAATCTGGTTTATATTGTAAAAGAGCCGCCTTTATCCCGAAAAGAGGATCTGAATCAACGATAACTGGGAATCCAAAAGAACTCAAATCGGTTTCATCTGTAATCTTCTCAGTGCCTCCAATGTAAACGATGGCAAGTAATTCATACTTTAGGTCCCTTTCAATAGAATTCAGGGCCGCCTTAATAACCGGGAAGTAGTGTTCCCCGTCAACCAAAACAATTGCTTTTTTTATGGTGCTTCACCGCCATCATAAGAAGAAACTACAGTTTTCCATTTACAATATTTACTTTCACTCAAAGAGAAATCAGCTAGCAGTACTTGTTTCCCGAAAGGATAACATCTATAAATGAGCACTCTATCTTCTTCGGATTTAATGAGATTGTAGCAAGGCTTTGTGCGACCCCTAACTCTTAAGGTTGAAACGGTACCAGCGTTTACCACCACCAAATTTTCAATCCGCCACACATAGGGAACATGTTTGTGTCCACAAAGAACTATATCTACACCATTACTTATTAACGCCTCTAAGACATCTCCCGCATCAAAAACGACATTTCTTTCTCTTCCTGTCCCTGGGACAGGAAGAAGATGATGATGCATTGCCAATATCTTTAATTCATTTGGTTTGTTACCAAACTGCTCGATCGCCCAGCGAGTGCGTTCTCTTCCTACACGACCACTATCTAGATCCGGCTCGCTGGAATCTGCCCCAATCATAATAACCCTATCGAACATCAAAACATTATTGCGTGGGCCAAAAATGTCTTCAAAGTGAACATAACCCACATTTCTTGAATCATGATTTCCGGGAACAACAAGCATGTTTTCACAATTTATCTGTGACAGAAAAGCTTTTGCCGTTGTAAATTCCTGACGAAAACCCTCGTTTGCTAAATCCCCGGTAACCACGACAATATCTGGCGCTATTTCGTTTATCTCAGCAACCGTCCGACTCATCATATTGGTGATAAAATACTGGGAACCAGCATGAATATCGGAAATGTGCACAATGGTAATGGGTCGGTTTTTATCTTTTTCGCCTTTGCCCATAAATTTTCTCCTAAATTCAAGCTCTTTTCTGGGGTTTACCACTTTGAGGCAAAGTCATTAAACAAGAGACGCTTTTCAACCAGAAAAATTTCTTAATTATACTGCCAAGAAGCAACAGAAGATAACTTAATTTTACCCAAATTCATTACAAGGTCAATATATTTTATGAATTACTCCTCCATGATAATCTTCATCTCGCCCTCTTTTTTTAAAACCATAAAACTAGTTCTGCCATTTTCACGACGAAATGAGATATCCAATACACCCTTGCCAAGCCTCAATCCCTTCATTTTGACTTCGTTAAGCCAAGCTGGAAGCGACGGTTTGTTTACATAAAGAACATTATTTGGAGCATCCGGACTTATGCCGAGCAAAGATTGTAACACCATAAATACAGAGCCAGCCGACCACGCCTGTGGGCTACAAGCTACCGGGTAATCAATTGGCCAGCTCTCTCCCTTACGTGTAAAACCGCAAAAAAGTTCCGGTAATCGCATATAAGCATGGTGATTAGCAGCATCATATAATCCAGTTGCTACCTTTTCAACAGCAGAATCAAACCCATACCTCTTGAGACCCCTAATTATCAAAGCGTTATCGTGCGGCCAAACCGTCCCGTTATGATAACTCATGGGGTTATAAGTCTTGCTAAGCTTACTTATGGTGCGAATTCCCCAACCGGAAAACATGTCGGGTTGCATGAGACGCTCCACAACTTTTTTAGCTTTATCTTCATCAAGAATGCCCGTCCATAGAACTTGCCCTGCATTTGATGCAATGGTTTTAACTTGCTTTTTATTTCCATCCAAAGCCATAGCAAGAAAACCCTCTTCTGGCATCCAAAAATCTGCATTAAACTTATCTTTAATGGCCATCGCCCAAGATTTTAAACCGATGCTCTTTTCTAAATTCCCAAACTTATTATAAATTTGGCTCGCCCGCATTAAGGCATAGTACACATAGGCCTGGACCTCGACAAGAGCAATTGGCGGCTTTGCTAAACTCCCATCAAGATGACAAACCGAACAAGAAGAATCTTTCCAGCCCTGATTTTCCAAACCTCTTTCGGATTTTCTTTCATACTCGACAAACAAATCTCCATCAATATCGCCATAGTTCTTAATCCAATCTACAGCTCCGTCAATATTGTTTTTTAACTCCTTAATTAAGTTGATATCGTTTGTCCATTTTAAATATTCTGAAGCGAGAATTAAAAACAAAGGAGTTGAATCAATGGAGCCATAATAAGGAATATGGGGAATTTCACCCAAGTTCGCCAATTCTCCCCTCCTGAGCTCATGAAATATCTTCCCCGGTTCTTCATCATGCCAAGCGCTCTCTTTTGTGCCCTGAAACTTAGCTAAAAACCTGATGGTGTCTCTAGTTAAACCGCTATTTAAAGACAAGCTTTGAATTGACACGATGGCGCTATCTCTGCCAAAAGGCGCCGCAAACCAAGGTATTCCGCCGACAATGATTCTCCCTTCTGGCATTTCAGTAACCAATGCTCGGATATCTTTTTTACTTCTTTCAAGCAACCTATTAAATATGGAATTGCTGGTATCTATGGTAAGACAATTATCGTCATACTCATCATAGGATGCTTCAAGCTCATCTAATATCTTCTTAAAATCCCCGATGGAACCTTTGACCCGTTCGTCCCCAATAACTGGTTTAACATTAAAGCTTAAAACGGCTTTCCCATCACCCTCAACCTCTAAATCGAAAACCACAATCGCTCCTTCTGAATTAATCTCAACAGATGTTGGCCTTTGTGAGAAATACAGATGTGTTTGACGAAATAATTCATCCTTCCCTAGATAAGCAAGAATTAGGGTTTTATCTTCACTTTGCGGATGCAATAACTTCCCCCGACTTTTACGCTTCAATCCTCTAACCTCAAAAATGTCCGCGAAATCGGAGCAGAACTTGAATTTAAGATTTAATTTGACTGGAAAAGCATTATAATTTTGTATCCTCACCCGGTTATGGAGCCCGTCGCTTACCACCCTCAATTGCCTTATGTTTAAAGTCTCTTGAGAAATTTTAACTCCATCGCTTTCGATGTCAGGATTGGTACATTCTATCCGCTCCAAATAATTTAACTCCACCGTGGAAGCCAAACAAACTGGATTTTTTTCGTTAATGAAAAATTCCATGCAGCTTAAAAATCGAGTGTCTTGATAGTAAAAACCGAAGCCGCGGCTATTTTTAAATGGGATATTACCCTCCATGGTCGTGAGCATAAAATAGTCTCCCTCTTTAATCGTTGAAACCTTCTCTTTTACATCGACAATAATAAAAGGGATGCCTTCATTTAATATTCTGTTTGTAGCCTCAGCTTCTTCTTCAAAGATCCTGCCATCGGGGCTTATGTGTTTTCCCAACAGTCACACTCCTTATCTGTCATTTATTCTTAATTATTTTTTGATAAATTTCCTCATAATCATCTACCATTCTAGGTGCGCTAAACTTTTTTTCCACATAGTTTCGACACTTAAAGGAATCTATTTCATCAATTTTCGTCACAGCTTTTACCATCTCATCGATGGACTCCACAATAAACCCATTTTCACCATCAACAACGATCTCTGGCACACTCCCATAAGGGAAAGCGATAACGGGAGCTCCTGATGCCATCGCCTCTATCATGACTAATCCAAATGGCTCCGACCACTGCAAGGGAAAAATAAACGCTCTTGCATCTCTCAAAAGTTCCTTCTTCCTTTTATCGGTAACTTCGCCTAAAAATTTAATTTGCTCCCCATCGACCTGCGGGTAAATTTTTTCCTCGAAGTATTCGGTATCGCCGCCGGGATCAATTTTGCCCGCCACAACCAACTTTATTCCAGCTCTTTTGGCAACATCTATCGCCAAATGGGCTCCTTTAGAAGGACTAATTCTGCTTAGGAACAAAAAATAGTCCTCTTTCTTGCTCTCAAATTTATATTGATCTACATCAATTGCGTTATAAACCGTCCTTATATAATTGAGGTCGGGTAAACCATTTCTCTGTGCGTCGCTGATGGAGTTATAATAAACAGCATCCTTAAAGGTCTCAAAAAAACTTCTATTTTCTATGGTAAAAGGACCGTGAAGAGTGGTCAATACAGGAGTAGATACAAGGTTGGCCAATGCAATTCCCACATAACCTGCGTGATTGTGAATTAAATCAAACTCATCGGCTCTCTTAAACACGGGAGTAACATGCAATAAATCGGGTATCTGATTTCCTTCTACAAGCAATTCTCTTGATGGCTTAGTTTGATAAACCGAACTTAATTTAGCAGAGGTTTTTGAGTCCCCCGTTGCAAAGAGCGTCACTTCGTGTCCTCTCTTTACGAGCTCTTCGGTCATTAGATAGACAACCGCCTCAATCCCTCCATATTTAATCGGGGGAACCCTTTCCCAAACGGGAGCCAACTGAGCAATTCTCATTTTAACATCCTTATTTCTTTATAAATAAGTCCATTAATTGATATCCTTTATCGAGATAACGCGAACTTGATTTCGCCGCAAGTTCATCAAAGGATTTGACGCCGTTCGATTCGATTCCCGCTTGATAGATTGCAAATGGCACTGGTTCACCAACATGAGTCTTAACGGAAATCGGAGTAAAGTGATCGGGAGAAACTAGTATTCTGTATTCCGAATTCTTTAACCCCTCAATCATGGTGCCCACCACTTTGCTATCAAATTGTTCGATTGCCTTAATTTTTTCTTTTATGTCGCCAATGTGCCCCGCCTCGTCCGGCGCTTCCACATGAACAAATATGAAATCCAAATCCTCCAACGCATTCAAAGCATAGTCCGCTTTTGCCTGGTAATCAGTATCAAAATAACCTGTGGCGCCAGGAACATCGATTATCTTTAAATCTAAATATCGACCGATTCCTTTGATTAAATCCACGGCAGAAATCACACCACCCCTAACACCATATTTTTCATAAAAAGACGGCATAGAGGGAACTATCCCTTGTCCCCAAAGCCATATCATGTTTGCCGGGTTCTTGTTCATCTTTCTGCGCCTGCTATTTACCATGTCTTTCTCAAAAATCTCCGCGGAAGAAAACATTAATTCCCTTAAAGAAGAGGAGTTTTTTCCTTTGGGAAGATTTTTATTAATGGGTTGTCCTGCTATGTCATGAGGAGGGATACATGCCACCTTTGAATAATCGCCCTTTGCCACCATAAGATGACGGTAACTTACCCCGGGGTAAAAACATGTATCCTTGGTTCCAATTTCCTCATTAAGGTGCCGAATTAGAATTTTTGCTTCTTCGCTAGATATATGCCCAGCGCTGTAATCTAAAAGAATCCCATTTGAGACGGTAACCAAATTGCATCTGAACGCCACCTCATCTTCTCCAAGACAAACATCCATATTCGCTGCTTCCAAAGGCCCTCGGCCCGTATAATATTTAGCGGGATCATAACCAAGTAAAGATAAATTGGCCACATCGCTGCCCGGACTCATCCCTGCGGGAATGGTGTTAACTGTTCCCGATATCCCATTTCTTGCTATAAAATCCATGTTCGGCGTTTTAGACACTTGAAGTGGAGTTTTGTTCCCAAGCTCTTCTAATGGATAATCAGCAGCTCCATCTGGAACCAAAAAAACATATTTCATAAAACCTCCGTCTTAGTTGTTGGTCGGTAGTTAGGAGTCGGTAGTAAATTAAAAAAATATATATCAGCTCTTAGCTATCTACATTAGCCTTGAGCTAAAAACAAATTCAACTAACTTTGCGCTCCATACGCTCTATTTTTCCCGCTCTCTTTTTTCTTCTGCCAATAATAATTATTACTCCTTTTGCTTCATGCCTTTAAGTTCTTGCACTTCCTGAAGACTGAAAACTGGAGGCTGGGAGCTGACATCAAAATATGACTTTTTCCACCGCTTCTACGGTTGCCTCGGTTTTAATAACTTCTCCACACGCTTTTATGGCATTTTCGGGGTCTTTTAATCCATGACCCGTAAGCACGCAAACCACGGTTTTCCCCTTCTCCATCTTATTTTCAATCACAAATTTTCTCAATCCAGCAACAGAAGCAGCCGATGCCGGCTCCACAAAAACTCCTTCTCTCAAAGCAAGCATTTTATAAGCAGATATAATCTCGTCATCGCTAACCATATCTATTATGCCATCCGAAGCTGACGCAGCTTCTTCAGCTTCCTTCCATCGCGCGGGATTTCCAATTCTTATGGCGGTAGCAATGGTTTCCGGGTGTTTTATGGGGTATCCCCTTACGATAGGAGCCGCTCCTTCGGCCTGAAAACCCATCATCTTCGGCAACTTCGACGACTTACCAGCTTGATAATATTCCTTAAACCCCATCCAGTAAGAGGTAATATTCCCAGCGTTACCCACCGGGATAAACAGATAATCCGGCGCGCTGCCCAAATGGTCACATATTTCGAAAGCGCCAGTTTTTTGACCCTGAATTCTATGGGGGTTGATGGAATTTACTAATGAGATCGGGTGTTTGTTGGTGAGTTCGCGCACAATATCAAGCGCCACATCAAAGTTCCCTTCAACAGCAACAACTTTTGCCCCATGCATAAGCGCCTGAGAAAGCTTGCCCAAAGCGATTTTCCCTTCGGGGATTAAGACAATGCAATCAATTCCCGCTTTTGCGGCATAGGCTGCCGCCGAAGCAGAGGTATTCCCCGTTGAGGCACACATAACAGCTTTAACTCCTTCTTCAAGCGCCTTACTTATTGCCATGGTCATACCCCGATCTTTAAATGAGCCGGTGGGATTCAATCCTTCATATTTCAAAAATATTTTCAGCTCAAATTCTTCGCTCAAACTTTTTGCGAAAATATGGGGAGTATTTCCCTCTAACAACGTAACAACGGGAGTTTTTTCGGTCACGGGTAAAAAATTACGGTATTTTTCAATCACTCCCACTCGTTTATTCATCAGTTTCCTCCACTCTGATAACATTACAAATTTTGCTGGTCACATCCAATTCCCCTATTTGTCTTAGGGCTGTTCGGAAATTTTTCTCCTTAACAAGATGTGTAATAAACACCAAATCAGCAGCACCTCTTAAAGTCGAAACTTGAGGCCCTTTTTGTATAACGCTTGCTAAGCTGACATCGTTGTCCCCAAAAACTTTCGCTATTTTCGCCAGCACCCCTGGTTCGTCTGCGGCTTTCATGAGCAGGTAATATTTTGAACTGATTTCATCTATTGATTTCACATTCAAATCCCTAAAACAAGTGCATCCGATCTTCCCGCTAGAACCGTATCGAATATTTCTTGCAACCTCAATAACATCGCCAACAACAGCGCTAGCAGCGGGCATACTACCCGCCCCTTGCCCAAAAAACATAACCTCTCCCACAGAATCCCCCTCAACAAAGATGGCATTATAAACACCATTTACAGAAGCAAGCGGATGAGCTATTGGTATCATGGCAGGATTAACTCGAACCTCTAATTCTTTGTTTGCTTCTTTGGCCACCGCAAGTAGCTTTACAACATAACCCATTTCTTTAGCGTTTTGAATATCTTTTGCAGAAATCTTTGAGATTCCTTCAACTGAAACATCTGAAGCTGTAACCCTGCTATTAAAAGCAATGGAAGCCAAAATCGCAATCTTTGCAGCGGCATCTCTTCCTTCAATATCCGCGCTGGGGTCTCTTTCAGCATAACCTCTTTTTTGCGCTTCCTTTAAAGCCTCCTCAAAAGAACAACCCTCTTCGCTCATCCTGGTTAAAATGAAATTGGTTGTGCCGTTTACGATACCCATTATTTTCAAAATTTTATTGCTGGCCAAACATTCTTTTAAGGGGTGAATGATGGGAATGCCTCCGCCCACACTTGCCTCAAAAAAAATATCCACGTTCTTTTTATCAGCTGTTTCTAAAATTTCCTTGCCGTGACTTGCCAAAAGTTCCTTATTGGCTGTTACCACGTGCTTTCCTTTCTTTAAAGCCTCGAGTATAAGGTTCTTTGCGGGCTCTATCCCCCCAATCACTTCAACCACTATATCAATATCGGAATTTTCAATTAAGGTCTTAGCGTCGGTTATTAAGTTCTTGTCGGCTCCTATCGCTTTAATTTTTACTGGATCTTTTTCAGCAATTGCTTTAATTATAAGATCGGCCCCAACTTTACGCCTAAAGTCTTCTTTGTGTGTAGTTAAAATCTTATAAACACCTGAACCAACCGTTCCTAACCCGATTAACCCGACGTTTATTAAATCTTTCACCTTTCCATCCCCCTTATTTGTTAGCTCGTTGACTAGTTTGTTTGCTTGTTTTTCTTATACCCTCCGCTTTTAACTGCCAGCTAACTAGCCATTTCCAGACATCTACTGCTAATGAGATTGCTTCACTCCCGCCTGCCTGAGCCAGGCACTGGCGGGCAGGTCGTTCGCAATGACGCCCAGGGTTATTTCTTCTTGACTTTCCCCTTTACCCATCACCATATACCTATTAGTCGGGAGTCTCTTGGTGGGGAGTCTGTTAGTTTTTTCCATATACTCCACACTCTATGCTCTAAACTCTCCACTTTAAACTCCACCTCTGCTTTTAACCATGTCTCTGTGTGACCACATAACCACGTTTCCATGTTTAGCTTTACCCCTTACCCTTTATCCTTAAACTTTCAACTTTCCGCTTTCAATTATCTAAGCGGCTTATCCAAGCAAATCACATCTTCATACGTTTCACGTCTGACTATTTCCCTGACGTTCCCCTTATTTACAAGAACCACCGCAGGACGAGGTTGTTTATTGTAATTATTTGCCATCGTATATCCATAAGCGCCGGTTGCGGGAGTACACAATATATCCCCTATTTCAATTAGGGGTAATTTTACATCTTTGATTAAAACATCTCCTGATTCACAGTGCTTGCCTACAACTGTAACTTTCATTACGGCCTTTTGATCGGCTTTATTGGCAATCATGGCTTCATATACAGCGCCGTAAAGCATCGGACGAAGATTATCCGACATCCCTCCATCTACCGATATATATGTCCTTATCCCTGGAATTTCTTTAATCGTGCCGACAGTATAAAGCGTAACTGCGGAGTTACCAACTATTGAGCGACCTGGCTCAACCAAAACCCTGGGACATAAAATTCCATGCTTGCTGGCCTCATCTTGAACCCCTTTCACTATCACTTCCGCATACTCTTTTATCGTTGAGGGCTCGTCCGTTGCTTCATATTTTATTCCCAAACCTCCGCCAACGTTGATTTCAGATACAATGAAACCAGTTTCATCGTGAATTTGTTTCGCAAAATCCACTATTATTTCAATTGCCTTGGCATACGAGTGAAGAGCAAATATTTGCGAGCCTATATGGGCATGAAGACCCCTCAAATCCACATTTTTAAGCCCCAAGGACTTCTTTACCGCCTTTAAGGCTATGCCATCAATCAACCCAAACCCGAATTTGGAATCAATTTGACCCGTCTGAATGTAGTCGTGGGTGGAGGGTTTTATGCCAGGGGTTATTCTTAACATTATTCCCTGCTTAACTCCCTTTTCCCCCGCCATTTTATCCAGCAATTCAAGCTCGTTATCGCTATCCACTACGATACAGCCCACACCCATATCGAGAGCTAATTCCAATTCACCAGGGGTTTTGTTGTTTCCGTGCATAAAAATTTTCTCCGGGGGAAAACTGGCTTTCTTCGCGACATAAAGCTCCCCTCCCGACATAACATCCAATGACAGTCCTTCTTCTTCAATAATTTGGCACATCGCAATCGATATAAAAGCCTTGCTTGCATAAATTACCTCGGTATTTTTACTTAGATTTCGAAAAGAAGATAGATATTTTTTACATTGTGTCCTTAAGGTCTCTTCGTCCATCACAAAAAGAGGAGTGCCAAATTTTCTTGCAAGCTCAACTACATCACAACCCCCAATTTCAAGATAACCACTTTTTTTAATACAAGCTGTAATTGGTAAAACCATAAAGTCTCCCGAAATAAACTGAAATAGAATAAACTGGCGCGTTGCGCATCTTTCCCCAGTTTAACACGGCAAATATTGCTGCGTCAAAATTAACTTTCCTCTCTCATATTTTTTATTAAATTCAAATTATACATATCGTCTTTCTCGTTCACATGAGGTGTCTCCAGTATGCACGGTAAACTTTTTAACGCCGAATGATTGACAATTTTTTTAAATCCCTCCGTGCCAATATAGCCCTTTCCAATACCAGCGTGTCTGTCTACATGGGAATTAAGAGGAAATTTGGAATCGTTGGCATGAATCAGAAACAGCTTATCTAAACCAATTCTTTCATCCAACTTTCTTAAAACGTCGCTCAGACCTTCTTTTGTTGAAATGTCGTAACCCGCAGCATAAGCGTGGCAAGTATCCAAACATATCCCCAACCTATTATCCCAATTAAGCTCATTTAATATAATGGAAAGTTCCTCAAAGGTAGAGCCGAGACTAAAACCGGACCCTGCGGTATTTTCGAGCAATATTTTCATCTCTCCATCGATCATGGGAATTAAGGACTCGAGAGACTTTGCAACCTTTTTTAAACCATTTTTCCTTCCCGTTCCCCTGTGACTTCCCGGATGAAACACAAGATAATAAGCATTAAGTTTTTTTGCTCGCTCAATCGCATTAAGCATTGCAACCACCGACTTTGAATGAATATCCACATCAGAAGAACCCAGATTTATAAGGTAAGGCATGTGAATAACAAGGGGATCTATTCCAGCCTTTTTGCGACGCAAGTTAAATTCTTTAATATCCTCATCCAAAATATCTGGATTTTTCCAACCACGTGGATTTCCGGAAAATATTTGCATGGTTTCACACCCACGCGCAACTGCACGCTCAACAGCCAAATATATCTTTCCTACAATCGATACGTGACAGCCAAATTTCATGTTATTAGTCACTATCCGTCAGAAGTAAGTTTAATTGAGAATTAAAAACGAAAAATGTAGAACAATATAGGAAAATAAAAAAATTTAAAATCCTTAAAGACATTCTTAATTTTTATTTTTTCATTATCATTTTATTTTCAAATTTAAAATTTTCAATCTTCAATTTCCAATTCTTTCCTTTATCCTTATTTTGCCATCTGCCATCTGCGCTTTCAACTTTCGACTTCTAATCGTCTACATCTTCTCAGGTGCGCTTACGCCCATAAGACCTAAAACATTGCTTAGAACCTGGCGAGCACTATCTACAAGAATCAATCTTGCTTTGTTCAATTCAACATCGTCACCAATCACACGACATTTAGTGTAAAAAACATGAAATAAAGAAGCCAAGTCTTCGGCATATTTTGTAAGACGATAAGGAATCATCTTTGATGCGGAAGTTTCTACAACTTCTTCAAATTCAGCCAGCTTACGTATTAAATCAAGCTCTGATTCTTCACATAACAACTCGAGATTGACGCCTTTTGTATCAGAAGAAAAAAAACCTTTTTCCTCAGCAAATCGTATTATGCTGCAAATTCTAGCATGAGCATACTGAACATAATAAACTGGGTTATCGCTCGATTGACTTTTGGCAAGCTCGATATCAAAGTCAAAGGGGGTATCCGTACTCCTCATTAGAAAAAAATAGCGAGCAGCGTCGGAACCAACCTCCTCCAAAAGTTCTTCCAAAGTAACCATCTCTCCCGTTCTTTTTGACATTCTAACAAGTTCTCCGCCTCGCCAAAGGTTAACAAGTTGCCCTATAATAATTTCAAGTTTATCTTCTGGATAACCAAGCGCCCGTATGGCGGCTTTAACCCGTTGAACATACCCGTGATGATCCGCTCCCCAAATGTTAATAAGTTTATCGAAACCGCGATTTAATTTATTTTTATGATACGCAATATCTGCCGCAAAATAAGTCGGCTCCCCATTTTCTCGTATAAGAACCCTGTCTTTGTCATCCTTGAAAGCGGTTGTTCGAAGCCACAAAGCCCCATCTTTTTCAAAAATATACTCCTGTTCCCTTAATTCGGAAATGGCCTCCTCTATGGCTCTCGATTCGTGGAGAGAGGTTTCGCTAAACCAAACATCAAACTTTACTCCCATATCTAGAAGCACTTTTTTGATGTGATCTAGTACTTGACGGTAGGCGATTTTCTTGAAAAATTCCCCTCTTTGCTCTTCGGAAAGTTTCAGATATTTACCGCCCTCTTTGTCTATGATTTCCTGGGCTATTTCTTTAATATACTCTCCTTGATAACCGTCTTCAGGGAAAACTACGTCTTCACCCAAAATTTCCGCATATCTTGCCGCAACCGAGCAACCAAATATTCTCATCTGATTGCCATAATCGTTTACATAAAATTCGCGGGTAACATCATAACCTGCTGCCGTCATTAAATTGGCAAGAGCATCTCCAACCGCCGCCCAACGACCGTGACCGAGATGCATCGGTCCCACCGGGTTTGCGCTAACGAACTCTACCTGAACCTTTTCGCCACAACCCATATCCAAATGGCCAAACTTGTCCCTTTTTAACTTTATCTCTTTTAAAGTTTCCCTGAACCATCTGTCGCTTAAATAGAAGTTGATAAATCCTGGTCCCGCTATTTCTACTTTTGAGAGAAAGCGCTTTTTGTCGTCGATATGTTTAACAATGGACTCCGCTACTTTGCGCGGGGGTTGTTTTGTCTGACTCGCAAGAACCATGGCCACATTCGTAGCCCAATCACCATGGATTTTATCTTTTGGACGCTCAAAAAAAGGCTTCACGTTACACGATAATGGCACTTCGCCTGCCTCTTTTGCGTGTAAAATAGCATTGGTTGTAAGTTTTGCCAAATTTTCTTTCAAACTATTTCTCCTCTCTAAAAAAATGGAGTTGAGGTAAGACTCAACTCCATTTTAAGAAACTTGGAAAACTTATAAAGCTTCTTTATTACAAAACATCTCGTTCTGCCTCTGTTTTAAGTATTTTGGAAATAATTTTAAGCCGCGTGGTTCTGTCATTTAAGTTTTCCAAGAAAAATTCAACTTTCTTTTGTGTTTCTTCATCAGATGTATAGCAATAAGCAGAAAGTTCTCCATTTTTTATTTCATCAATCAAACCAGACTTTGACAAACTTTTAAGTTCTTTTTCAATAACCGCCGTTTTTCGACCAACATAACTAGCTATCCCTTCCGCGCGACTACAAGTAAAAGTATTCTCAGCAAAAAAACGAATTAACTCGAGTTTTGTCAAAGAACTTGCATAATTTAATATAAAATTTTCCAGTGATTTCTCAAGACTAAGAACTTCATTATCCACATTTTTAAATTGTCTTTCGTTTATTTTACCCATAACAACCTACCATCAAATTATCGCGTTACTCTAGGTTTTTCCTCCAGAGTCAATTCCACATTATTCCTTTCGCCATTTCTAACATAAATAACACTAATTAAATCTCCAACACTTTTCTCTCGTGTTTTTGCAATAAGATCGTCCATCAACTCTGTGGATTCACCGTCAAACTCCACAATTATATCTCCCCGTCTAATTCCTGCAACCCATGCGGGGCTTCCTTGCATTACTTCTATAATTATAACACCTTTTTTAACTGGCAAGTTTAAACTACTGGCGATCTCTTCATCAAGCGTTCTGCCCACTACCCCGACATACGGGTGAACTACCTTCCCTTTCTCGATCAATTGTTCAGCAACATTTTTTGCTAAGTCAATTGATATGGCAAAACCAACGCCTTGACCATACGTTTCCGCAATAAGCAAAGTATTTATCCCCACAACCTGGCCATCTGAGTTAACCAGCGCCCCACCGCTATTTCCCGGGTTAATTGCCGCATCGGTCTGGATTAAATCCGTATATGTGCGAATTGTTCCAGTTATATCGGGCAAACTTACAATCCTGTTTAAAGCGCTCACTATCCCAGCCGTAACCGAATGCTCAAACCCAAAGGGGCTCCCCAGCGCAACAACCACCTCACCAACCTGGAGCCCTTCCACCGTTCCAAGTTCTGCGGCCGATAAATTATCCTTATCGACCTTAACAATAGCAATATCTGTTTCAGCATCAGTCCCCACAACCTTGCCCTTTACATCATCTGTTCCTATGGTTACCCAAATTTCATCCGCATCTTGAACCACGTGGTTATTGGTAATTATATAACCGTCCGTTGTAAAAATAACCCCCGACCCCACTCCTTGCTGAGTTGTGTCCTCGAAAAAACCCGGGATTACTTTTTGAATCCGGATATTAACCACGGATGGCTGCATTTTTTTTGCTATGTTGACAACCGAATCAGAAGAAGCGGTTCCCCTGCTTCCATTCCCTTCTGCCGTTTCCTTTATTACTTGAGAACGGGAAAAATCACCTTTAAAAAATTCCAGAGGACTCACACCAAAACCGTAAGAAATCACAAAAATCATAATCAATCCACCAATTACTGCCCCGATTAAAGCAGTAAGAAAAACTTGACCCCAGTTTGAGCTGAAGTGTTTTTCTTTCAGAGGGATCATCTCTTTTTCTTTTTCTTTTTCTTTTTCTTTTTCTTTCTCTTCCATCTCAGCAGACATATCTCTTCCTTAAAGGTCTTATACTTAAGCATATCAAATTCTTGAAATTGTTTGTACAAACTTTCGCCCAATTTAACAATCCTAGTTCAAATTTTACTCGGCAATTTTGAAAAAAATTAAACCATGTAAATTTGTTAAGTATGATGTGACAATGGCACAAATAGCCAAAGAAACGATATAACCAAACGATATCTTGAGCAAACTATGGATTGCAAGTGAGGCAAGAATAAATATCAAACCCATGGTTATTACATATATTCCAACTTTTAGCGGATGTTTAAAAGAAAGCTTAATGCTGCTTAAAATGGCTTTCGACACAGACTTGTTTTTAATAATAACAAACGCATCGGCAAAGAATGTAAGTATCGCCAAAAACACCAGAATGAGCGCAATTCCAAAAACCAAGTAAGAATGTTGAGTTTGGGCCAAACCAAAACAAAAAGCCGAAGAGAACATCAATATAATATGCCAAAGCGAAACCAACAAAATCCTTCCAAACGCACTTTTTGCTATTTTAAAAGGCGCATCGGTTATGCCTTCAACTTTTAAAACATAGCCAAAACCAAGCGCTCTAACAAAACTGCCAACAAGTAAAACCAAAAGCCACATCAACCCGATTAAAAAATAAAGAAGCCACAAATCATAAATTGGATAAAAATAGTTGACTGCCGCCCAAGAGATTAACAACACCAAACTGCCAGCTAAAAAACTTATCATTATAAACACATAATTTGTGAGAGTACGCTTCAAAGCCTTAAAATACCCGCCCCTTGACGAATGCTCTGCGGTGGAACTCTCCGTAAATAACATAATTGCAGCCGGTTTCATTTTTCCGATGGGAACGTAGAGAAAAAAGATGACCAAAACTGCCCAAAAACATACGATGGATGCCAAAACCGTGATGGACGCAATGGGTGTCATCATGGCCCCACAAATAAAACCAACAATAGAAGTAGCAGGTGTGTAGCGTAGAACCGTTTTGCTTGCCTCTTTCTCAGCTTTCGAGATTGCAACCGAATTTATCTCCTTAACCTTACTGTGCTCAACAAGACGTAAAACAAATCCGAATGGCCATATAGAGACATTGTTAACGGTGCTTTCCCCAAAATCTGAAAGAATATGGTCAGCGGCATCGTTAATTTGACCAACCGTCTTTTTAATTGAGACACTACCTTTTCTGCCAATTACAGTCATCGTCATTCCTGGAGAAAGACCCCTCTTAAAAGCAAATATTTTTAAGCTAGATTCTCCCTTTTCCTTAACGCTCGCGGCAACATATATCATCTCTTTGGCAAAAGCAGCATGAGTAACAAAATAACCTTCTGTATCATAAACCCAAAAAGTATCACCAGATTTAGAATCTAATGCATAGAAGTTACCATCGTTTGAACCGACATAGACAACAAAATCATCCAATATCGGCGAACTAACCAAAAATCCTTTTACATAAAAGACCCATTTAAGTTCACCATCTGTCGCATTTAAAGCAATTAACTCACCATTATTCGAACTGACGTAAGCGGTGTCTTTTAAAACGGTTGGCGGACCGCCCACCTCATTTTCAAGTTTGTAACTCCACTCCAAGCCCCCTTTTTTAACATCAAGAGCATATATCTTCTTGTCCTTTGAGCCCACATAAACGGTTTTATTCAGCACAAAAGGAGAAAAGAAAATCCCGTCATCACATTTAAATGTCCAGATCGGTTTGCCCGTATTTGCCTTGACCGCGCAAACCGTCCCATCGACCGCACCCGCACAAACCGTGTTTTCATAAATGAAGGGAGGAGACGATATAAAAGTATTTTCTGGTCTATATGTCCACCTCTGTTTACCATTCTTATCCAAAGCATGAAGTGTTCCATCAGGCGCAGTTAAACATACTAAATTATCGTTTATTGCTACCGGAGCAGTATAGTAGAAATAGTCCGCAATGGGAGGATAAATTCTGCCCGCTGCCTTGTTGTACGACCACTCTACTTCACCACTAAAAGCATTAAGAGCTATCAGTCTTCCATCATTTAGGACAGCGTAAACCATCCCCCCTTCAACGGTTACAGAACCTCCCAATTTTTCTTTAGGTTCCGGTTTAATTTCATGTTTCCATTTAGATTTGCCGTCTAAGGCATCGATGGCATGAACAATTCCCGCATCCGAGTAGAAATAAACCATCTTATTTGCTGCAACCGGAGAGGAATACGTCTTACCCTCTACGGTATACGACCACTCGCTTGAAACAGGTGAGGTGATAGAGGCGGTTGCCAAAGCAGGGAATAAATTAAAAATAAACAAAAAAAATATAAGAAAAATAATAAGTCGCCTATTCAATGCCCTCTCCTATTTAATGATTTATTAGCATTAATGGAGCCGACGAGCGGACTCGAAC
>DSBK01000083.1 GCA_011046085.1 Actinomycetota bacterium
GATTCATTTAAAGAATTTCTTAAAAACTTACCTTCCGAAGTGTTCCAATTTCTTAAAAACCTGGTTTCCTCAGTTGTGGAGTTTTTTAAGGAGATGTTTTACTCGGTTGATAGTTTTTTAGATAACAACGGTTTTATTGGCAGTTCATCAAGCGGCCCGGATTCGTCAAATATTTCAGACGTTGAAGATACCTCTTCCTCAAATGAATTTGCTAAGGAGTTAAAACCAAAGAAGGGCGAAGTTGAAGTAATTGAGAAGAGAACGCAGAATTCGAAGACTTTCAAGAAGAAAAACGGGAAACATCGCACCGTTATTGCTGCTGTTCCTGTACACAGCAAAAATTCCAAAGGCGAATGGCAGGATGTAAATTTAAATTTAATAGAAAGTAAGGATGATTCCATAGGGGAAGAAGATTGTTATAAAGGAAAGAAAACGCCTTATGAGGTTGCCATCTTTAAGAACCTAAACAAGCCGACCATATTTGAGATTGATGGAGAAGAAATCCGCTTTAAATTTCTACAATCGAAAGCCGCTAAGGTAGAAGTGGCCGGGAACAAAGTTATTTATCAGAATGCTTTTCAAGATACAAATATTGAGAGGGAAACTACATATGCGGGTATAAAAGATACAATTATCTTAAAATCATCCAAATCCCCAACGGAATTTACCGAAGAGATTAAAACCGACCTTGAAGTGAAGCATGAAAACGTTGATGGGACGGGTTATCTGCTCTATTTAAAGGATGGGGAACCTATTGCTGCAACTCCATGCCCTTATCTCATAGATGCTGAGGACAAGTTCCGCTATTGCGAACAGGATTTTACTCAGAAAGGAAATAAATACTATCTGACGATAAAAGCTAATACGGATGGTTTAACTTTCCCTATAAAGATAGACCCCAGCATAACGAAGTATGTGAACAGCACCTATGACGACACGTATGTTCAAACCGGTGTCATAAAGAACTATCGTAGCGTCAAGTGCTGGCCGCATACCAATATGTATATCGGCTACGAGGACGGTTCATGGGCAATTGCGGGGGGCAAAAGGTATCCAAAGGGAAATACTCGTGGCTACGTTCAGTTCAGGAGTTTAACGAACACGATTCCCTCTTCAGCACAAGTTGATAGCGCTTATCTTAAAATGTATCGCTATACGGGCTCGAGCAAGCAAAAGCAAATCAACCTTTATGAGGTTACTTCCGCCTGGAATGGAGCAACTACGGATTGGTACCATCAACCCGGCAAAGGCGCTCTTCGCGGCTCAACAACCGTTAAACCTACTGATGGCTGGTATAGTTGGGAGATTAAGAGCTTGGTTGATGATTGGGTTAAAAGAAAGAAAACGAATAACGGCATGACTTTATGGATGAATCCCGAGAGTGCGTTGTGTCAGATTTTTTATCAATCGACGGGAAGCTGCCCGCTTTACTTATCGGTGGCGTGGACGGAGATTCCCGAGCCGACGGGAGATATGACCTTATCTTTATCGATTAACAAATCAACGGGGACCGTAACCGCAAGCGGTAAAGCGAAACCCAATGTGGATGTTAAAGTATATGCCGATAATAGCGCGGTTGGGACGTCTCGCTCAAACAGTTCCGGTAAGTACTCTGTTAACTTCTCATTGCCTTTAGGGGCTGTACGCAATATCCGGGCCGAGGCAAAAGATGCCAATGGTTATCTTGTTCAGTTCTCTTCGACGGTAAAGGTCCTTCACTATCAAGTTGCCGAGGGTGAATCGTGGCAAGACATTGCCCAGTACTATTACAGTAGCTCAAGCGCCAGTGCGGTTAATAAAATTAAGAATTTCAATAACACTTCTCAAGGCACGCCTTCTGCAAGCTGGCACATATTGATTCCCGATCCGCTTGTATCCGGGCTCAGGTCGAGTTATGAAAAGACCAGAAAAGACATTCTCGCGGTTGTTGGGAATGAGCCCAAGAGAACTTATTGCGCTGAGCCGGTTGATCCGATAACAGGCAATTTTGTCTATCAAGCCGAAGATATTTCTATCTCCGGAAAAGGATTTTCTTTGGAAATTGTAAGGACCTATAATTCTCGTGATTCATACTTTGGACCGATGGGCTTTGGCTGGAATTTTTCCTACAACCAACAGTTATCTTTCTATCCCGATGGTACGGTTGCCTTAATAAATGCTGATGGAAGAAGAGATTACTACACTCTCAAAAATGGCGTTTATTGCGCGCCGTATGGGATCTTTGATGACTTGACTAAAAATGGGAATGGAACGTATACACTAACAAAAAAGGATAAAATCAAATACTATTTTAACTCCACCGGCAAACTTACAAAGAGTGAAGATAAAAACGCCAACAAAACAACCTTTTCTTATAGTTCGAGCGGCCTTTTGACAAAAGTTGTTGATCCTTCGGCAAGAGCGCTCAAGTTTACTTATAAGGGCGGAACACGGCTTATTGAGAAGATAATCGATTCCACGGGAAGGGCTTGGTCGCTCTCCTATGACAATAAAAACAACCTGATAAAAGTCACCGATCCAAGAGGAGGAGAAACAAAGTATTCGTATGGCGGCAACCACAGGATGATAAGTTTTTGGACTCCCGGGGGAGATAAGTTTGTAACGAACACCTATGATTCTGAAGGAAGAATAATTGAGCAAAAAGATGCAAAAGGAAAGTTGTTTAGCTTCACTTATGATGTTAAGAACAAAAAGACCGTTTTCAAGGACAGAAGAGGATTTAAGACCACTTACTTTTATGATAGCAAACATAATCTGGTCAAGATGACTGATCATAAAGGAAAAAGTGAAACCTATGCTTATGACTCAAACGGCAACAAGATTAAGATGGTTGATAAGGAGGGACACATCTCCCGATTTGCATATGACTCGCTGGGTAATTTAACTAAAATAATTGACCCGTTGGGCAAAGAGATCGGATTCACATACGATTCCCACGATAATTTAATAAAAGAAATAGATGCTCTTGGAAGAGAAACCAAAATGGCATACGATTCTAAAGGGAATCTCACCCTGTTAACCGATGCTATGGGGAACAAGACCCAGTTTGTTTACAACTCATCTGGCGCTTTGACTCAGATGACGGATGCCAACGGCAACAAAACACAATTTGTCTATGATAACTACAATAATCTTATTAAAATCACTGACCCTTATCAAAATTCGCACTCTTTTGCCCATGATGCCGGGGGAAGGATGCTTTCTTCTACCGATTCAAAAGGCAAGTTAACAACATTCAATTACGACAAAGCGGATAATTTGACATCTCGCAAAGATTCTCTGGGCAACATCACATCCTTTGCCTATGATTTGAACGATAACTTGACGAGGATAACTGATGCCAACGGGAAAAAGACGAGCTATTCCTACGATGAGCTGGACAGACTTATCAAGGTTACCGATGTTTTGAATCATAAAACCACCTACGCTTACGACGCGGAAGATAATCTTACACAGATGACCGATGCCAAAGGAAATAAGACAAGTTACGAGCACGATTCGCTTTCCAACTTAAATAAGTTTAAAGACCCAAAGGGGTCGATCTGGAACTATGCTTATGATGCCGTTGGAAATATGGTTAAAAGGGTGGACGCCAACGGTAAAATTACCACTTATGTTTATGATAAAAACGATCAATTGATAAAGATTGATTATCCCGATGGGGGAAAGGCCTCTTATGCTTATGATGCCGTTGGGAATCGCGTCAAGATGACCGATTGGCAGGGGACAACAATCTATACCTACGATAAATTAAATCGGCTTACAAAAGTTACTTATCCCGACGGGAAGAAGGCAGTTTACGATTACGATAAACTTGGGAACCCAAAAAGGTGTCAATGTTTACTTTTGGAGCTTGTATAGTAGGTGGGTTCGTAGCATTACAGAAATCTGGGTTGTGGGGTTATATCTTCCCTGGTGAAGATCTGGAGGGGTTCCTTTGGATGATTTTATGGTATTTAGTGCCAGGCTTTATCCTAGCCGAAATACTTGTTGTGAATTTGGTAAGAGAACGCAAGGCTAAAGCTACTGAGGGACAAGAAATACTATGAACGGGGTTAGGAGCCTCCTTACGGCCTACACAGCTAAAGTGTTGACTTCATAGAAGACCTTTGTTAACCTATATGAAAATTAGGTTAACAAAGGAGAGATTTGATGAAACTGGATGTAAGAAGTATGATCTTGACCGCTTTGTTTGCGGCATTGACGGCCGTTGGAGCTCTTATGGTGATTCCGCTTCCATTTAGTCCTGTGCCGGTGACCCTCCAGGTTTTCTTTGTGCTTTTCGCAGGCGCTCTTTTGGGTAGTAAACTGGGGGCTGTAAGCCAGATAGTTTACGTTTTTCTCGGTTGCTTGGGACTTCCTGTTTTTGCGGGAGGAACCTCCGGTTTTGGAGTTTTAATTGGCCCGACCGGGGGCTATATATTTGGCTTCATCTTGGCCGCATACGTGATAGGGAAATTAACGGAAAAGAAACCCAGATTATATTATTTCGGGATACTTGCGGCTTTGATAGTAGGTGTTTTAATTATATATTTAGCTGGAGTTTTACAACTTATGATGGTTGCAAAATTGAACTTTTCCAAAGCATTCTTTGTCGGGGTTCTTCCCTTCATTGGAGTTGATTTAATTAAGGCCGTCTTGGTTTCATTTTTAATCCAAAGGGTAAAACCCCATGTCCTCAAAGGATAAAAAAGTGGTTATAAAATTTCGTGCTCATCATCTTCTCTGCATTTTAGGATTTCAAGGCGTGGGTTACAGTAAAAAATTTATCGTAAACATGGAAAATATAATAGAAGTTTTCCGTGCGGACGGGAGTAGTGAGGTTGGGCTCATTCATCAGTGTGATGATGTATGCAAATATTGCCCCCATAATATTGGGGGGAGATGCCAAAAGAAAAACAGCTCTGCCAAAAATTCACCCACCATCATGGATTTAAAACTGCTGGAACGGCTGGAAATAGTATCAGGAGCCATTATCCGAATAAGTGAGGCGATGAGCTTAATCAAGGAGCGCGTCGATTTGAACTTTATGAGGAACATGTGCAAAGATTGTGAATGGAAATCGTTGGGCAGTTGTGAAGAAGGATTGAAGCGGTTGCTTTCATCCGAAAAAGTTTCTTTTTAAAAAACCTTATTTGCTATAATATATTTTAAAGTGCATTTAAACTAAAAGGAGACTTAAATGTTGCTGGCGGTTGATGTAGGAAATACCCAGACGGTTTTTGGTGTATTTGATGGGGATGAGCTTAATTGTAACTGGCGTATTTCAACAAATAAAGAAGAAACTGCTGATGAACTTACTGTAACTATAGCCAATCTATTAAATTTGCATGGTTTAAAATTAAAAGATATCGATGCGATTATAATTTCCTCTGTTGTTCCCCACTGCACAGCTTCTCTAAACGAAATGGCCAAGAGTATTTTCAAATTGGAAGCAATAATAGTTGGCCCTGGAACAAAAACAGGGATTCCTATCCTTTACGATAATCCTCATGAAGTTGGCGCCGATAGAATTGTAAATGCTGTGGCGGCTTATGAATTTTACGGTGGACCTGTAATAGTTGTTGATTTTGGAACCGCCACAACGTTTGATGCCATTTCAAGCAAAGGTGAATATCTTGGTGGCGCGATTGCTCCTGGCATCGAAATATCTGCCGAGGCGCTTTTTGGAATGGCGGCAAAACTTTCTAGGGTTGATTTAAAGGTGCCCTCCAAAACCATCGGGAAAAATACAACAGAAAGTTTGCAGTCTGGAATAATGTTTGGCGTTGTGGGTCAGGTTGATAAGATTGTTACCTCCATCAAGAATGAGCTTAAAGGCAGTCCAACCGTTGTTGCCACCGGAGGTCTAGCCAGCTTAATTGCCGGCGAATGTAAAATCATAGATGAAGTAAGTTCCGATTTAACCCTTCTTGGGCTAAAGAAAATTTACGAGATAAATTGCTGATTTTTCCCTCAATGAACTTCCAATATGATTTCTTGAAATTTTTCAGTGGTTGTTTGCTCTTGATTAATTGATATTACAATTTGTCGGCTTTATAGGTAGTAGCAACTCACTTTAACTTCTTAGAAAACAACTCGTGATTTGCTTCTTGTAGGGCATTTTTTGCTATGTTAAAATGTATACAAATTTGTACACATTTAGGAGAAAATTGATTTGGATTTAATTCGCATTGGCAGCAAGGTAATAAGCCGCAAAAGACTCACCGAATTGGTGGCGGATATTCTAAAAAAACGTTCAAATGGAGCAACCCAAGCGGAAGTAGCTTCTAACGTAGGAGTTGAGCGTTCTTTTGTTTCTCATCTTGAAAGTTTGGGAGAGGTTAGAAGGGGCAATCACATTGCCCTGATTGGATTTCCCGTAAAAAACAAGAGAGAGGTTAAGAAGGTTGCTAAAGAGTGTGGCGTAGATTATGTTTACCTTTTGAGCGAAAAGGAACGGGTTTTTTTTGCTGATAAGGGTGGGGTATTTGTCTTCAATGAAGTTTTAGACATTCTTGCCAAGCTTCAAAAATTCGATATAGTTATATTTTTGGCATCTGATAAAAGGGTTAAGTCTTTGGGAGAAATTTTAAATGGTGAAGTAATAGGAATTCCCTTGGGCAAATCGCCGATAAAGATCGATAAAAAAGTTGATGTTGAAGAGCTAGGGGATCTTTTGAGAAACATTATTGGTGTTAAGGAAGGTGTGCGGGTTGAAAAAGGTCGTAAGCGTAAGTCTTGGATCTTCAAAAAGAAACCATCAAGCAAGGGCAAAATTCTTCGGGCAAGAGTTTGAAATAGAAAGAATAGGGACGGACGGAGATTTTAACAAAGCTATTGAGATGCTTAAGGAGCTTGATGGCAACGTGGATGCCATTGGTTTGGGCGGGATAGACCTATATCTATTTGCCAACGGAAAAAGGTATGAAATACGAGATGCAAAGAAGCTAAGAGGAGCCCTCAAAAAGACGCCGATTGTGGATGGGAGCGGCTTAAAGGATACCCTTGAAAGGGAGACGGTCCGTTATCTTACTGAAAAAGTTGGTTTATCTCTAAAAGATAAGAAGGTTTTAATGACAAGCGCTGTTGACCGTTTTGGAATGGCCGAGGCCCTTGATGCGGCGGGTTGCAAGATAACATTTGGTGATTTAATCTTCGGTTTAAATCTTCCACTTCCCATAAGATCTCTTTCAGCTTTTAGCGTTGTGGCTTCAATGCTTTTACCTATTGTAGTTAGGATGCCTTTTAAGATGCTTTATCCGACGGGGGAAAAACAGGAGAAAGAACCCAATGTTAAATATGTTAAATATTATGATGAGGCAGACATAATAGCTGGGGATTATCTTTTTATCCGAAAATATATGCCGCAAAATATGGAAGGAAAATTGATATTGACCAACACGATAACGAGTGAAGATGTTGAAGATTTAAAGTCCCGCAGGGTAAAGTTGTTAGTTACAACGACTCCTGAATTTCAGGGGCGCTCTTTTGGAACCAACGTGATGGAAGCTACCATGGTTGCCATCTTGGGAAAACGGGTGGAGGAAATTAGGTCAGAGGATTATTTGGAGCTTTTAAACAAACTTAATTTTAAACCCAGGATAATTAAGTTTAATTAGGTGTGAAGTAAACATGATGGATAACGAATTGGCTAAAAAAATAAATCAGGATACTCTTCAAAAGATGAAGGATTATCATAATCCATCTCTTGTTCGGCTTCTCAAAATGACGGGTTACGATATCGTTGAGCATGAAGCACACGGGGCGGTGATTACCGATATTTTCGGCAAAGAATATATCGATTGCGCCGGCGGCTATGGAGTTTTTAACATCGGGCACAGTCATCCGAAGGTGATAAAGGCCGTTCGAGAGCAGCTAAAAAAAATGTCATTAGCTTCCAAAGTTTTTTTGAATAAGCCGTTGGGCGATTTAGCAGAGCTTGTGTCCAAAGTTACACCGGGCGATCTCCAATATTCCTTTTTTTGCAACAGCGGGGCCGAAGCTGTGGAAGGAGCCCTGAAACTGGCCCGATTGGCCACGGGTAGGACCAAGATAATTTCAACGCACAACGCCTTTCACGGAAAAACATTTGGCGCCTTGTCGGCGACAGGCAGAGATATCTACCGCGATCCATTTAAGCCATTGGTTGGCGATTTTATCCACGTTCCTTTTGGGGACGCAATGGCGGTTAAGAAAGTTATCTGCGAAAACACCGCGGCTGTTATCGTTGAGCCGATTCAGGGAGAAGGTGGGATTATTATTCCACCAGACGACTATTTGTCTAATTTGAGGAGTATTTGCGATAAGTCCGGAGCCCTTTTAATTGTCGATGAGATACAAACGGGGCTTGGGCGGACAGGCAAGATGTTTGCAGTTGACCATTACGGTGTGGTTCCTGATATAATAACTCTTGCGAAGGCCCTAAGTGGTGGGGTTATCCCTATTGGAGCATTTGTTGGCACCCCTAAAGTTTGGGAGGCTTTTCGCTCTAATCCGCTCATTATAACCTCAACTTTTGGTGGGAATCCTTTAGCTTGTGTTGCAGCTAAAACTGCAATTGAAGTTGTGCTGGAAGAAAACCTATGCGAACGAGCTGTGCAGCTTGGCAAGTATTTGATGGCGGGCTTAAGAGATTTACAGTTAAGTTATCCTGACATTATCTCAGAGGTAAGGGGCAAAGGATTGATGATCGGGCTCGAACTTACAAAAGAGGGTTTGGGGGGCATCGTCATTCCCGAGATGGCCAAAGAGGGAGTAACCGCCGTTTATACTTTGAATAATTCAAAAGTTATTCGTTTTGAGCCACCCCTAGTTATAACGGAAGATCAGATAGAGATGGTTTTAGAAATAGTCAAGAGGGCGTTCAACAAGGCAAAATCCATGTATAATCAATTATTTAAGCTTGAAGGAGGAAGTTAATGTGCCGTATGTGGAAAGTTTTATAAATATCAAAGCTTTAAAAGAGGAAATCTACAAAGTAACGAAGGATATGGAAAAGTTTCCGGAGTTTATGAGGGACGTAAAGGAAGTAAATCTTATCAAAAAAGAGGAAGATAAAACCGTCACTGAATGGATAACCGATATTGATGATATCATGATAAGCTGGACCGAAGAGGAAAATTTTGATGATGAAAAATGTCTTATCAAATATAAGCTGATTGAGGGCGACTTGGATAAATTTGAAGGAGAGTGGAGATTTGAGGATGCTCCCAATGGCACCAAGGTTACTTTAACGGTGGATTTTGATTTCGGAATGCCAAGCATGGAAGAACTTCTTGGGCCGGTTTTAGAGTTGAAGGTAAGGGAAAATTCAGAGATGATGCTCGAGGGAATGAAGAAAAAGATGGAAAGTTCTTAAGGAGATAAGCAATGAGAAAATTTGCGTTTCTCGTCCACCCCTTAGACCTGGACGATGTGGTTAGTTTTGAGAAGAAATCCGCAGGCAAACCGGTTGCCTTAATTAAAAAACTACTTCTTTGGTTGTGTGAAAGACCCCCTTTTATTGGCTCGCACATTACCGGTATTAATTCAAACACGGGCAGGAAGGCAGAGGGGTGGTTCATAAACGTACCCTTGTTGCCCGAGCAAATGAAAGAACACCCCGAGCTTGCAAAAGAAAAGATTCTTGAGGCTGTAAGTTTTGCAAAAGAACTTGGAGCAAGTATCGTAGGTTTAGGGGGCTTTACTTCGATCGCAACCAATAGTGGATTGGCGATAGCAAAGGAAGCTCCTCTTCCAATTACAACGGGAAATAGCTATACGGTAGTTGCGGCGGTTGAGGGGACAAGAAAAGCGGCTCGGCTTATGGGGATACGACTATCTAAAGCTAAATTGGCAATCGTTGGAGCTACTGGTTCAATTGGAAGGGCCTGTAGCGAAATTCTTGCTCCGCAGGTATCGGAGATTATTTTAGTAGGCAGACGGCCTGAAGTTTTGCAATTGCAGGCGGACAAGTTAAAAAAATTTACCAACGTAAGTATTTCCATGGATATTAAAAAAGCGTTGAAAGATGCGGATGTGGTTATTTCCGCAAGCAGTGACGCCAACGCCATAATTGATGCTAACGACCTTGAGCCAGGGATGGTGGTTTGTGATGTTGCTCAACCGCCAGATGTATCTAAGTCGGTTTTAAAGGAGAGAAACGATATCTTGGTTTTCGATGGAGGTATTATAAAAATACCTGGTATAAGGATAAGAAGAAAATCCAAATTTGACTATGATTTCAAGCTGAAGCCGGACAAATACGCTTACGCCTGCATGGCCGAGACGATGATTTTGTGTTTGGAAGGCGTCAATGAGAATTTTGATTTGGGAAGCGTCAAGGTTTCAAGCGCGGAGAAAATCTCTAAGCTGGCAGCCAAACACGGTTTTAAGTTGGCAGGTTTCAGAAGTTTTGGGGAGAAGATTACGCGGGATAAAATTAAAGAGATAAGAAGGAACGCTGCCCTAAAAAGCAATAAAAAATGGTTTTATCGAGTGCGCCGTATGTTAGAATACTCGGAGCTTGGTTAAGTTTTCATTTTAAATTACCCATGATTCATTAAATTAATTTTGACAGCCACCCAGTATTTTTTTATAATACAACATTAACTTATATGAAGAGACTGTTGAATAATACATAAAATGTCATCGCCGTGCCCCCGATGCCCGATACGGGCCAGCCAGATACTGGTCTGTATCAGATATCTGGCGGGCGGGGAGCGAAGTGAAACAGAGCGCGGCGATCTTGAAGCTCCTGGTAAACAGAGATTGCTTCGTCATCCGATGTAACGTTGGAATTCTCGCAACGACAAAAATCAACAGTCTCATGTACTGCTACGTGATGCCATTTCTGTTATCATTCCCAAAGGAGGTTATTTTGGCAGAGAAAGAAGTTGCTTTAACAAAAGCAGGTCATCAAAAACTTAAAGAAGAGTTGGATTATTTAATTAATAAGAAACGCAGAGAAGTTGGACGACGAATAAAAGAAGCGATTGAGTTTGGAGATATTAGCGAGAATTCCGAATACGATGATGCCAAGAACGAGCAAGCCTTTGTTGAGGGCAGGATTAACCAAATAACAAACATTATAAGAAATGCTAAACTCATAGAAAATAGCGGCAGAACAGATAAGGTTGATTTGGGATCGGTTGTGGTTTTGCGAGATTTGGAATCCGACGAAGTAATTGAATACATGTTGGTTGGTTCGGCCGAGGCCGATCCAAGCGAGTGCAGAATATCAAATGAGTCTCCTGTGGGCATGGCGATCATTGGCAAGAAACCGGGCGATAAGTTAAAAGTTCAGGTTCCCGTCGGAGAACTGGAATATTTGATATTAGATATCAAGTAATCTTTGTTAATTAGTTTTTGGGAGCAGTTATGGAAGAAAGAGAACTTAATGAACTTATGCTTCAAAGGCAAAATAAGCTGAAGAAGCTTAGTTTATCAGGGATAAATCCTTATAAAAGCAAATTTGAGCGCACACACTGTATTTCAGAAATTATTTTGGCTCACAAGGATATCCAACCAAGCGAAAATACTAACGAGAAGGTTACCATAGCCGGTAGAATCACCGCTCTTCGCAAGCATGGCAAAGCCAGTTTCGCCACAATTAATGATGTTTCAGAAAAAATACAACTTTATTTGGCTGTTGATAAACTAGGTGAGAAAAGATACGGCTTTTTTACAGATTTAGATATAGGCGATTGGGTTGGTGTCTCGGGATCGGTATTTAAAACTCGCCGGGGCGAGTTATCTATTGCTATTGAGGACTTTGAACTGCTGTCGAAGTCTCTTAGGCCTCTTCCCGAGAAATGGCATGGTTTAAAGGATGTTGAGACAAGACACCGACAGCGATATATTGACTTAATAGTCAATCCCGAAGTAAAAGAATTGTTCCTTACGAGAAATCGAATAATGGTGTTTATACGGCGCTTTCTGGATGAAAAAGGTTTTTTGGAGGTGGAGACACCCATGCTCCAATTGATCCCCGGAGGAGCTACCGCGAGACCCTTTGTTACGCACCACAATACTTTGGATATAGACTTATATCTCCGCATAGCGCCCGAACTTTATTTGAAGCGATTAATCGTGGGGGGGCTTGAAAGGGTATATGAGCTTAATAGGAATTTTCGCAACGAGGGAATGTCTGCAAGACATAATCCCGAGTTTACCATGCTCGAAGTGTATCAGGCCTATGCTGATTACGAGGATATGATGGAGCTTACCCGCCAACTTATCAGCTCGGCCGCAAAAGAAGCCTGTGGTTCTGCAATCATTGAATATGAAGGTAAAAAACTCGATTTTGAAAACGGTTGGCAGGAATATACCATGCTTGAAGCGATTGAAGAGTTTGCGGGTTTGAAGCTTTCTTTTGAGATGAAGCTCGAAGAGTTAAAAAAAGTGGCTGAGCAACATCACGTAGAGGTCGAAAATGGTTTCGGTAAGGGCAAGATAATTGCCGAGGTTTTTGAGAAACTTGTCGAGGGGAAACTTGTTCAGCCAACCTTCATAAAGGATTATCCGATAGAAATAACCCCTCTGGCAAAACAGCATCGCGATAATCCCAATCTTACTGAAAGGTTCGAATTAATTGTCGCGGGCAGAGAAATAGCCAATGCTTTTTCAGAATTAATTAATCCTCTTGAACAAAGGGAGCGTTTTGAGCAGCAATTGGACGAAGATGACGAAGAAGCTCAGCGTATCGATGAAGATTTTCTTCGTGCGTTAGAATATGGAATGCCTCCGACCGGGGGGCTGGGCATTGGAATCGACAGATTAGTTATGTTGCTTACCAATTCTCACTCCATTCAGGAAGTAATCTTCTTTCCTCAAATGAGACCGGAAAATAGAGTCTAACCGATTAGTTTTAAAGTCGTTGAAAAATTTTCGAGTATGGGCTGCATGGCTAAAAAATGTAACGGGTGATAGAATAATGTTAGTTAATTTTTTCTCTTTGGGTGATGAAAATCATGTTCTGTGATGAATGCCACAAAAACATATCGGTTGTATATTTAGTAAAAGTTGTTAATGGGAAAGTTTATAAAAAGTATTTGTGCGAAGAATGTGCGAAGAAATTCTGGGATGGCATCTTGTCTTTAGATGAGTTTTCTAAGGTTTCACAGCTTTTGGGCGAGGGTTTCGATATTGAAGAGGGGCATTATGGCCCGAGTAATTTATTGGAAAGCGACGAGGTCTGTCCCACCTGCGGCATAAAACTGAGCGATTTTCGTAAAAGCGGAAGACTCGGCTGTAGTGATTGCTATGAATCACTTAAGAGCAAAGTTTCGCTGATTTTAAAAAGGATTTGCGGTGATGGAAAGTACGTGGGTAAGATTCCAAAACTTTTGGATGAACGGGTTAAGTTGGAACTGAAGGTCATAGAGTTGCGTCGTCAATTGAAGTTTTATGTTAAAGATGAGGAATATGAAAAGGCGGCGAATTTAAGAGATGAGATTAAGGATTTAGAAAAGCAAATTTCGTTGGAGGTAGTTTAATTTGGCCATGTTCAAGTGCGATTTCGGCAATTGGATAAATTTTGGTGACCTCGATTCGGATATTGTTATTAGCAGTCGGATTAGGTTGGCTAGAAATATAAGCAATTTTGTCTTTCCTCATTGGGCAAATGAAACTCAACTAAATGAGGTTCGTGACTTTATCTCAGGAATAATAAGTCAAAGCGATAGCTTAAAAGACCTCGTCTTAATTTTTTCAGAGAAGCTCGTTCCTCAAGAAAAAGATATGCTTGTTGAAAATCACCTGATAAGTCCCGCTTTTAGTAGAGAGGGAAAAGGCCAGGCATTTATCATAAGCGAAAAAATTCCCAACTTGTGCATTATGGTTAATGAAGAAGATCATCTTCGCATCCAAGTTTTTTCAACAGGGCTTAAACTTCGGGAAGCTTGGAAAATAGCCGATGAAACAGATGATCGTCTGAGTTCTCATCTGCCTTATGCGTTTTCAAAGCAGTGGGGATATTTAACGGAGTGCCCCGCAAACGCTGGTAATGCCATGAAGGCTTCGGTGGTGATGCAATTGCCTGCTCTTGTAATTAATGATGAAATCGAATCATTATTTTCAAACTTATCGGACTCAAACGTAGAGGTAAGAGGTCTTTTTGGAGAAGACATCAATGTGGCCGGGGACTTTTTTCAGATATCTAACCAATCAACTTTGGGTAAGTCTGAGGATGAAATAATCAATAATTTGGAAGTTTTGTTGAAAAAGATAATAGAGAGAGAAAGGGCTGCTAGAGAAATTTTATTAAAAGAGGATAAAATTAGATTGCTGGATGAAATCTCAAGATCGTGGGGGATCCTGACTCACGCAAAGCTTATCTCTTTCGAAGAAGCAGTAGATCACTTATCGATGCTTTGCCTTGGAGTTGACTTAAATCTTTTGTCTGATTTAAGTCGCAGTCAGATAACCGAATTGATGACACTCACGGGGCCTGCTCATTTGCGTAATCTGATGGGAGAGGATTTTGATGACGACTCTGAAGATATAGCTCGCGCCGAGTTAATAAAACGTGAGCTGTATAAATTGCGGGAAGGGGCAGTATAAAAATGTTCGATAGATTTACTGAAAGAGCCAGAATGGCCATCGTTATAGCTCAAGAAGAAGCCAAGGCGCTCAAACAAAATCATGTGGGAACCGAGCATATTTTGTTGGGGATAATTCACGAGAAGGAAGGAATTGCCGCCAGGGCATTGGAAAATTTGGACGTCGACCTCGAGGATGTAAGACTGCGAATTGAAGAGGGAGCTGAAATAGGAACAGCCGAGCAGAGTGGTCATATACCTTTTACGCCCCGCGCGAAAAAAGTTTTAGAGCTTTCTTTGAGAGAGGCATTAAAACTTGGTCATAATTACATAGGTACCGAGCACATTCTGCTTGGCTTAATAAAAGAGAAAGAAGGCATGGCCGCTAGAACTCTCAGCGAAATGGGGATAAATTTTGAAAATGTAAAAGAACAAATTCTCCAACTTCTTAGCGGGTATCACGATGAAAAAACGGCCGAATCGCAATTTGCTAAGAAGAAAAGCATTCTCGACGACTTTGGAAGAAATCTTACCCAATATGCTGAAGAAAATAAACTTGATCCGGTGGTGGGCAGGGAGAAAGAGATAGAGCGAGTTATGCAAATCTTATCAAGGAGAACCAAAAACAACCCTGTTTTGATAGGAGATCCTGGTGTGGGTAAGACGGCGATAGTGGAAGGTTTAGCCCAACTTGTTGCCAAAAACGAAGTTCCAGAGACACTCAGAGGTAAGCAGATATACACTTTGGATTTAGGGTCTTTAGTCGCTGGTTCTAAATATCGCGGAGAGTTTGAAGAAAGATTGAAGAAGATTATTAAAGAGATTCGCAATAAGGGCGATATCATCATATTTATCGATGAGATACACAATCTTGTGGGGGCTGGCGCCGCTGAAGGCGCCATCGATGCGGCTAGTATTCTAAAACCGTCTCTTGCCCGTGGCGAAGTACAAACTATCGGAGCTACAACCCTGAATGAATACAGGAAGCATGTAGAGAAAGATTCGGCCTTAGAGCGCAGGTTTCAACCAATAATGGTTGGTGAGCCCAGCGTTACTGAGACTATAGATATTTTAAAGGGCTTGAGGGATAAATATGAGGCGCATCATCGAGTAAGTATTTCTGATGAAGCGATTTTTGCTGCCGCCTACTTAGGAGATAGATATATATCGGATAGGTTTTTGCCCGATAAGGCCATCGACTTGGTAGATGAAGCGGCATCGAAAGTTCGTTTGAAATCGATGGTTATACCTCCAGATTTGAAGGAAATCGAGAACGAATTGTTGCGGATTAGAAAAGAGAAAGAGGCCGTGGTGGAATCTCAAGATTTTGAGAAAGCGGCCGACTTGAGAGACGCGGAACGAACCCTTGTCAAGAAGATGAAAGAAGTTGAAAAGAACTGGAAGAAGCCAAAGTGCAGTAAGACCGCAAGAGTTGAAGAAAAGGAAGTAGCAGAGATAGTTTCCTCGTGGACTGGAATTCCCGTGATTAAACTCACCGAGGAGGAATCCGCTAAACTTCTTCGCATGGAACAAGACCTTCATAAAAGAGTGGTTGGACAGGTTGAAGCAGTTAGAGCTGTTTCGAGAGCCATTCGGAGAACGAGGGCGGGATTAAAAGATCCAAAGAGGCCAACCGGTTCATTTATTTTTCTCGGTCCTTCGGGGGTTGGTAAGACGGAATTGGCTCGCACTCTAGCCGAGGTTCTTTTTGGAGACGAGAGGGCACTTATACAGCTGGATATGTCCGAGTATATGGAGAAACATACCGTGTCTAGATTGGTTGGTTCTCCGCCCGGTTATATTGGTTACGAAGAAGGAGGTCAGCTTACTGAAGCGGTGAGGCGAAAACCCTATTCGGTAGTCTTGTTTGATGAGATCGAGAAAGCCCATGCCGATGTTTTTAACATTCTTTTGCAGATACTTGAGGAAGGCAAATTAACCGATGCCCAGGGCCGCTCCGTTGACTTCAGGAACACGATTTTGATTATGACCTCCAATCTTGGTGCTCGAATGATACAAAAGGCGACGCACATCGGTTTCTCTGCAAAATCTAAAGAATCTTTGTCATATAAGGAAATGAAAGAAAAGGTCATGGAAGAACTCAAGCGCGTGTTCAGGCCGGAATTTTTAAATAGGGTGGACGATACGATTGTTTTTCATAAGCTAAAAGAAGAAGATATTAAAGCCATTGTTGATTTGATGATTGAAAGGGTAAAAAAGCAACTTAAAGAAAAAGATATAACCATTACCTTGACGGATAAAGCAAAAACTTTGTTGTCGAAGGAAGGATATGATGATGCTCTTGGGGCGAGACCGCTTAGACGAGCGATACAACGACTGGTCGAAGACCCTCTTTCGGAGGCGATACTGCGCGGCAAATTTACAAAAAATAGGAAAATTAAAGTTGATGTCCAAGAAAATAAGATAGTATTCTTTCCCGAAAAGGAAAAGGTTGAAATAAGCTAGAAAGAATTTAATATGAGAAAAGTTCAGTCCATAATGCGTTGCCAAGAATGTGGTTATACCACTACAAAATGGTTGGGGCGGTGTCCCGACTGTGGGGGATGGAACACTATAGCGGAAGAACCCGTTATGGAAATCAAGAAAGGCGGCGCTTCAAAAGATTTTATCGCAGCCCAAGATATTGGCAGTGTTAAAAATGCGGGAGAAAAGCGTTTGCTGACATCTATCCCCGAGCTAGACGGAGTATTGGGCGGTGGAATTGTAGAGGGTTCTTTAGTATTGCTTGGCGGTGTTCCAGGGATAGGTAAGTCAACGCTTCTTTTGCAAGTTTCCAACAATATTGCCTCTTCAGAAGGCAAAGTTCTCATTGTTTCTGGCGAAGAATCAGCCACGCAGATTAAGATGAGAGCCAACCGGCTAGGAAAATTATCGTCCGAACAATTTATCTTATGTGAAACCGATTTTGAATATATTGAGAACCAGGTCAACGAGATAAACCCGCGAATATTGATCATAGATTCAATTCAGACAATGTTTTGTCCCGACATTTCTTCGGCTCCGGGGAGCGTAAGTCAGGTTAGAGAGTTTACTGGACGGTTGCTCAGGATGGCAAAGAAAAGGGGGCTTTCAACCTTCATCGTCGGTCACGTAACAAAAGATGGTTCTATAGCTGGACCTAAAATATTGGAGCATATTGTCGATACAGTCTTATATTTCGAAGGGGATACACACTGTAATTATAGAATAATTCGGGCGGTAAAAAATCGTTTTGGTTCGACCAACGAGATAGGTATATTTGAAATGGCCTCAAACGGTCTTAAAGAAGTTGAGAATCCTTCGGCGCTTTTTTTAGCAGAAAGACCCGTTGACGAACCAGGCTCAGCGGTGGTTGTTACGATGGAGGGAAGCCGACCCCTCCTTGTGGAATTACAGAGTTTGACTTCAACTTCTTATTTGAATATTCCTCGCCGTTTATGCTCGGGGTTGGACTTTAATAGAGTTTCTCTCGTTTTGGCAGTATTGGAGAAAAAGATAGGATTGCATCTTGAAAGATACGATGTTTATGTCAATGTTACGGGGGGCATAAGGGTTGTGGAACCCGCTGCTGATTTGGGTGTTGCGCTTGTTGTGGCATCGTCTTTTAGAGACAAGAAGGTGCCTGCCGATACGGTCGTTTTTGGAGAAATTGGTTTGGCCGGTGAGGTTAGATTCGTAAGCCAGGCGGAAAGGCGCATAACTGAGGCAGCACGGCTTGGATTCAAAAGGGTAATCTTGCCGGCTCAAGATGTCGATATAAATGAAAAAGATCTCGATATTGAAATTTTACGTATAAAAAGCATTAAAGAAGCATTAGAATATGTAAATTAATAGGGGGATTAATTAGTTGGCGGGTAAAAACAAGACAACTTTAATAGACATCTTAACAAAAGTGGCTCCGGGCACACCGATTCGTGATTCCTTAGAGCAAATCATAAGCGCCAAGACGGGTGCGCTAATAGTCGTTGGTGACCTGGAGGTGGTGAAGGGGCTTTGTGATGGAGGGGTTAGTTTAAATGTTGAGTTCCACCCTCAAAAACTTCTTGAGTTGGCAAAGATGGACGGGGCTATAATTTTAGATCAGGATTTCAATAAGATTTTGGGGGCAAATATTCATTTAGTGCCAAACTCATCTCTTCCGACGAGCGAGACGGGTATGCGGCACAGGACCGCAGAACGTGTGGCAAAACAAACCGATGCCTTGGTAATTTCGATTTCACAACGTCGCGACATCATCTCTTTATACTGGGACAACCATAAATATGTGCTTGAAGATATTAGGTCGCTTTTAGCTAAAGCCAATCAGGCGTTGCAGACACTTGAGAAGTATAAACTTCGGTTAAATCAAGTCTCTTCAAACCTGAATTCTCTTGAATTTCAGGATTTTGTGACACTTTCGGATGTTGCGACGGTCATTCAGAGATTTGAGATGGTCAAAAGAGTTGCCGATGAGATTGAGAAGTATATTAGTGAGCTTGGTTCGGAGGGACGTTTGATACGAATGCAACTGGATGAACTCGTGGCCCAAGTTGAAGAGAACAATATGATGGTTTTAAAAGACTATTGCAAAGATAGCCGACGTGCTGAGAAAGCTGAAAGAGAACTTGGTGAACTTGATTCAGACGATCTACTGGATTTGACCAGTATGTGTAGGATACTCGGGTATGAAGGCGATACGGTAAATATCCTTGACGTAATTGTTCATCCCAGAGGATATCGATTACTCAGGCAGATACCTCGTCTTCCATTCCCCGTAGTGGGTAAAATTGTTAAGAAGTTTGGGGATTTGCAAACCATTTTAAAGGCAAGCACAGAGGATCTAGATGAGGCCGAAGGGGTCGGAGAGATTAGGGCTAAAACCATCTGGGAAGGGCTCAAGCGCCTCCGAGAACAGAGTGTTTTTGATAGATTTTTTTAAAGGCTGAAAGTGGAAAGTAAGAACAAACTACCAACTTCGCACTACCGACTGATTACTAAGTTAGACTATAAACTCCAAGAGTTGCGATTCGGCTGTTTTCGTGAGTAATGATTTTTTCTAGATCTAAATCCATAAGAGAACACGTTGCCGCAAGGTAAAACATTGCGTTTCCCAATTCGGCCTCGACGGTTTCAAGACAATTTGGACAAAGTTTTCCTTCAAGGTGGGTTCTTACATACTCTGACATTTCAGATAAGTGGGCATCTTTTGGGATGGGTTGCTTTGAGGCCTCAATTTTTAAACAGCCACAGCTCGTTACGGATTTGGTGATTGCTCTGTTTACGTGGGCGGTTGCTTCTTGTAGTTTTGACATTACATCCAAGATGCTTCGATGTCTTATCAAATAATCAGAAACTGTATTCTGAAATTCTTTACACGCCCTATCCACAATCGTATCCCCTTTTCTTGTTTAACTTGATGAGGATATTATAGTTTTTGTTTTCTTTAATTGTCAACATATTGATTGGGTTCTATACCCGTTTGTCGACAGGCAGGCATATGCAACATAGAAGGACTTTTATTATACATCATTTTCTGCTCCACAAACTCAACTGGGGTAAGTAGTTTTAGACTTCTATGCGGTCTGTAAAAGTTGTATTCAATAAGATAATCGTAAAGAATCTTATTTATCACTTTTTATGCTGGTTTCTTCATAGATACAGTTTAATTTTATATGGAACTTTATATATTACGAATATGGCGTATATTATGGAATGTTTATGGGTTTTTTTAGACCTTTTGCTACAATTTTAAGAAGTTTTTGAAGAAAAAAATTATCTTAACGTAAATATTAATTGCAGCTTATAAAGTGCTGTATATTAATAAGTTACCTGTCGGAATAACTTAAACGTGACTTGACAGATGCATACAATTAATACATACTAATACATACAAATTATTGACAGAAGGAGGAATTTATGAGAACCACTCTCAACATAGAAGACAAGTTGCTTGACAACGCAGCAAAGTTGACCGGCATTAAGAAAAAAACTTTTCTTGTCAAACTGGGGCTCGAAGCGCTTATAGCGAGAGAAAGTAGCAAGAGACTTGCAAAACTTGGGGGAACAGAAAATAAATTAGAAGCAATCCCTCGGAGAAGGGCGGCAGACAATTAAAATGGTTCTTGTGGACACTTCGATATGGGTTGCACATTTGAGAAGCGGAAACATAGGACTTGAAACACTGCTGAATGATAGCAGCGTTGTTTGTCATCCATTCATCATCGGGGAACTCGCTTGTGGCTCTCTCAAGAACAGGTCTGAAATACTCTCTCTTTTACAGGCGCTCCCTATGGCAACCCAGGCAAATCATGAAGAAGTCATACGATTTATTGATAATTATCAATTTATGGGAAAAGGGTTAGGATATATTGATATGCATTTGCTTGCGTCTGCAATATTGACTCACATTCCTCTATGGACACTTGATAAGAGACTTAAGGACGTATCATCAACGCTTGGGATAAAATATTAATTTTTCTGGATAGATAACAAGTCAATCAACCCGACAGAACATAGCCCCGACGCTAATTTTGGCACTATGAACCTAAACTGGGCGTAAGAGTTTAAATCCTCGTAAGAAATAAATAACTAGTATAAATTTAATCAGTTATTGATAATAAAGTGATAACCGTAAATTATTGTTTTACGTTTCAAATCTCCAAAGAGGCAATCATTTTGCGTAAAATCGGCAAGTATAAAGATGTTTTGGAAAAATAACAAATCAAAAGTAAGTTGGCTCGGGTGGACGACGCGCTCCATTATGCTCCGAAAAATATTTTTAATCTGAATAAATTCAGAAGATAGTCTTTATTAAATGTCCTGCTTAAATATTGATTTTTTTGACTGTTTTTTTAGAGGTATGTTATCATTTTTTTTATAAAAACTTATAAAGAGGGGGGGGGAAAGAAAGAACTAAAAATCGATTTTTTACAGGGGGAGAGTCTTGTGTTAATTAACATTTCTCGTTTGTTATTTGCTCTCCTTGGCGCGGTTGGTGGAGCCGAATTGTCTAGCGTCTACAGACTTCCTATACCAGGGTCATCTATTATTGGAATCATATTATATATTATTATCGGCGCTGGTTTAGGGTATCTTATAGGCGGTACAGTCGGTATCGAAGTTGCCAAGGGATTAAATTGGATGGAAAAGACCATCCAAAAAGTACCGCTATTGGACATATTGGTCGGGATAGGCGGTTTAGTTGTTGGGTTAATTTTAGCAACTTTCATATCTTTGCCTCTTTGGAGGATTCCACGCTTCGGGTTATATATAGCGGTTCTCGTCTTCATTGTGTTGAGCTATTTTGGAATGTGGCTTGCGTCGCGTAAAAGAGAAGATATTGGTTCGGTGTTCAAGTTATTTGGGCATTCTAAAACACAGGTGCGGGGATTTATCTCACAAAATAAATTGCTTGATACCAGTGTGATTATCGACGGACGCATCACCGATATTTGTAGAACGGGTTTTATAAGCGGGGAATTAATCGTTCCAATTTTTATTTTAAGAGAGCTTCAAGCTATAGCCGACTCGGAGGATTCATTAAAAAGAAACAGAGGCCGTCGGGGTCTCGATGTTCTCCATGAATTACAGGGTGAGCAGATCGTGAAAGTGCGTATAATGGAAAAGGATTATTCGAAGATCCGCGAAGTTGACGCAAAACTGGTTCAAATGGCAAAAGATCTTAACATGTCCATAATTACCAACGATTTTAACTTAAACAAAGTTGCCGCGCTGCAGTATGTCAAGGTTCTTAACATAAACGAACTTGCAAACGCTTTAAAACCAGTTGTTCTTCCTGGAGAAGAGATGCGTATCTACATCGTTAAAGAAGGCAAGGAGCTAGATCAAGGTGTAGGTTATTTAGAGGATGGCACGATGGTTGTTGTAGAAAAAGGTGGTTACCACGTGGGCGAAGAGGTCAGAGTCTTTGTAACAAGCGCTTTACAGACCGCGGCAGGAAGGATGATTTTTACCAAATTTAAAGATGAAGAAAGCATGGTATAGGTGAATGGTAGTTGCCATCGTTGTTGCGTCGGGAAAAAGCAGTCGAATGAAGACGGGAGGGAGCAAGCAGTATCTTCCCTTATTGGGTAAACCAGTTCTTGCTCACACTTTGTCTGCTTTTGAGAGCTGTCCCGCAGTAAATAACGTAATCCTTGTGGTTAATCGGCGAGATTTAAAATTTTGTCAAGAAGAGGTAGTTGAGAGATACGGTTTTAAGAAGGTCTTAAAAGTTGCTGAGGGCGGTAAAGAGAGACAGGATTCAGTTTATAACGGGTTGTGCAAAGTTCCATCTACGGCAACCGTCACGCTGGTTCATGATGGCGCAAGGCCGCTCATTACACCGGAAATTGTATCCGAGGCAGTATCATCGCTTGATGGTTTCGATGGCGTAGTGGTCGGCATCCCCGTTAAGGATACAGTTAAGGTTGTTCAGAATGGCGATATCGAGAAGACTTTTTCAAGAGAAAAACTTTGGTGTGCTCAAACGCCGCAAATTTTTAATTCTTCTATTCTGTTGGAAGCTTACAAAAGGGCCAGAGAGGATAATTTTTATGGAACCGATGATTCAATGCTTCTTGAGCGGCTTGGCTATAGGATAAAAATGGTTATGGGTTCGTACGATAATATAAAGATTACAACACAGGAAGATCTGATTATTGCCGAAGAAATCATGAGAAGAAGGGAACAGATAAATTGAGAATCGGGATTGGATACGATGCGCATAGGTTTGTGGAAGGCAGGCCTCTTATTTTAGGTGGGGTTGAAGTGCCATATCACTTGGGTTTGGAGGGTCATTCGGATGCTGACGTTTTAACTCATGCGGCCATAGATGCAATTTTAGGCGCTATTGCTGAGGGCGATATAGGCAGGCATTTCCCGGACAATTCCAGTGATTATAAGAACATTTATAGCTTGGATTTGCTAGCAAATGCTGTAAAGCTTATGTTTTCAAAGGGATATAAGGTTGCAAATTTGGATGTTACGGTGATTTTACAAGAGCCCAGGTTGTCGCCTTATTGGGAGGGCATGAGAGAAAAGATTGCCGGGGTTTTGAAGGTTGATAAAGCGCAGGTGAATTTAAAGGCGACAACCACCGAAGAGATGGGTTTTACCGGCAGAAGAGAAGGTATAGCTGCCCAAGCTGTTATTTTGTTGGAGGAAGCGGATAAAAAATAAGAGAGCAAGGGGTAATGTAAAATGAAAAATGAAAAGTGAAAAAAGATAATGAAAAAATAAAAATGATTTTATATGCTGTCTTTGGGATTTTTTCCATTTTAAATTTTTCTATCTAGTTTTACATTTTAATTCTTAATTTGAACTAACTCTCGACTACCAACCTATAACGGATGACTGCATAAGGAGTGTGTGTTTTTGAAAAATATTCGGGTAAGGTTTGCTCCGAGCCCCACGGGGCATCTACATATAGGAGCATCCAGAACAGTCTTATTTAATTGGCTCTTTGCTAGAAGTCAAAATGGTGTTTTTATATTACGAATTGAGGATACGGACCGCAGTCGTTCGACCATAGAGTTTGAACGTTCCATCATTGAAGATATCAGGTGGTTGGGGCTCGACTGGGATGAGGGACCCGAGATCGGAGGAGATTACGGTCCTTATTATCAGAGTGAGCGCAGGGAATTATATAAAGAGATGGCCGATAAACTCTTGGAAAAAGGACTTGCTTATCGATGTTATTGCACTGAGAATGAGCTTGAAAGGAGCCGTAAAGAGGCGCTTAAGCGGGGAGTTATGCCGAAATACGATGGGCGTTGTAGTAATTTAACCCCTGAGGACGAGCGGCATTTAATCTCGGAAGGTCGCAAACCCACCATACGTTTTAGGGTTCCAGAAAGAAAAATTGTGGTTCACGATTTGATCAGAGGCGACGTCGAATTCGATAGCAATGTTATCGGAGATTTTATTTTAATCCGCTCCGATGGAATGGCGGGTTTTAACTTCGCCGTCGTTGTCGATGATGCGGTTATGAAAATAACTCACGTTATAAGAGGGGAAGACCACCTTGCGAATACCGCGAGGCATATTCTTCTCTTTGAGGCATTGGGCTATCCGGTTCCAAAAGTTGCTCACAATTCGATGGCTTTAGGACCGGATCACGCGAAGCTTAGCAAAAGGCATGGGGCGACATCAATAGGAGAATATCGGAAACAAGGCTTTCTTCCAAGCGCGCTCGTCAATTATCTTGCTCTTCTTGGTTGGTCATCCGGTGATGGTAGAGAAATTTTTACTCTCCAGGAACTCATCCGGGCTTTTTCAATAGATAGGATATCAAAAAGCCCCGCTATCTTTGATATTGATAAACTTAAGTGGATAAACGGGCAACACATAAGGCAGTTATCTATTGGTGAGCTAACTTCTTTGGTTTTGCCTTATCTTAAAGAGGTAAGTTATATTGTGTCTGAGCCCTCAAGTGAAGAAATTGCTTGGATTGAGAAGGTTGTGGAAGCGGCGCAAACGAATCTTGTAACTCTTTCTGATGTGACGGAGAGCGCCAAACTTTTCTTTGAAGAAGAGCTTGATTACGATGAAGATGTTTTGGGGGTGCTAAAAGGTGAACAAGTGCCGATGGTGCTTAAAACATTTAAAGAAACTTTGGCAAAAGAGGGTGAAATCGATATTGAGAAGGCGAAGTTGCTTCTCAAAGGAGTTGCGGCTGAATTAAAGTCTCAAGGAATTAAAGGGAAAGAGGTTTATCATCCCATCCGCGCTGCTCTTACGGGCAAACTTTCCGGGCACGAACTATTTTATGTGATTTTTGTGTTTGGTAAAGATAAATGTCTAAAGAGGGTTGAGGAGGCATTGAGGATTTGTTTGACGCCTTAAGAAATGACATTCATACAGCAAAAGAGAGAGATCCGGCGGCAAGGAGTATCCTGGAGATACTTTTGACCTATCCTGGGTTTCATGCTCTTCGATTTCACAGAATTGCTCACTGGTTATATGAGAAAGATTTGAAATTTATTGCCAGGTTGATTTCACATCTGAGTCGATTTTTAACTGGAGTTGAAATTCATCCTGGTGCAAAAATTGGAAAAGGTTTTTTTATAGATCATGGGATGGGCGTGGTCATCGGAGAGACTTCGGAAATAGACGATAATGTTACTTTATATCAGGGTGTAACTTTGGGGGGAACCGGAAAGGAAAAAGGTAAACGTCACCCGACAATCGGCGATAACGTTGTTATCGGTGTTGGCGCCACAATTCTTGGGGCGATCACGGTGAGCGATAATGCCATTGTGGGCGGGGGGGCCGTAGTGGTTAACCCCGTTTCTGCAAATAGTACCGTCGTTGGCATACCTGGGAGAGTTGTAAAGAGAGAAGGCAAGCGCGTTTCGACAATTGATCTCCATCATGAGCATCTACCTGATCCCGTGGCAGAAACTTTTAATTCTCTGCACCGCCGAATCGATAAACTCGAACATCTGGTTGAGGAGATGAAGAAGAATGAGCCTTAAGGTTTACAACACGCTGGCCAGAAAGAAGGAGGAGTTTATTCCTCGTGAAAAAGAAAGGGTTTCAATGTATGTCTGTGGGCCCACCGTATATAATTATATCCACATCGGCAATGCACGTTGTTACGTGGCTTTTGATGTCATATATCGCTATTTGCAATACAGGGGTTATGGTGTTACTTATGTTCGCAATTTAACAGATGTTGATGACAAGATAATAAATCGGGCAAAAGAAGAAGGACTAGATACTAAAGAGGTTGCCGAGAAATATATCAAGGCGTTTCATGAAGATATGGAGAATCTTGGCAACAAACCTCCTCAAATTGAACCGAGGGCAACCGAGCATATAGACGAGATGCTCGAGGTGATTAAGTGTTTGATTGAGAAGGGTTTTGCCTATGAGATAGACGGTGATGTTTTTTTTGAAGTTCAGAGGTTTAATGGTTACGGGGAGCTTTCTGGTCGGACGCTTGAAAAGATGAGAGCTGGCGAAAGGGTGGATGTCGATAAAAGAAAACGTCATCCGATGGATTTTGCCCTCTGGAAATCGTCAAAACCGGGCGAACCAAACTGGGATGGTCCCTGGGGAAAAGGGCGGCCCGGCTGGCACATAGAGTGCTCGGCAATGTCGTCCAAATATCTTGGTATGGGGTTTGACATCCACGGAGGAGGTCATGATTTAATATTTCCCCATCACGAAAACGAGATTGCTCAGGCAGAAGCCTGTGCGGGCAAAGCGCCGTTCGTGAGATATTGGCTTCACAATGGTTTCGTAAATATAAGAGATGAAAAGATGGCAAAATCACTTGGAAATGTGATTTTGGTAAGGGAAATTTTGAAAAAATATGGCTCCAACGTTCTTAGGATGTTCTTCGTCTCAACCCATTATCGTAGCCCGATAAATTACACCGAAGAAAATCTGGACTCAGCTGCTGCGGCGCTTGAAAGAATCGAAAACGCGATTCAAAACATTGATTATTTGCTCAACAAATCGGAAGAAATTGCGGGAACTGCTATGTCGGGAATCGAAGGATTTGAAGAGATGATCAAGGGTGTTGAGGAAAAATTTGCCCAAGCTATGGATGATGATTTTAACACCGCTTCTGCTTTGGGGGCTATCTTTGATTTCATCAAAGAAATAAATCTCTTTTTGGAGGAAAGCCAGAAAAATTTGAGTGAGAAAAGCAGATATTTGTTGAAAGAGGCACGAGATAAATTAATTAAACTCATGGGGGTTTTGGGTATTAAGCTTGGAAGAAAAGAAGTTGCCAAAAAACTTCCCGGTGAGCTGTTGGATTTAGCGAAAAGCATCGTCGGACAAGCTTTCGAAAAAGAGGGGACGGCGCTTGGCGCTTTGGTTGATGCACGGGAAAAAGCTCGAAGAGAAAAAGATTGGACAAAGGCCGATCTTGTTAGGAAAGAACTGGGAAAACTGGGTTTTATTTTAAAAGATACACCTCGAGGGTGTCAGGTAATTTATGAGGAGAAATGATTTGTGAATATAGTTGAGGGTCGTAACCCGGTTTTTGAGCTGCTGAGAGGAGAGCGTGAAGTTAAGAAGGTGTTGATTGCCCAAGGAATCAAGGAAACCGAAGTTATAAAAGAGATAAAAAAACTTGCTGAAACCAAAGGGGTGCCAATTCAAACAGTTCCGCGGGAGAAAATTGAGTCCGTTTCTCGCATCGAAGTTCACCAAGGTGTTATTGCATACGCCGAAGACTTTAATTATAGGGAACTTGAAGATTTTTTGTACGACATCAAAGATCTTTCTGAACTGGTTGTTTTTATCTTAGATGAGGTTACGGATCCACAGAATTTTGGTTCCCTAATCCGCTCCGCTGAAGTGTGCGGCGCAAGCGGAATAATCATTTCCAAGAGACGTTCGGTACAAGTGACTCCCGCCGTTTTCAAAGCATCGGCTGGAGCAGTTGAGCATATTCCTATAGTTAAGGTTAGCAATTTAGTAAGCGCGGTTGAAAAGATGAAAGAGAAAGGATTCTGGGTATTTGGTGCGGACTCTTCGGCCAAAAAGTCTTATTTTGAAACGGATTTAACTGGGAAATCGTGTATTGTTCTTGGCGGAGAAGATAAGGGAATTTCGCATCTTTTGCTCGAGAAATGCGATTTTTTAATTAAGATACCGGTATTTGGAAAGGTAAATTCCCTAAATGTAGCCGTAGCCGGGGCTGTTTTGATGTGCGAGACACAAAGACAAAGGGTAAAGGGGAACGAGTAGAGGGGTTCAGCCCCATGTACAGGTTAAGAGCTTATCGGACCTGCTGTACAGGTTAAGAGCTTATCGGAC
>DSBK01000026.1 GCA_011046085.1 Actinomycetota bacterium
AGCGGCAACTTTGCTTTTCCCACGTCATTGCGAACGACCTGCCCGCCAGTGCCTGGCTCAGGCAGGCGGGAGTGAAGCAATCTCCTTAAGACTACACCTTGAGACTGCCACGCCCTTTCGGACTCGCAGTGACACCCAGCGTTATTAGTAGGGAGCGATAGGTTTATTCCGTCTTTGAGAACAAAGTGAAGCAATCTTGAGATCACCACGGGCTAAAGCCCTCGTGATGACAAAAAGGAGACAAGTTACTGATATCTCCATGCATGAATTGACATCATTGGATAAATTTGTTATTAATATGGATAAATAATTATCCATAACGGTAATAAGTTTATCCATAGGAGTAAAATGAAATTTCACCTTGTTTTGGAAGAAATTTTAGGGAAGAAGTCTGATATTGCCATTCTCCGGGTTTTGGTAGAAAAGGACTTAGAACTTACGGGTCGTCAAATAGCTCAATTAACGGGTTTAAACCATCGGACCTGTCAATTAAGTTTAAAAAATCTGGTTACTCAGGGTATTGTGAGTTTAAGAAAAATCGGGAAGTCAAACTTGTTTAAACTAAAAAGGGAAAACGTCCTAGTTAAAAATGGGATTCTGCCTCTCTTTGAAGCTGAACACCAACTCTTAAGTACAGTGCAATTTTTAATTTCAGATAAACTGGGCACAAAGAAAATCCTTTCCTTAATTCTCTTCGGTAGTGTGGCTTTGGGCCAAGAGAAACCAGACAGTGATCTTGATGTCTGCGTTATTGTAGCAGATGAGGAGAGCAAGGTTTTTGTTGAGCAAGAAGAAGATTTGCTCAGTCAAACAATAATCAAGTTGTTTGGAAATTCTTTAGCTCTTTACTCCTTAACAGTTGATGAGTTTAATAAAAGGTATTTTGAAGACGATGAGTTGATTAAAGGAATTATCCGGAACGAAAGGGTTTTTTGGGGCAAGTCTTTGAAGGAAATTTTGAAAGATGACCAAAAAAGATAAAACAAGAACAACCGAAAAAGATAATTACCTTAATTATCTTAAGAAAGCTCAAGAGTTTTTTCAAACCATGCAAACAGCTTATGAGAGTGGAAACTGGAATTCGGTAGGGTTAGAGGCAGTTCATTGTGTAATCTCTGTCAACGATGCGCTTTTGGTTTTCTTTGGTGGGATTAGAAGTGTTAGCTCCAACCACGTGGACGCTGTGCGACTGTTGAGTGAAATTATCGATACGGATGAAGCGAGAAAAAATTCCAATCACTTAAGGCGTGTTATTGCCAAGAAAAACATAATCGAGTACGAGAACCGGCTTTTTACAAAGAGGGAAGCTGAGGGGGTAATGCTACATACAGAACGTTTCTTGAATTGGGCAACATCAATGCTCCCCAGGATAGAAAAATAGCTGGTAATAAAGGCATTATTGCGAGGGTTCAGTCTGAGCCCAGCCGAACGGCGAAGCCCCTACCTGTCGGCAAGCAGTGACGAAAAATACAGTGGAATAAAAGGAATTGAATGAAGCTGTGTTGTATAATAAACTAACTTTTTAAATTAACTGGAGGTGCTTTGGTTGGCTAAACCCACTATATCTCTTTGCATGATTGTAAAAGATGAGGAAGAAAATCTCCCTCTATGTCTGGATAGCATAAAGGATATTGTCGATGAAATTATTGTTGTTGATACGGGCTCTACCGATAAAACGGTCGAGATTGCCAAGAAGTTTGGCGCAAAGGTATTTCATCATGAGTGGAAAGGTGATTTTAGCGAGGCAAGAAACGCATCGCTGGAGCCGGCAACTAGTGATTGGATATTATGGTTGGATGCCGACGAGGAGTTGGTAGCGGAAGATGCCAATAAACTCAAAAATCTTTTATTTGACAAAAATCACGACGCCTTTTTTGTTACTGAATATAATTTTATGGAGCATGGCACTTCCCAGGCAGAAGTTCTGACATCGATGCCTTTAAGGATATTTCGCAACAAAAAGGAGTATCGATTTAAAAGGCCCATTCATGAGCAGATAGCGGAGTCGATAAAAGAAGCTGGAGGCAGATTTGCTGACTCTGGTATTCGTATCAACCATTACGGTTACGCAAAAGAAATTGTTTTCAGTAAAGAGAAAATAAAGCGAAATATAGATATCCTTTTAAAAGATTTAAAAGAAAACCCAAGAGACAGTTATGCCAACTTCCACTTGGGAATAGGGTATCAGCTCTTAGAGAATTACGATAAGGCCATTTCTCAGTTTCAAAAGGCGTTCAAGTGCCTCGATGATATGAATGTGGAGTTTGCTCCGCTAATCCCGAGAAACCTTGTAGTTTGCCTTAAAGCAGCCAAGCGTTATGACGAAGCTTTAAAGGTTATTGAAGATACCCTGATGGTTTACCCCAACTTTACTGACCTTGAATTTGTTAGGGGACTTATCCATATAGAGCAAGGTAAAAATCATCTTGCCATAGGATCCTTTAAAAAATGTCTTTCTATGGGCGAATCTCCCGCCAGGTATACAGCTCAGCGTGGGTCCGGCTCCTTTCGCGCATGGGATGGGCTTGGAATGGCTTATGCCAAAATTGGTTACAATCAAGAATCTGTTAAGGCTTTTTCTAATGCTTTAAGGTTAAACAGCCACGATAATTTTGCTTTAGAGAATCTGGGTAAAATCCTTCTTGCTCACGATGATGTCAATGATGTGAGGCGATATCTTGAAAAACTTATGGATTTATCTTCTGAGGATGTTTTGCTGACGTTGATTTTCTTATTCTGCGGCGAAGGATATGTTGACGAGGCAATTATTTATTTAAATGAAGCTGAAAAGTTTTATTCGGGTTCGGTTAGGGTTCAAAACGCGAAGGCTACATGCTGTATGCATGAAGGGGATTTTGAAGCAGCTCTTTCGCTTTTAAAAGGAATACCTAAAAAAAGCCTCGAATATTTACCTTCCAGAACGAAAGCTGTTATTGCCGCTTGCGCATTTAGTGATTTTAAGACGGCAAAAGAGTTGGTAAGCGAGTTAAATGAATCTCTGGCGGAACCCAATAATTTGATTGAGGCCCTGATGGAAGTCTTGGAGAAAGGGTCTACAAGCGTTGCTTTTTCTCCTAGAAACAGGGATGGAAACCTCTCTTTTTTAGAGAATGCCCTGAATTTCTTTTTGGAACTCAAGAGGTTTGATGAATTTGAAAGAGCGCTTGGTCTCTATGATGCCTTGGGGGTTTCTGCGGGCGAGAAGAGTTTGAGATTGGGTAAACTATTGTATAAGCGCGGGTATCAAGATCTTGCGGCCGAAGAACTTCTTAAAGCATGCGAGGCAAAAAAAGGTGATGCTGAAGCATTTGCCGTTTTGGGCAAAGCGTGTCTAGAGAAGAACATGTTAGACGACGCAAAAGTCTTTTACTGTCACTCTTTAGAGAAAAACCCTAAACAACTACGTCCTTATACCGCACTGGCAAAGATTCACTCTTCGCTTGGAGAAAAACAAGAAACTATTAATATTTTACAAGAGGGTGTTCGAAATCTTCCAGACTCCGAGATTTTAAGAGAAACTCTGAGGACAATTCAAGCAACGCTTTTTTAATTACTCACATAATTATCTTAATTTAAAATCATAAATCACTGAAGAATTTGTGAAAAAGTGTCGATAATATTTACAGTTCTGCCTTATGTTTGTAGGTAAAAAGAGGTGTTTATGATGAACATAAAACCAGTTGAAATTGGACAAACCTTAGCAAGAGAAACCGTCTCTACCCAAGAGAGCGCAGTGGATTCAAAGGTGGAGATAAAAGGGTCTTTTGGGGAAGCAAAGCAAAATTTAAAAGGGATAAAAGAAAAAATTGAATTTCAGAAGTCTCAAGTGGATAAATTACTGGAAAACCTCAATGACATTATGGGGATATTTAATGTTCAGCTCAAGTTTTCTATCCACGAGGAGACCAAACAAATTATGGTAACCGTCAAGAATATTAAGACCGATGAAGTTATCCGCGAAATTCCGCCGAAAGAAGTCCTCGATTTGGCGGCCAAAATACTGGAGATGGTCGGGATTTTAGTAGACAAAAAGGTGTAAGGAGAAGAGATGTCCAGTTTCTTTCGCATCGGGGGATTGGCCTCGGGGTTAGATACAAATATGATAATTGAGCAGCTTATGGCAATTGAGCGGCAGCCCATTACGCGTATGGAGGCAAAACAGGACGTACTCACCTGGAAGAAGAATTTCTGGTCTGAGATAAACACTTCTATGTCGGCGCTCATGACCGCAACCAACGCGCTTCTTGAAAACACTACTATACTTGCAAAACTTGCTACTTCAAGCAATGAAAACATCTTAACAGCTACAGCAACTTCCAATGCGGCGGTTGGCGCTTATAACATAACTGAAATTGAGACATTGGCAACCGCAACAAAGGTAACGAGCGGGGGTTTATATATAGGAACCACGGTGGTATCGACTGAGGCAGTAAGCAGCGACAGCTCTCGATTCGGTACAACTATTGCCGGGGGCACGTTTACGATAAGAGATGTCCAGTTTACATTGAGCGATACGAACAGTGATGGGTTAATCGATAAGATAGAGGGTCCGACGGGCACAATTACCAATGCTGTGGGGACGGGACTTACCTTAGATGAAATCATAACCCACTTAAATTCTGTTTCAGCAGATACTGGAGTAACCGCGTCGCTCGCGAGCGATAAATTGACTCTCACCAATGATGTCGCTCATGCCGGTCAAGAAATTCTTATCGGTTCTGCCGGCGATACCAGTAATTTTTTAAGCGCTGCATACCTTATATCTTCTGAACAGGATGTGGCGGGGAATGGAAGCAAAACGAGCACGGTCCACATGGGGCACGCCAGAGTTAGCAGCGCTCTTAGTTCCGGAAATTTTGGCACAGCGATTACGGGAGATGTCAACGGAGACGGAACTTTCAAGATAAATGGCGTTGAGATAAACTACAACATAAACGAGGATACGCTTGCTGAGGTAATTTCGCGAATCAACAATTCGGAGGCCGGGGTAACAGCGGCTTACGACAGGACAGCGGATAAGCTCATTTTAACCTCAAAAGAAACTGGCGCAGCATCCATACTGCGTGAGGACGTGACCGGAAATTTCCTCGACGCAGCGGAACTCCTTGGTTCAGATAGCCCAACCGTAACAAATGGCGCCAATGCAAAATTTAAGATAGAGGGATTTAACGGTGGAAATTGGATTTACAATAGTTCGAACACGATAAGCAATTTAATTGACGGGGTAACCTTCACACTCAAAGATACGCTTGCAGTGGCCGATGGGCCCGTTACCCTAGATGTTGCCCACGATGCCACAACGGCAAAGGATGCCATCAAGAACTTTGTGAATAAATACAACGCGTTAATGTCCTTAATTAATACTCGGCTCAGCGAAGAAAAAGTGATGAAACCCGAGACAACCTTAGAAAAGCAACAGGGTTTGCTGCGGGGGAATGCGGTTCTTATTTCCGCCAAGACGAAAATAGCCAACATCATTATGAACACTGTAAGCAGGTCTAAGCCCGGAGATGCTCCGCCGGCGGGAGAAAATAATCCTCTCTCAGACGCGCTCGATCAATTGAGCGAAATCGGCGTAACCATAGATAGTTCCGATTATGGGAAATCGGGGCAACTGGTTATAAACGAAGACTTGCTTGATGAGAAATTAAGGGATAACCCGGAAGGCGTTGCGGGAATATTTTTACATGACAGCGACGCTGGTGCCGATTATGATGGTGTGGCTCGAAAGATGTATGATCTGATGAATTCTTACACAGATACGAGGATCGATATGGTTGGAAACACAAGCGTTAAGCTCGGAGTTGTTTCTAGACAACAAGATGTTCTTCAGAACGAGATTGGTTATCTCGACGATAGAATCGATGATATGGAATATCGGCTCGGGCTTAAAGAAGAGAGTCTAATAAGACAATTTTCGGCCATGGAATCTATGCTTGCCCAAATGCAAAGCATGAGTAGCTGGTTGAGCGCGCAAATAACGGGGATGTTTAGTTGAAATAGTGTTTAAATTCAAGGAGGAGAGGGAATGAATTTCCAAGAAAAGTATCTTCAAAACAAAATCCAAACGGCGGCTCCAGAGGTGTTGGTTGCCATGATGTACGAAGGAGCAATTAAATTTCTTAAAGTGGCCAAAGAAGCGCTTCTTGCTAAAGATTTAGCGAAAGTCAATACCCATATTATAAGGACGCAAAATATAGTTTATGAACTCGCCTTTTCTCTGGACAAAAAGAGGGGTGGGGAAATTGCACGGAATCTTGAGGCAATATATGTTTATATAAATGACAGATTGGTTCAGGCAAATTCGAAGAAAGATGTTCGTCTGATTGATGAATGTGTCGAACTTTTGTCCGCCTTAAGCTTGGCATGGCAGGAAGCTATTGTTGCGAGCAAAAGTAAACAGAAAGTGGGAGCAAGCGTCGTTGGATGATAATCGAGTAAGTCTTGTTTACGATAAATTCGATTGCTTGGAAGATTTTTTGAGGGTTACCTGCGAAGAACGAAAGGCCATAAAAGCCGCAAATATCGAAGATTTAAATACAATTATTGCCAAGAAACGGTCGATTATAGCCAAGATAAATCACTTGGATGGCCAGATAAAGAAGGTAAAAACATCCGTCCCTCCAGATTTTTTTCGAATTGCCAAAGATTTCATATCTGAAATCGCCGTTTTCCAGCGCGAAAACGAAAAAATGTTAAAAGATGTGGCGAGTAAGACGAGGCAAGAAATTAACGAATTTCAAAATCAGGAAAAAGTTCGTCAAGTTTACAAAGATAATTTACCGTCGAATTTGACAAAACGAGCAAGAAATAAAGATTCAGAAAACAAATAATTAAAATTTACTGTAAGGGTTTTTTCTTAAATGCCGATAAATTTACAGGATGTTAATTTGTTGAGTCCAATCTCGTTTATTTACTTTATTGGGGGAATATGTGGAAGGGTTTTTTAAAAAAGAAGTCGAGTGCCCCATCTGTAAAAATAAATTTGATGTTCTGGTTGTAAGGCACGGTTCTTATGAAATTGAAAAGCGCGATTCGGATTTTTGTATCTATTATAAAGGCGTTAATCCGCTACATTATTCCGTGTGGGTTTGCTCTAACTGTGGATATGCCGCATTATCCAATGAGTTTGAAAAGTTAAACGTAAAACACGCGAAGAATTTAGTGGAAGCTTGTAAAAAAAATATAGATGATCCGAACAAAGTTGATTTTTCAGGTATTAGAACTACGGAAGCGACCATAGAAAGTTATAAAAGAGCGATTGAATGCGATGAACTTAGTGGCGTCAGCTCAGGAACTTTAGCTGGTCTTTATCTTAGAATTGCCTGGCTATACAGAGAGCAAGGAGAAACAGGAAAAGAGCAAGAATATATGAAAAAAGCTCTTTCCTTTTATGAAGATACTTTTGAGCATTCTAGAGAACTTCCCTCAAAACTTGGGACGGTTGGAGTTGCCTATCTAATAGGTGAGCTTAATAGGCGGCTTGGAGATAGCAAAGAAGCTGTCAAATGGTTTAATATTGCAATTTCTCATCCTGAAGCAAAGATGCGAAAAGATATAGAAAAGCTTGCTCGTGCTCAATGGCAATTGGCGCGGGAAGGATATCTTGAAGAAAAGGAAAAGGAAGAAAAGACGATTTTATTTATGGGTAAGTTTTTTAACGAGAGCTCAATCTCGGCTCTTTCTTCCTTTCTCCGTGAACACGATAACTCAAAAGGCGTAGTTGAAGAATTTGAGAAAGCTCTTGAAGAATATCTTGGATGCAAACATGTTTTTGCCTTAAGTTCCGGTGGAGCCGCGTTGCTGGTGGTTCTTCTGGCTTTTGATGTAAAAGACGGGGATGAAGTTATCGCTTCAGCTTTCGACTTTTGGTGGCCCGCCAGCACAATTTTAGCTTTGGGCGCCCAGCCCGTTTTTGTCGATATTGATTCGAAAACGTTTTGTGTAGATCCTCTTAAATTAAGAGAAAAAATAGGGGCCAGAACTAAAACTATTTTGGTTACAGATTATGCTGGTTATCCCCATGATTTTGAATTAATTCAAAAAGTTGCCAAAGAGACCAATTTGCCGGTAATTGAAAATGCGCAGTTTTCCGTAGGCGCTGAGTTAAACGGAAAAAAAGTGGGCAATATAAGCGATGTTACATGTTTTGATCTTTCTTTCTTGAGCACATTAAGTGTTGGCAGAGGGGGCTTAATTGCTACGAACGACGATGTTCTTGCGGAAAAAATCGGTCTTCTTAAAAATTGTGGATTCAAAGGAACAACATCGGGGTGGATTGAAGAGGCGAAAGGAATTGGTTTTGACTTAGCGATGTCTTCAATGCAGGCTGTTGTAGGTCTTAATCAGTTAAAAGAACTTGATATGCGAATAGACCAAAAAAATGCCCGTGTCAAATTATTTAACGATGCTTTAAGCAAATTGAGCGAGTTTAAACCACAAATAACTTCGTCCGGTATCAAATCAAGCTGGGCGTTTTATCCATTGAAATTGGGAGATAGGCTTGCTCGGATAGGGAATAGAACGGTTGCCAAAGCTTTAAACGAAAGAGAATTGGAGGCGATGGTTCCCCCAACGCCCCCGTTTCTTCAACCTCCTTGTCAACAATTGGGATTTGAGACTGGGAGCTATCCTGTTGCTGAGGAAGCATCAAAAAAAATTGTGTTGCTCCCCTTCCATAGCAAAATGACTCAAAATAACGTCGAAAGGACCGTTTTTTTGCTTCAAGAAATTGCAAAAGTTTTACGTTAAATAAAGGAGTTTCGGTTTTTTTATTGAATACATGAGTATATTGTAAATTTAAAATAGAATATGAGGATGGGAGTAGGTTTGGCTGGACTGGCGACAGAGGCCTCAGGTTGTTGACCAAAAGATACAACTTCTTATAATTCCCTTCTTGTTCCTCATAGTATGTTACATTATTTTAAATTATAACAATTTATTTAAAAGTAACTAAAGGAATAAAAAAATTATTAATTAAACTTTTAATTATATTATTGAATAGTAAACTATATTAAATTTATTGAAATATATGTATATTTTATATTTATATTGAAAAATATATAAAAAGATAGAAAATTATATTAAAGAATAAAAAATAATGGAATAAACTAAAAAAAGATTTAAAGATATATAATCTAAATGTTTTTTATGAAATTTTATTAAAAATTAAAGGAATTTAATCAAAAAGGTTGAATTGCTTACAAAAGAACTGTAAAGTTTGAAATAAAATACTATGTTACTTATTTAAAGTATATTATCAAGTTGAATGGTGTATGTGGTCATCGTGTAAGGAGGATTGGTGAGCAGAAAAACCAGTGGCGAGATAATGACCACCAAACAAATGGCGGAATATCTTCAGATGAGCGAAATTACGGTTTGCCGTTTGGCCCGAGAAAAAAAGTTGCCGGGAATGAAGATTGGCAAAGAATGGCGCTTTAAAAAGAATATTATAGACGAATTAATCGGAAATGAAATTAATTTCGGTTATTTTGGGGAGGGTTAAGCGTGTTGGATCACATTTTTTCCACAGAAGCGTTCCTGGTTCTTAAAAATGGGATAGGGGCTTCCGCGCAGAGACATGAGGTCATTGCGAACAATATTGCCAATGTTAATACCCCGGGTTTCAAAAAATCTAAAGTTACCTTCGAAGGTGAACTCAAAACAGCTTTAAAGTCATCAAAGAGTTCTTCGCTTGCTCACACCAACTCAAGACATATAAGTGGATCTGTAAAGTCGACCACATCTGTTTTACCTAAAAAAGTTCTTGTCGGGGGCACTTCGATGACATTAAATGGCAATAATGTGGATGTAGATGAAGAAATGACAGAGTTGGCAAAAAATACAATTTATTACAATACTCTTAACGAATTAATGAAACGTAAATTTGATGGGCTTAAATTGGCATCCAGAGGGGGGGGATGATAAATGAGCTTATTCTCGACGTTTGATGTTAGCGCATCTGGGTTAACGGCTAACAGGGTTTGGATGGACACAATTGCGAATAATGTTTCAAACATTAACACAACTCGGACTCCCGAAGGCGGTCCTTATAAACGCCAGCAGGTAGTTTTGTCTTCTAAGGGAACCGGAGAAGGAGTAAGGGTTGCAGGGATTGTTCGCAACGAGGGGCAACCACGTCTGGTTTATGATCCGCAGCACCCCGATGCCGATGAATCAGGTTACGTGGCGATGCCGGATATTAATATCGTAACCGAAATGGTAAACATGGTAGCTGCAACGCGTGCTTATGAAGCTAACGTAACAGTTATCGGCGCGGCTAAAAGTATGAGTATGAAGGCATTAGAAATTTAACTGAAAGGAGTTTTTGATGAATATTAATTCATTAAATTTGTTATCAAGCGCTTCTAACCAAGCCGGTTTGAATAAAGGGGGTAACGTTTCCAAACAAACGGCCGTTGACTCTTTCCAAAAAGTTTTTAATGATGCCTTTTCAAAGGTTAATAATCTACAAAAAGAAGCAGATGAGGCAATGGTTAAATTTGCTGCTGGTGAAATTGACATTCATGATGTAATGATTCAAGTTGAGAAGGCCAGCGTGGCTCTTCAACTTACTTTAGAAATAAGAAATAAGGTTGTTGAGGCCTATCAGGAAATTTCAAGAATGCAAGTTTAATTTTGGGGTGAACAATGGCTATTACTGATGTATTTAAACAAATTCAAACTGCTTGGGGTAAGTTGAATCTTAATCAAAAACTCATCATCGGTCTTACCGTTCTCATCCTTTTAATTGCCGTAATTTCCTTAAGTTATTGGGCGGTAAGGCCATCTTATTCGGTATTGTTTTCCGAATTAAGTTCCGATGATGCCGCCTCCATTGTCTCCATGCTAAAAGAGCAAAATGTTTCCTATCGTTTGAAGGGCAACAGCGTCATCGAGGTTCCCTCCAACATGGTGTACGAAACCCGTCTACAGGTTGCCGCCGAGGGGTTGCCAAAAGGAGGAGTTATTGGTTTTGAGATATTTGACCAAGGTGGTTTGAGTGTCTCAGAGTTTACCCAAAAACTTAACTATCGCCGTGGCTTGGAAGGCGAGCTTTCCCGGACCATTTCACAGTTATCTGAAATTCAAGGAGCGAGGGTTCATATAGTAATTCCCGAGCCAAGTCTCTACGAAGAAGAGGAGAAACCGGCAACTGCTTCAATTGTTTTGAAGACAAAGGCGGGGTCGAGTTTATCACAAAATAAGGTTCAAGGAGTCGTTCACCTGGTGGCCAGCAGTGTCGAGGGACTTAAGCCGGAAAATATCACCGTTTTAGATACAAGTGGCGCTCTTCTTTCGGAGGCAACTGGTGATTCTGAAACTTCTCTTCAAGCGGGTCTTACGAAAACTCAGCTTGAATCTCAGATGGCATATGAGAATAAACTAGAGAAAAGCGTCCAATCAATGCTTGAGAAGGTTTTGGGTATCAATAAATCGGTGGTTAGAGTCTCTGCCGAGCTTGATTTTACGCAAAAGCAAACCGAAAGCGAGATTTATGAACCCTCAGATGATCCAGTAATTAGGAGCGAGCAGGCATCTAAAGAGAAATATTCGGGGGAAGGCGCCTCATCATCTGGGGTGCCGGGCGTTGACTCAAATGTTTCGACCTATCCTTCAACGGGGACAGAAGGAACTTCGTCGAGTTACAGCAAGACAGATACTACTAAGAATTATGAGGTAACAAAGCGGTTGGAGCATGAAATCGAACCGCCTGGAGAGATTAAGAGGCTTTCCGTTGCAGTTATTATAGACAGTACGGCTATGGAAAAAATCCAAACGGAGGTTATAAAGAATACAATAGCGGCCGCTACGGGGACAGACGAAGAAAGAGGAGATGTTTTAACCGTAAGCAGCGTTCCATTCGATACATCTTGGGCGGAGAAAGAAACAAAAGAAATAGAAGCGTTTCAAAGGCAAGAGCTTTACAAAAACATCGGTAAGATAGCCGCAGTTGTAATTCTCATAGCGGTTGCCGCTTTTGTGTTATTTAGGTTGTTGTCGGGCAAGAAGAAAGAAGAAGGGTTTGAGTTCTTACCCAAACAACCGTTGGGCATTTCTCTTGCAGCAAAAGAAGAGGAACTTACTCCCGAGGAAATGGAAAAAAGAGAAGTGAAAGAAGAAGTGAAAAGAATTGCAAAGGAAAAACCGGGCGAGGTGGCCCAAATGTTAAAATCTTGGCTGACCTCTAAGGAGTAGATTTTAATTGGCTAAAGCGATAAATCTTACAGACAAACAAAAAGCGGCCGCTCTTTTAGTCTCACTGGGGATGGATTTGTCCGCAAGCATTATGAAGTGGATGAAGGATGATGATATTGAGCAGATAACCCTCGAGATAGCGAACATGCGTAAACTTCCCCCAGAAATTATTAATGAAGTTGTCAAAGAGTTTTATCAACTTTGTGTAGCGAAAGAATATGTTTCGCAGGGAGGGATCGAATATGCTGAGGAGATTCTTCAAAAAGCGGTTGGAGTTAGCAAGGCAACCGAAATTATCAACCGACTCTCATCTTCTTTGGAAATTGCTCCCTTTGACTTCTTAAGACATACGGATTCCAGCGAGGTGTTCAATTTTATTGAGAATGAGCATCCGCAAACCATTGCTTTGGTTGTGGCTCACCTAATGCCGGATCAATCCGCCATGATACTTTCGAAACTTGACTCCGACGTTAGAGCAGATGTTATTCGGCGCATTGCTTTGATGGACAGAACGGTCCCTGAAATTATTTCGGATGTTGAAAGGGTGTTGGAAAGGAAAGTTGCCGCTATTGCCAAAGGCCAGGAGTACTCTTCGGTCGGGGGAGTGTCATCGGTAGTTAATATTCTTAATCGGGTCGATCGTGGCACCGAAAAGACGATTTTAGATTCTTTGGAAGAGTCCGACCCGGAATTAACCGAAGAAATAAGGCGAAGCTTGTTTACATTTGAGGATGTTATAACTCTTGACGATAGAGCGGTGCAAAGATTTTTGAGGGAAGTTGACTCTAAAAAACTTTCCTATGCGCTCAAGACCGCCAATGATGAGTTGAAAGAAAAGATATTTAAAAATATGTCACAAAGAGCCGGGGAGATGCTGAAGGAAGAGATGGATTATCTTGGTCCGGTGAGATTGCGTGATGTTGAAGAAGCACAACAGGAGATAGTCAACACGATCAGGCGTCTAGAGGAAGAGGGAGAAATTATTATTGCCCGAGGGGGAGAGGAAGAGATTATTGTCTAAGATAATTCGTTCATCGGACAAGTTGAAGTCGGCTAAGCTTGATAAACTTAGCCGAGATAAAAAGCAATTCGAAGAAGAAAAATTGTTCTCTTCTCAAGAAAGAGAATTTTCTACCGAAGAAGAGTCTTTAGGGGTTGCTAAATCTAAAGCAGAGGCTATCCTCGAAGAAGCATTGCGGGAAGCTCAAGATATAAAAGAAGAAGCTTTTAAGATTGGTCGACAAGAAGGTTTAGATGAGGCCAACGAGGAAGTCTCCGGATTGATAGATACATTAAAGGCGATAACTTCTGAGGCGCTGCAAGAGAAGAAAAAAATAATTAAAGAAGCCGAGCCCACAACTATTAAGTTGGCGGTTGAAATTGCCGAAAAAGTTATTAACGAGGAAATTAAGATTAACCCGGAAGTTGTTAATAATGTTGCAAAAAGAGCACTTCAGCTCACTGTAGAAAGAGAACATGTGGTTGTAAGGGTAAATCCCTCGGATTTGGAAACCATCAAGAAGCATCGCGAGAAATTAATTTCTTCAGCCGATGGGATAAAAAGCGTTGAGATTGTTGCCGACCAAAGGATTAGATGCGGGGGATGTATCATTGAAACCACCGCTGGCAATGTTGATGCACGTATAGATTCGCAGCTTGAAGAGATAGGCAAGGATCTAGTAAAAGGAGTAGCCGGTGGTTGATAAAAGTTGCGCTATTGTTGATTTTGAAAAATATAAAAAATTTCTTCGTAAGACTGAAGCCATTAAACAGAACGGTAAAGTAAAGCAGGTTGTTGGCCTGGTAATTGAATCTTTGGGTCCCGCTGCTCAAATTGGCGAGGTCTGTCATATCCATATTTCAAGAAATTTTCCACCCATAAAAGCAGAAGTCGTTGGCTTTAAGGAAAATTGTGTTTTACTAATGCCTCTGGGTGAAATGAGTGGCATAAAACCCAACAGTGAAGTTGTTGCGACAGGAGAATCCATGACCGTTGGCGTCGGCGATAATCTTCTGGGCAGGGTTATCGATGGCTTGGGTTGTCCGATAGATGACAAGGGCCCCGTTTATACCGAAAAAGAGTATCCTGTTCATAATTCTCCGCCAAACCCTCTTAAAAGAAGAAGGATTAGCGAGCACCTTGCTCTAGGAGTAAAATCAATCGATATGACCTTGACATGTGGAAAAGGACAGAGAGTAGGAATTTTTGCCGGTAGCGGTGTGGGAAAGAGCGTTCTTTTAGGTATGATTGCTCGTAATACTGAAGCGGATGTAAACGTAATAGCGCTTATAGGGGAGAGAGGCAGGGAGGTTCGAGATTTTATTGAAAAAGATCTCGGAGAAGATGGACTTTCAAGGTCGGTTGTCATTGTCGCTACATCTGATCAGCCGGCGCTTGTGCGTCTTAAAGGCGCTTTTGTAGCAACGGCAATAGCCGAATATTTTCGAAACCAGAACAAAAATGTCATGTTCATGATGGATTCAGTTACTCGATTTGCTATGGCTCAACGCGAAGTTGGTTTGGCTATCGGGGAGCCGCCGGCCACAAAAGGGTATACTCCCTCGGTGTTTGCTCTTTTGCCTAAGCTTCTTGAAAGATCGGGGACGTCAGATGTCGGAACGATTACCGGTCTTTATACTATACTGGTTGAGGCAGATGATATGAACGAGCCGATTGCGGATGCTGTTAGGAGTATTTTGGATGGTCACATAGTTTTATCTCGAAAACTTGCTTCCCAAAATCACTATCCCGCGATAGATGTGTTGTCAAGTGTGAGCCGATTGATGAAAGATGTTGTTTCGGAAAAACACTCTGAACTTGCGAGTCGACTTCGGGATGTTTTGGCAACTTATAGGGAAGCCGAGGATTTAATAAATATCGGCGCTTATGTCCAAGGCAGCAATCCAAAGATTGATTACGCCATTAGTAAGACTGACGATATAAATGCTTTTTTGTGTCAGGGTGTCGAAGAAAAGGTTGAATTCGATGGGAATATCCAACGGCTGGAAGAGATTTTTGATTAACTAGGATGCGGAGATGGAAATGAAGGGCTTTAAATTTAAACTTCAACCGGTTCTTAATTATAGGGAAAAGAAGGAAGATATCCTTAAAAGAGAACTTGGTGAGGTTAGAAAAGAATACGAGCGTGAAAAGAAAATCTTGGATAATTTAATGGAAGCTCTTCAAAGAAGTCAAGATGAGTTCAAGAAAAAACAGATAAAAGGACTTAATATAAGCGACCTCTTTGTATATAGTTGCTATTTTACCAAGGTTCAAAATGATATTTCCCATCAGGCTTTGAAAGTGAAGAAGGTAATTTTTCGGCTGGAAGCGGTAAGAGAAAAATTGATAGGAGCTTCAAAAGACAAAAAAGTAATGGAAAAGCTCTACGATAAACAATATGAAGAATTTTGCCAGATGCTTTTGAAAAGCGAGCAGAAATTGATAGACGAAATAGCCACTTCCGGCCACAAGAGAAGGAGAATTGCTTCTCTCTTATTGGAGGAGAGCGAAGGTGCTTAGCGGTTTAAACGGGATTTTATCAAGGATTCAGGATATTGAGACAAGATTTAATGTGTCGCCTTCAAATGAAGTTGCTTTTGCCAAAGTTATGGAAAAAGCACAACAAGCAAGCGGTAAAGCTACTTCCAACGATGGTAACGTAGAGACAATTTTGCCCGAAACACCTGCCTGCCGCCATGCCTGTCGGCAGACAGGTCAGGCACAGCCTTTTGCTGATGAAATTTTGGAATCTTCCAAGAAATATGATTTGGACCCCGCGCTCGTTAAAGCGGTGATATCCGTGGAGTCCGGATTTAAATCGACCGCTAAGTCGCACGCTGGCGCCATGGGTCTTATGCAATTGATGCCGTCCACAGCCAGGGGTTTAGGCGTAACCGACCCTTTTAATCCAGCTCAGAATATCGATGCGGGATGCCGATATTTAAAAATTCAACTCGATAGATTTGGTGATATAAAACTGGCTCTTGCCGCATACAATGCGGGGCCGGGCAATGTAAAAAAATACGGAGGGATTCCACCGTTTGCTGAAACTCAAAGATATGTGAAGAAAGTTTTGTCAAGGTGGGAGGATTACAAATAGAAAACGGAGGTAGTTAGCGAACTTGCTTAATCAACGGGGTGGGGCTAAAATGGTAATTTTGCTTGTGGTGGTATATTTTTTGGTTTTATTTACTACGCTTAGTTTTGCTGGTGTCATAAATATAAAGAGTATCATTGGGAGGTTTAGTAAACCCAAAGAAAAGGTCGAAACGGCAGAAGTTGCAAAGGAAAAAACCACACCGACGGCTGAAGCAGAGACCAAAACGGAAGATGCTCCAACCAAAGAAGAAGCGGCAATCAAAGAAGATACCACGGAAACAGCAGTGGCGGAAACGACCGCAACGGCGGAGGCGAAGATTAAGCAGTTGGATAAAGTAGTAAAGATATACGAAGCGATGGATGTGGAGAAAGCGGCCGACATAATATCACAATTAAGTGATGAAGAAGCTGTCGAAATATTAAACGCTATGAATGAAGAAATTGCCGCTGAGGTGTTGGCGGAAATGGAGCCGAGCAAAGCGGCCATTTTAAGTCAGCAGCTCAGATTGAAACTTGATAATTAAATAGGTGATTAGTTAGCTGAATAAATAGGCGGTAAATAGCTTATTGCTAGTAGCATGGTAGCATGTGGCGTATAGCAGATAGCAGATGCCTGGAGATCACCACGGGCTAAAGCCCTCGTGATGACAAGGAAAAAGGAAGGTCATTGCGAGTCTCGATTTATCGGGGCGAAGCAATCTCAAAAGCAACAGATGGAAGATAGGGAAAGGGTAGAGGGTAAAGTAAGGATTAAGGATCAATTCTTCCTCGTCATCGTGAGCATCCCGCCCCAGTCTACCGTGCCTATCGGTAGGCAGGACTGGAGTGGTTTAAGAAAGAAACTAAGTTTTGGTATAGAGAGTGGCGAGCTTGTCTTAGGAGGAAGCGATAGATAGCGCTATCCCGTCATTACGAGGGAGCAATAGCGACCGAAGTAATCTCAAGAGATTGCCACGCCTTACAGAACAAGGCTCGCAATGACGTTCTTTTGGTATTACTGTGTCTACCGTCAGGCAGGCCATCAGGGAGGCCGACAGACAAGGATAGTGGATAGTTAAAATTTGAGAGTTTAGAGAGGGGGGATGGAGGAAAGACAAAAATTAACTAGCGTGACAAGCTAACTAGCAAATTAAAAAGAAAGGAGGTGAGAAAATGTATTCCTCGAAGATAATGTCTCTTGGTTGTTGTGAAACTGTTCAAGAATTTCAAGAGACTACTGTTCAAGATGGATTGAACGAAAACGGTAGTTTCGAGAAAGTGTTGGAAGGGATTTTAAACTCAGATGGTTTGAGCGAAGAATCTCCAACCACAACAATAGAGGAGGAAAAACAGTTTTGCTCCAAAGAGACAGAAGAACTAAAAGACCTGGACCTCCAAGAGGAGGGTCTTGTTCAAACACTTCTTGCTTTTCCAGCCATCATGAGTATGGTTGGTAAGGTTGGGAGCAATCCTCTTTCTCACGACTTTCCTGAAGAGTCTTCACTTGTTGCAGTGGATCAGGGAGAATTTTCTTCCGAAGCGGGGTCTTTGAGAGAGCTTAAGCATCAAATGGGTATTTTGGCGGAAAAGATTTTAACCAAGTTGTTCAGTAACAGTGGCGTAGCTCAAGAGGAAATCAAAGAACTTAATCTCAGCCCCGATGTTTTTAACTCGGAAGGGATCGATGAGGTTCTGTCTGATTTTAAAGGTGTCATTGAGAAGATTCTGGCTGAGTTTAAAGAGGAAACAAACATATCAAGCTGGAACCTCAAAGAAGAGCTTGGAGACTTCTTTAAGTCAGCGATAGGATCTCTTTTAGGAAGCATCTCTCAAGAAAAATTCTCTCTTGTAAAGGATGAGCAGTCGGGATCAAAAATCCACGATTTAACGGAGACATCGGAGAAGGGAATTCCAGGTCAAGTAAGAATCGAAGCCAAACATTTTATTGAAGAAATGGCGACGAAGATTGCAGATAAAGTTGTAGCAAATATCGACAAAACGATAAGCAAGATAGAGGTAAAGCCGACGGAGTTTCTACATTCGTCAAAAGATGGTTCTAATGCTAAAGGGGCCGATAATGGTGTGGAACTTTTGGAAAAAACGGACTTTCCAGGGAAATCCCTGTTTCAAGATGAGTCGGTTCTTTTGCCTCCAATTGTGAAACATTCCTCCGAAAAAGGTGGCGAATCCACGTTTGCTTTCAAAGCCAAAGGGAGCGCGGAAGAGGCGGTTGAGGTTCAGAATAGTTCTGGGGTAGCTTCATCACTCAAACTTGATGATGGGCAGAGTTTTGTTTCAAAAATTGCAAGTACTCAAGGAATGGTCGAAAACGAAAAGGGATTTTTGGACCAGGTTATCCGAAAATTCCAAGTTTTACTGTTGGAAGGCAGACAGGAGGCCCATCTTCATCTTGAGCCAAAAGAACTCGGCGCTTTGCGAATAAAGATAGTTATAGAAAATGGAATGATAAGCGCCAAACTCGAAGCCAACAATCCCATGGTTAAAAGCATTTTGGAAGCCAACCTCACAAATCTTAAGCAGTCTCTCCAAGATAGAGGTTTTGATGTCAAGGGTTTTCAAGTTTCCGTGGGCGAGCATTTTCAGGCAAGTGGCGAAGATGATCGAAACAAGCAGTTCCTTTCGCAGCAAGGTTTTGCGGAGCCGTTGTCGGATTTACTCAACGAGGAGCAGCCGGAGGAATTACGTAGTTTGACAGATTTACGGGGTAGTCGAGAGATAAATTGTTTAGCCTAAGGAGGTGAGATAGTTTGGACATTAATGCGATTCAACAGCAATACGAGGCAGGTTTTACAGCTCCAGTGACGAAAAAGGGAGAGTTGGGGAAAGATGAGTTTTTGTTATTACTCGTAACCCAAATGCGGTATCAGGATCCTCTAGAGCCCGTAAAGGATACGGAGTTTATTTCACAACTCGCGCAGTTTAATTCACTGGAACAGATGCAGAAATTAAATCAGGGCTTTGAAAGCATGCATAAATGGCTGCAAATCGCTCAATCCAGCGGTATGATTAACAAGGAGATAGAAGCCATTGATTTTAACAGCGGTAAGATAGTTAGAGGAGTTGTAACCGAGGTGAGATTCAAAGATGGTCAGCCGTGGCTTCTGGTGGGAAATAATGAGATTTCGCCCGTTGACGTTCTAAGGATTATCGGGGAGGGGGACGAAAGTGACGGATAAGGTACAATTTTCCAATCAACCCATAAGGCCGATTGGAAAAGCGGCTCAGCAAATACAGACGGGAGTAAAAGCTCCCTTTAAAGATGTATTTGCAAAAGAGCTGGCAAAGACGGAACTTAAGTTTTCGGCTCATGCTCAGAAGCGGCTTGCGATGAGAAATATAAAATTGACTGAGAAAGAGCTGGAAAAAGTTCAAACGGGTGTAAACAAAGCTGCCGACAAGGGCGCAAGAGAATCGCTAATTTTGGTCGATAATCTTGCTTTTGTGGTTAGCATTAAAAATCGGACAGTTATCACCACCATAGATGGGGAGAACATGAAAGAGAATGTTTTTACCAACATCGATAGCGCGGTGATAATGTAGGGCTGGACCTCTTGGAGGAAGCCCTGGTTGCTGAGGTAGTGAAGCAGCCAACTTTATTGGCTGATGGCGAGACGGCTAGTTTATTAGCAACTGTCAGCCAGTGAAAAAATTAATTAAAATAGGAGGTCGATGTAGTTATGATGCGTTCAATGTTTGCGGCGGTTTCGGGTTTAAGGAACCACCAGGTCAAGATGGACGTTATTGGAAACAATATAGCCAATGTTAACACCGTTGGGTATAAAACAAGCAGGGTTTCATTTCAGGATATGTTGAGTCAGACCATAAGGGGCGCCACCGCACCCCAAGGAAGTCTTGGCGGCTCTAATCCGCAGCAAGTTGGTTTGGGCATGCTCGTTAAGACCATCGATACAATTCTTACCCAAGGCAGTCTTGAGGCAACGGGCAAACTTACCGACCTTGCCATTCAGGGTAATGGGTTTTTTGTGGTAAATGATGGAACGGCCAATCGTTACACGCGAGCGGGAATTTTCGATATAAATTTACAGAAGAACCTAGTTGACCCATCGACCGGGTATAAGGTGCAGGGTTGGCAGGCCGACGACACGGGGGTCTTGGATATCACCCTACCGCCAACGGAGATTTCCATCCCGATTGGTGAATTAATGGTGGCCGAAGATACCAATAACGTCCTCTTGGCGGGCAATTTGGATGCTAGTCCTACCGGCCCAGCGAGTGTTTCCGTTCAGGTTTATGATTCTTTGGGTGTCGCTCACACACTGGTGACAACATTTACTCAAACTGCGGCAAATACCTGGCAGTGGAGCTGGGATGTTGATGGCGGAGCATGGTCCGGGGTGGGAGTATCCAATGTGACGTTCAATCCGGACGGTACTTTTTTGGGCCCCGTTGGTGGTGACACGCTTACCTTTAACCCAGCAGGAGCCAATCCCGTTAATATCACGATTGACTTTGCTAACTTAACCCAGTTCGATGACACCGATTCCAACATCATCGTGAGAAGCCAGGATGGTTTCGCCATGGGTGTTTTGGAGACGTTTACTATCGGTAGCGACGGAATAATCACCGGCGTTTTCTCAAACGGTATGAACCGGACACTCGCCCGTTTGGCGCTTGCGATGTTCGGTAATTCTGCTGGCTTGATGAGATCGGGCGGAACGATGTTTCAACAGTCCACAAACTCCGGTGAAGTAAGATTGGTTGCTCCGGGAGAAAGTGGAGTGGGCTCTGTAATACCCGGCTCGCTCGAGATGGCCAACGTTGATTTAGCTCAGGAATTTACCAATATGATTACCACACAAAGGGGTTTTCAGGCCAATTCAAGAATTATAACCACATCTGATGAGATGTTGATGGAATTAGTCAACCTGAAACGGTAAGAATAATTAAAAGGGGGCCAAGCTTGGCTTGGCCCCCTTTTAAGGGGCGCTGAACGTGATAGAATTAACCCGTCTTAATGGCAGTAAGTTAACGATAAATGCCGCTTTAATAGAAACTATCGAAGCCACACCCGATACGGTTATTACCTTGCTTACGGGGAAGAAGATTGTAATTAAGGAATCTCCTGATGTTATTGTTAAACAGACCGTTAAATATTTAAGCAAAATCGGGGGACCAAAAGTTATTATCCCCAAAAATGAACTCAAGAATAATGAGGTTTAGTCCGATAATTATGTGGTGAGGGGCAATTTTTTTTGTCGGTTGAGTGAAAAACAGCGGGCTGGATGATACAAAGATTAAAAATGGGGTGAAAATTTGGATTTAACCACAATAATTGGTATTGTCGTTGGGTTTATTTTAATAGCTGTGGCAATTTTACAGGGTGGCAGCATAAAAATATTTTTTAACATGCCATCCATGCTAATTACTTTTGGCGGGGCTATTGCCGCTACCCTTATAAATTTTACAATGCCCCAAATTTTTGGGGTCATGAAGGTCTTAAAGAATGCGTTCTTTGGCTCAAATGAGGGTCCCCAGGGATTGATAAGTACAATAGTTCACTTTGCGGAGAAGGCGAGAAAAGAAGGGCTATTATCTTTGGAGGAGGAAGCAAATCAGTTGGGCGATCCCTTCATGCAAAAGGGCTTGCAATTGGTTATTGACGGGACCGACCCGGAACTTGTTCGCGATATTTTGGAAACCGAACTTGCCTTTCTGGAAGAACGTCACAAGTTGGGTAAGAGTATATTTGAAGCCATTGGCGCTTCCTGTCCTGCTTTTGGTTTTGTTGGCACATTAATAGGATTAATTCAGATGCTTAGAAATCTTAATGATCCCTCTAAGATTGGGCCCGGAATGGCCGTCGCCCTATTAACCACATTTTATGGAGCATTGTTTGCTTATCTGGTTTTCAATCCAATTGCAGGAAAACTTGGGGTAAGAAGCGGAGAAGAAATTTTATACAAACAGGTAATGATAGAAGGAATTTTATCCATTCAGGCGGGCAACAATCCTCGCATCATCGAAGAAAAATTGTTGGCGTTCATCTCACCAAAAATAAGGATAGACTTGAGAAAGAATAAAGAGGAGAGCGCAAGTGGCTAAAATAATTAAAAATAAAGATCAACGAAAAGGAGCTCCTGCGTGGATGACCAGTTATGGCGATATGATAACCTTGCTTTTATGCTTCTTTGTTTTACTTTACTCCTTTTCGATAGTCAACATGGAGAAACTCAACAAAGCTCTTGGTTCAATTAATGCGGCCATTCACGGCACGGCGGGAGTTTTTAAAGAGGAAACACCTGTCCAGAATCTGGGAGAAGCAGGGAAAACTCTTAAACCGAGTGAGGCGGAAGGGGGAGGGAAAAATGTCCTTGAGGGGGCGGCCGGTTTTAACAAGGTTGGCATTCCCAAAGAGGAAGTTGTGGCTATGGAGCAGCTCAAAGAAGAAATTAAACAAAAAGTTAATGCGGCCAACATGGGAGGTTCAATAAGTTTAACCACCTCAACTCGAGGTCTTCTAATTAGCCTCACCGATAAGGTTCTCTTTAATTTAGGAGAGGCGAATTTAAGAGCGGGAGTTTTGCCCGTGCTCTCAACCATTGGAAAGACCTTAAAAGGGACTGATTATGTGATTAGAATAGAGGGTTATACGTGCAATTTGCCTATTTCTACTCCAGAGTATCCTTCTAATTGGGAGTTGTCTACCGCTAGAGCTATCTCGGTTTTAAGATATATGATTGAAAATGTTGGTTTTTCACCAGAAAGACTTTCGGTCGCGGGTTACGGAGAGTACAAGCCAAGGTTTCCAAATACCAGCGAGGCAAACCGTGCATTAAATAGAAGAGTGGATATGGTTGTCCTGTATCCTACTTTAAATATTCAGGAACCTGAGTAGCAGCAAGGGGGTATTTATTATGGTTGATGATGAGATTAAACAACCAAGTGAAATGGATGGAGAAAGAGGAAAGGAAGAAGAAGAGGAAGAAAAGAGCAAAAAGAAATTTAATTTAAAGTTGCCCAGGTTGAAGTTGGGGAAGTTTAAGGTACCCATCCTGATAATTTTAGTGGTTGGTCTCGCGGTGGGAACCGCTTTTGGGGTTATGAAGTTTATGGGTAAAAGTTCTGCGCCTGAGAATGAAAAAAAAGAGGAAGTTGAGTTGGATGTTGGCGCCATGGTTTCTATGGGTTCCTTCACGGTAAATTTAGCTGGGTCTGATAGTTATCTTCAGCTTGAGGTTTCGATTGAACTAGAAAAAGACAATAAACCCCTCAAGGACGAGGTAAAAACGAGAAAAACACAGATTAAGGATGCTATGCTTACTATCCTGCGCTCGAAAACCCCAGACCAAGTTCGCACGGCAGAAGGAGAAGAACAACTAAAAAAGGAAATTAAAAATGGAGTAGATTCTTTGCTTACCTGTGGTAAAATTAAAGGCGTCTATTTTACCACTTTTATTATGCAATAATGCGGGGGTTTTCATGGCAGGGGCGCTTACTCAAGATGAAATAAATGCTCTTTTAACTGGTGTAACCCGAGAGGAAGAAGGGGTTACTAACGTTACAAGCGAAGGAAGACTCAAACAAGTTAGGATCTATGACTTTAGGCATCCTGATAAGTTTTCCAAAGCTCATTTAAATGCCATAGAAAACATTCATCAGAACTTAGCCAGGAAAATTGGGGCAGCATTAATGATTTATCTTAGGCAAAACATCAGTTTTGTTTTAGCCTCGGTGGAGCAAACTTCATTTGATGATTATGTAACCACCCTTTCTACTCCAACTACTTTGGTTGTTTTCTCCCTTTCTCCACTGTCCGGGAATGCGGTTCTAGATTTGAGCCCAACCTTAACATTTATGTTTTACGATAGGTTGCTTGGGGGCGCGGGTATGGTTTTAGAAGAAAACCGTGAGCTTACAGATATTGAAAGAAGTGTGGTTGGAGGAATTACCCAAAAGATACTCAATGTTTTTCAAGAAGCGTGGGCTGGAATTCAGCAATTTGATATCAAGATTGAGGTAATTGAAACGAATCCTCAGCTTGTACAAATTGTTCCCCCTAATGAGATAGTAATAAATATTGTTTTTGAGGTGAGAATGGGGGAAACCACGGGTACTATGAGCATTTGTTTACCATATTTAACCCTTGAGCCAGTGATACCAAAACTGACCAGAAGGGCATGGTTTTCTACCAAGAGTCAAAGAAAGTCCGCCGACGAAAAAGAAAGAGAAAAGATAGAAAAAAATTTAAATAAAGTTTCTTTACCTGTAGTAGTTGAGTTGGGAGTGGCTGAAATTAGCATCGGAGACCTGATTGATTTGAAACCTGGTGATGCCATACAACTTGATACTCACACCGATGAAGAGGTAAAAATAAAAATAGGCAACTCAGTCAAGTTTTATGGCAAACCTGGTATATTGGGGAGGAAGCTGGCCGTAAAGACCGTGTCGGTTGCAGATGAAAGGAATGAACAGTAATGCCGGAGAAATCGGAAGAAAAAAATGAGTTTACCGAAACCGATCTGAACAATATTGGCAATGCTTTCAACACCATCGTTGCTGCTTTGGCTAAAGTAATTTCCGACTTTAGCGGGAAGAAGTCAGAGTCCTTAATTCTTCTCATTGTTCAGTCAACACGGGAAGATTACACGAACGAAAAAAAAGAGAATATTGTTTTAGCGCAGTTAAATTGTACTGGCGGCTTGAATGGCGATGTTCTCTTGATATTACAAGAAGAAGATGGAGTAAAATTAGCGGAGTTGGCTCAACAACAAGAGCTTAGCGGCGGCGCCTCTGTAGATGAGATGGGTCAAGATGTTTTGAAGGAAGTTTTTAACCAAGTTGCCGGAGAAACAACGAGCAACTTCACTGCCATCATTGGTCAAGAGGTCACTTGCTCTTTGGCGCAATTTAAGGTTTCCAAGCTGGCAGATGAGGCAGAAGCTTTAAATGCATCGTTTCCAGATGATTCCATCGTTAAAGCGGGGATGAATTTAAACATCGAAGGTGTTTCTTCGCCGGTACAGGTGGATTCCATAGTTTCTGTGGCTTTTTCGGAACAGTTAATAAATATTTTTGGAGAAACCAAGTCCGAGGAAGCAATCGTGGAAGCAGAACAAACTCCAGAGGAGTCAGAGGAACCAGAGGAACCAAAGGAACCAGGAGGAAACGTTGAGGCGGAGGTCCCTGTTGAACAAGTTCACTTTGACTCTTTGAGCGCCGGAGGGAAGAGGGGCGACATGCGAAACATCAATCTTCTTTTGGATGTTTCTTTGGTCGCTTCAATAGAATTGGGTCGCACCAACATGACTGTTCAAGAGATACTTAATTTAGGTGGAGGTTCTGTAATAGAGTTGGATAAGTTAGCCAGCGAGCCGGTTGATTTTTTAATTAACGGGAAAGTGATTGCTCGAGGCGAGGTAGTTGTAATTGATGATAAATTTGGTGTAAGGGTAACAGATATAGCTGATGCTCGTGAACGTCTTGAGAGTATTTAGGAGTTAAGGTGTAGTTTATATATTTGAATTTTAATATTAAAATGGCAAAATAAGCAGCGTAAGCTGCTTATTTATGTTAAAAATCTTTGTTTTGGAAGTGATTTGCTTGAATAAAGAGGTGCGTGTTCGCTTTGCCCCAAGCCCCACAGGGGTACTGCATATTGGGGGAGCAAGAACTGCTTTATATAACTGGCTTTTTGCCAGGCATCACGGTGGTAAGTTTATTTTGCGGATAGAGGATACTGACAAAAACCGTTCCACGGAAGAGGCAATCAAGGCAATAAACATATCTCTTAAATGGCTTGGTTTGGATTGGGACGAAGGCCCCGAAATTGAAGGTTCGTATGGGCCTTATCGTCAAACGGAGCGCCTGCCTTTTTATGAAGAAACGGTTAAAAAATTAATTAACGCGGGGATGGCCTATAAATGTTACTGCTCGCCGGAAGAGTTGGAAAAGAGAAGGAAATCGGCGCTAAAGGCAGGCAAACCTCCTGGCTATGACGGAAGATGTAAAAAACTTACCGAAAAAGAGCAAAAAAATTATGAGAGGGAAGGGCGAAATTGCGCAATCCGTTTTGCTTGTCCCAAAGAGGAGAAGACAATTGTCTCGGACGTCATAAGAGGGGATATTCTCTTTCAAAACAGCGTTTTGGAAGACTTCGTTTTAATTAGATCAAATGGTTTGCCAACATATAATTTTGCTGCTGTTGTCGATGACGCCGCTATGAAAATAACGCATGTGATTAGGGGTATTGACCATCTATCAAATACCCCGAAACAAATACTTCTCTACCTAACTCTTGATTTACCAGTTCCCGCTTTTGCCCATCTGCCGATGATTTTGGGTTCCGATGGAAAACCCTTAAGCAAACGTCATGGGGCAACTTCGGTGGAAGAATATAAGAAAGAGGGTTATCTGCCCGAAGCGATACTAAACTATCTTGCCCTCTTGGGCTGGTCTTACGATGAGAAGACGACCATATTCTCAATCCAAGATTTAATAGAAAAATTTTCTCTTGAAAAAGTGTCAAAAAACCCTGCTATTTTTGACAACACTAAACTTCAGTGGATGAACGGATGCTACATTCGCGAATTGTCAACAGATAAGTTAACTGATTTTTTGATACCAATATGGGTTGACGCCGGATTTTTTGAGAAATCCTCTGATTTTGGCATAGAGAAACTTAAAATGATAACTACTTTGGTGCAGGAGCGAATGAAGTGCTTAACTGATGTTTTGGAGCTTACGGACTTTTTCTTTAAAGAGGAGATTGAAATCGAATCCAAAGTTGCCGACAAGGTGTTAAGAAAACCAGAGGTTCTAAGAGTTCTTAAAACTGCATCTGACAAGTTAAAGGAAATTGAAAAATTTGATATTGAAAACGTGGAAGCCGTGTTGCGCTCCATCCCAGCGGAACTTGATATAAAGCCTAAGTTTGTTTTTCAACCCATACGGGTTGCCGTAACAGGAAAAACGGTAAGTCCACCGCTTTTTGAGACAATTGAAGTGTTTGGGAAGAAAAAGACGCTAAAGAGACTTAAGTTAGCGCAAGGAGTAGTTGAGAGCTGATAGCAGACCCGCCTGCCAGCGCCTGAAGACGCAGTCAATGGCGGGCAGGTGGCTGATGGTAGGC
>DSBK01000030.1 GCA_011046085.1 Actinomycetota bacterium
ACTGTTAACTATCTGCCATACTCCATACTCTATTCGTTCTCTGCTCCGTACTCTTAGCTCTATACTCTCTACCCTTTCCCCTTATTTTGCCATCTGCCAACAGCCAACTACCAATTGAGTGTCCTCTGCCAAGCTTCCTTCAAATCATAAATATTTGCATCCATAACAAGCTTTCCGTCTTTTCCTTTAACTTTAAAATTATCATCCGCTCTTACTTTTCCGATTTCGGCAAAGATGTTACCGCTCATCGCCCGCTCAAAATCAACTTTTTTCCCGGGTGAAACGGTTACAATAAATCTGCTATTCGACTCGGAGAATAAAATTCCGTCGTCTCGTAAAGTTCCCTCTATTGGAACATCCCCAAGATTTAAATTCATACCAAAACCACCGGCAAAAGCGCTCTCGGCTGCCGCAACCGCAATGCCCCCTTCGGAACAGTCGTGACAAGACGACACAAAACCTTCCGTAATTGCCTTATGCAGCGAACTGTAGAGTTTTTTGGCGGATTCCACGTCCAATTCAGGAATTGAATTACCAACCAGATTCCTCGTCATAAGATAATGGGAGCCGCCAAGCTCATTTCGGGTTAATCCGAGGACATAAACCAAATCATCCTCTTTTTTGACATCCATTGTGACAGCTTTATCGGCATCCTCAATTACTCCCATCGCGGATATGAGAAGCGTGGGTAGAATGGATATCACCTTGTCTCCCACCTGATATTCATTATGGAAACTGTCCTTTCCTGATATGAAGGGTGCGCCAAGTCCAACCGCCGCGTGATAGCATCCTTGAGCAGCTCTAACCAATTGGGCCAATTTGAAATCACCATCGGGATTATCTTCGGATAAAATCGGGTTTCCCCAACAGAAGTTATCAAGGATTGAAATGTGGTCAGGATTTGCTCCAACCGCAACACAATTTCTTACGGCTTCATCTATGACCGAGGCGGCCATCCAAAACGTATCGATTTCGCCAAACTTAGGATTTATTCCGTTTGAGACGACAACGCCCTCTTTTTTGCCCGGCAAGGGCTTTATGACGGCGGCATCAGACGGGCCATCATCTTCCTTGCCAATGAGCGGTTTGACCACGCTCGTTCCTTGAACCTCGTGATCGTACTGGCGAATTACCCACTCCTTGCTGCAAACGTTAAGAGAAGAAAGAATCTTCTTTAAATCAAGCGTTAAATCATCTGGCTGAGAAAAATCGGGGGACTCAAACTCCCGTTTCTTCCAAGCCGCTTTGAGTTTTAATTGAGGAAGACCTTCGTGCAAAAAACTCATATCGAGAAAGAGAACGGTTTTACCCTCGTATTTGACGTGAATCTTTCCACTCGACTGGAATTCTCCTATTACGGTCGCCTCGACATCCCATTTTTTACAAATCTTCATAAACGCATCGATATTATTCGGAGAAACCGCAAGTGTCATTCTCTCTTGAGATTCAGACACCCAAAGCTCCCACGGATCTAAACCAGGATACTTTGTCGGCACCCTTTCCAAATCAACCACACAACCTCCGCAAAACTCGGACATTTCCCCAACAGAAGAAGAGAGACCGCCGGCTCCGTTGTCGGTAATAGCGTCATATAATCCTTTGTCTCGCGCTTCTAGAATCGCGTCCATCATTTTTTTCTGAACGATGGGGGCTCCGATTTGCACAGCCGTGGGGGAGGTCGTTTCCTCAAGTTTTGTTGAGGAAAAGGTTGCTCCGTGAATACCGTCTTTCCCGATTCTTCCGCCAACCATAACTATCAAATCGCTCGGCTTAATAGTCTTTACATGGCTTTCCCGGCCCAAAATCTCTTTGGGCATCATGCCACCGGTTCCGCAGTAAACCAAGGGATTATACACATAGGCATCATCGAAGACGATTGCTCCGTTTACCGTGGGTATCCCCATTTTGTTTCCGCCGTGCTCGACTCCCTTTCTTACCCCTTTAAATACACGCTTGGGGTGCAACACCTTCTGCGGCAGTTTCTCATAAGGAAAATCTGGCGGACCAAAACAAAAAACATCGGTGTTAAAAATTAAATTTGCTCCCAAGCCGGTCCCCATAGGATCTCTGTTTACCCCAACGATACCAGTTAGCGCCCCTCCGTAAGGGTCAAGCGCCGAAGGATGATTGTGGGTCTCCACCTTGAAAACGAGGTTGTAATCTTCGTTGAAACTGATAACCCCAGCGTTGTCCTCGAACACCGAAACAAGCCAGTCTTTGTTTATATCTTCGGTTGCTTTCTTGATATAACTCTTAAAAAGACTGTCAATTTTTTCCCTTTTTCCATCTTCCTCATACTCTATAAGAGCATTAAATATCTTATGCTTACAGTGCTCGGACCACGTTTGAGCAAGCATCTCCAACTCAACATCGGTCGGTTTATCCCCCAAGCCAACCTTCTTGCGTTCCTCTAAAACCTTTGAATCCTTAAAATAATCCCGAATCCTTTGCATCTCCTCCAAGTTAAGTGAAAGAATGCCTTCGGCGCTAATCCTTATAAGTTCTTCATCATCTACATCAAGGTTAACTTCAGCAACAAGAGGTTCATGCGATTCAGCTACCATAAAATACTTCTCATCATCCCTTTTTCTCGTAAACCAACTTCGCTCATCCCTGATAGAGTAGTGCTCGATGATCGGATTGGCTAAAAGTCCCGTGCATATGCGCTCGGCTTCTTCGTCAGTAATTTGTCCATTTACTAGATAAAGACGTGAGGTGTGAACGGATTCATCTTCCTTAAACTTTATGTTCAAGAGATCTTCTATTCCTTCAACGGCGGTTCTTCCAACGTTGTCGGTTACTCCAGGCTTGTACCCAACCTCAATTACTTTGGAAAAATCTTTTGCGAGCGTGCCGTTATAGGAAGAAATTTGAGTGATGGGATCGGTTAAAAGTTCAGAGGCAACTTTTTCGACCTGCCCCTCATCCAATTCAGCTTTTATTGTATAAACATCGATCGTCCTTGCCGAATCTACATCTATCCTTAAATCTTCGATTATAGATTTTTTAACCGACTCCCCCGAGGCATCCACAACCCCAGGATTAAAACCAACTTCCACTCGCCAGATCATTTATTTAACGAATTCCTTTCCGGTTATTCTTTCATAAGCTTCCATGTATTTTTTGCTTGTTCCCTCGATAACCTCAGTCGACAAATAAGGGGGCGGAGGCTCGTGGTTCCAACCAATCTCATCCAAATAATCTCTTACAAACTGTTTGTCGAAGCTATCTAGCGATTTTTCAGGTTCATAATCTGAAACCGCCCAAAAGCGCGAGGAGTCGGGGGTAAAAATTTCGTCAACAATTATGATTTTACCCTGATATCTTCCAAACTCAAATTTCGTGTCGGCAATTATTATCCCCTTAGATTCCGCCTCGGCGGCGGCAAATTCATAGAGTTTTATACTCAAATCCCGCAATTCTTCAGCGACATCCGCGCCCAAAATCTCGACCGCCTTTTCAAACGAGATGTTTTCATCATGCCCCGATTCGGCCTTTGTGGCCGGGGTAAATATGGGCTTGGGGAGTTTGTCGGATTCCCTTAACCCCTTCAGAAGCTCAATTCCGCAAACGGTGCCGTTTTCTTTGTACTCTTTCCAGCCCGAACCAGCAAGGTAACCCCTCACCACACACTCAACGGGATATACATCCGCCTTTTTTACAAGCATGCTTCTACCGTTAAGGTAATCAGCTTGATATTTCAATTCATCGGGGAAATCATTAACATCTAAGGAGATAAGATGATTTTCTACAATGTGCTTGGTCCGCTTAAACCAGTAAAAAGAAAGCGCGGTTAAAACCTTGCCTTTGTAGGGAATATCGTCGGGTAAGATAGAATCGTATGCTGATATTCTATCTGTTGCGACTATAACCAATCGGTCGCCAAAATCGTATATATCCCTTACTTTTCCTTGCTTAGTGGGCTTAAGTAGCATAATTTGCACCTCGGGTAAAAGATTGTCAAAACACACTCTTTTGCAACCATCCATAGTTCTTTCAGTTGATGCTAATCCAATACCTTAAATTTAATTCCCCCAACATCTTGCTTTTCTTGATTAAATTAATGGAAGAATTAACAATCCAAGGTTTTTTTGCGAATCGCACAACGGCCGTGCCAAAAGAAAAATATCTATTAAAAAAAATATTAATATTCTTTTGATAACTCTCAAGAGATTTCTCGCTAAAGTCATTAACTTTCAGAGCGGAGTCTATCGCCTCCGCGGCATATTTTCCACTTTCAAGCGCATACATCATGCCTTCGCCCGTTAATGGATTTATAAGACCGGCGGCATCCCCAATCAAAACCATTCCATCGCATATCGCCTTTTTTATGCCACCCATATAAAGTTTTTTACCAACAACTTGATTAAGCCGTTTTGCATTTTTTAATTTCTTGCTTGCATGGATACTTGAATTTACAAATCTATCCAAGATTTCTGTCACACTGCAATCATTTTTCTCTAAATCATCCAGGTATATCCCCACACCAACATTCGCGACACCATTTCCTTGAGGAAAAATCCATCCTACACCTGGCAAAAGAATATCCTCACCGTAAATCTCCATATAATCATCTATATCATCAACACCTTCATAATAAGCGCGTATTGCAATCCCCGTCGCCCTAAAATCATCTTTCGTAATGTTTAATACTTTCTTGGCAAAAGTTGAAGACGCCCCATCCGCGCAAACGACAAACTTTGCAGTTTCCTCAAAATCCTTACCATCGCTAGTATATTTAACTCCAATGACTCTTCCCGACTCCACGACGGCATTAGTCACAAAAGAACAGCCAGAAAAATAAACCCCCGCCTCCTCGGCATGATCTCGCAAAATTTTGTCAAATTCGATGCGCGGCGCCACAAAGCCCCTTCTTGGATAATCTTTATAAGCCGGAAAGTCGGTAACGCTGCACCCGCCTTTGGATGAGTAAATCCTAACTCCCTTTGTCTCTTTGAACCTGCCCTCCAGTTTAGGAACAACACCCATATCTTCTAAAATCCTAACCCCCCTGGGAGTGATGCTGTCCCCGCAAACTTTTTCTCTTGGGAATTCGCACTTATCTAGCAAAAAAACTTTATGGCCGGCTTTCGCAAGATAATATGAAACGGACGAACCCGCCACTCCGGCCCCAACCACTATGACATCATAACTCATGAGCATCACCAAAAAATTAGTTTAAGGAAATGTTTAACAAATTACAATAAAAATTATAAAGAGCTGAGATGTCCCCTTTTGTTGATAAAAAATTATTGGCATCCCCAAAAGCAACAATAATCTTTTAAAGAGATCATTAAGAACAACTAGTCATCTAGACGTTTAAGTCTCTCGAAAATTTTACCTACGTTTCTCAAGTAGTAGGAATTGTCGAAGATTTTATCCATCTCTGCTTCGCTTATATGTTTCTTAACTTCCTCGTCAGCAAGAAGAACTTCATTGAAATCGATCTTCTCCTGCCAGGTTTTCATCGCGCATCTTTGGACAACTCTGTAAGCGTCTTCTCTAAGCATCCCCTTCTCAATGAGGGCAAGTAAAACTCTTTGAGAAAAAAAGAGCCCTTGAGTCTTTTCAAGATTGGTTTTCATATTCTCCGGATAGAGCTTGAGATCTTGGATTACGTGAATCATTTTGTGGAACATGTAATCAAGCAAAGTGGTGGTATCCGGAACAATAACCCGCTCAACGGAGGAATGAGAGATATCTCTCTCGTGCCAAAGCGCCACATTTTCCAAAGCGGCTTGCGAGTTTGAGCGAATAATGCGCGCCAAACCACAGATTCGTTCGCACACAATCGGGTTCTTTTTATGCGGCATAGCGGATGAACCCTTCTGTCCTTTGGCAAAAGGCTCTTCGGCTTCCAAAACCTCCGTTCTCTGGAGATGTCTTATCTCGAGAGCAAACTTATCCAGGGATGAAGCAACAATTGCAAGAGTACACATATACTCGGCGTGCCTATCCCTTTGAAGCACTTGGGTTGAGATGGGAGCCGGCTTCAACCCCATTTTCTCGCAAACGTAAGACTCTACAAAAGGATCTATGTTCGCGTAAGTGCCAACCGCACCGGAAATTTTGCCATAGCTTATAACATCTTTTGCTCTCTCCAACCGTTCGATATTTCTCTGCATCTCAAAAGCCCAGAGGGCAAGTTTTAATCCAAAAGTCATCGGCTCAGCATGAATTCCGTGAGACCGGCCAATCATTATCGTATCTCTATATTCAAAAGCTTTTTTCTTCAACACCGCTTTAAGGTTCTTTGCGTCTTCGATTAAAAACTCGATTGCCTCTTTCATTAAAACCGAGAAAGCCGTATCCACAACATCCGAAGATGTCATGCCGTAGTGAATATACTTCGAGGCCAGTCCCGTATTCTCGGCTACGCTCGTTAAAAACGCGATGACATCGTGGTGAACTTCCTGTTCAATTTCATCTATTCGCTTAACATCAAAGCGCGCCTTTTCTTTTATGTCTTTAACAGCTTCTTCAGGAACAACTCCAAGTTTCACCTGAGCTTCACAGGCGAGAATCTCTACATCGAGCCACTTTTGATATTTATTTTCCTGGCTCCAAATGGATCCCATTCTCGGCAAAGTGTATCTCTCAATCACTTAATTTCCTCCTTATTTATCTTCTTGGGACGAAGAACCAAATAAATCAATATAAAAACAGGCCAAATCATTGCAAAAAGGGCAACCCATCCTCCTTTTAAACCACGTTCCTCAGCATCCACGCGTATCCGATAAAAAAACCAAAGATAAAGGAGAACCGATAAAAAACCGCCCAAAAACTGCCAGATTTGTTTCATATATTTACCCCCCTGCCAGCCTTTCTTTGTGCTTATAAAGAACTTCGCGAATTTTTGGGTACTTAACACTTAAAATTTGCGCCGCCAAAATTCCCGCATTCTTGGCCCCGCCTATTGCAACCGTTGCAACGGGAACTCCATTTGGCATTTGAACGGTGGAAAGGAGGGCGTCCATTCCGCCAAAATCTTTGGAAGAAATAGGCACGCCTATCACAGGCAATACGGTATAGGAAGCAACTGCCCCAGCTAGGTGCGCCGCCTTGCCCGCTCCACAAATTATAACTTCAATGCCTTTCTCTTCAGCGCCGGTAGCATATTCATGAACTTTCTTGGGAGTGCGATGCGCGGACATCACGTGCATCTCATTTGATACTTCAAATTCATCAAGCGCCTCTTTGGCACCTTTCATGATCGGCTCATCCGATTTGCTTCCCATCAATATCCCAACAAGTGGCTTATCCACGATATTTCCCCCTTTATTAGTCTCTTGGTCGGGAATGAGTAGTCGGTAGTTAAAAACTGCCAAGAGAATTTACTTCCTACTACCTACTCCCGACTGGCTCTTGACTGCTCTCAAGGCAATATCTTTTCTGTAATACATTCCGTTAAAATCAATTTCTTTAATCGCCTCGTATACCCGCTCGCGGGCCTCTTTAAAATCGTTTCCGAGAGCGCTGACATTTAAAACCCTTCCGCCGGCGGTAACCACGCCTTCACCTTCCCGAACGGTCCCAGCTTGAAAAACAACGACACCGTTTTTCAGGTTCGCGCCTTCGATACCCTTTATTTCAAATCCTTCTTCATATTTCCCTGGGTAACCACTAGAAGCTAAAACAACTGTCACACAATTTTTTGGAGACCATTTAAGCTCCCCATAATTCGCCAGTCTTCTTTCGGCTACAGCGAGCATTATTTCGGCCAGGTCGCTCTCCAGTCTCGGAAGAATGGCTTGAGTCTCTGGGTCACCGAAACGACAGTTAAATTCGAGGACTTTGGGCCCATCCTTTGTTAAAATTATCCCGCCATAGAGAACCCCCCGATATTCAATGCCCTCATTTTTTAGTCCCTCAATTGTCGATTTAAGCGCCTTTTCAACTATCTCATTGTAAATTTCTTCGGTAACAGTCGGCACGGGAGAATAAGAACCCATACCGCCCGTGTTCGGTCCCAAATCACCATCGTAAATTCTCTTGTAATCCTGAGCGGGAACCATGGGTAAAACGGTTTCTCCGTCGGTAAATACGAGAAGTGAGACCTCCTCGCCCTCTAGATACTCCTCAATTATCACTTTGTCTCCCGCCGAACCGAATCTTTTATTTACGAAGCAATAATCAAGGGCTTTTTTAGCTTCTTCCTTACTCTCGGAAATGAATACGCCTTTGCCCGCAGCCAATCCGTCCGCCTTTATGACCAAGGGGACTTCATGATTCTCAATATAATTTACAGCTTTCTTATGGTCGGTAAAGATTTTAGCAAAACCGGTAGGGATATCGTATTTTTGCATGATGTTTTTGGCAAAGCTCTTACTGCCCTCCATTTGAGCCGCTTCTTTTCGCGGGCCAAATATCTTCAATCCCCTCTTCTCAAATAAATCAACGATACCGGCAACAAGGGGAGCTTCCGGGCCAACCACGGTAAGTTCAATGCCTTCGCCCTCAGCAAAATCGGCAAGTATCTTGATTTTGTCAACCGAAATATTTAAATTTTTCGCTATTGCCACCGTTCCGCCATTTCCCGGAGCGCAGTAAATTTTCTCAACAAGCGGGCTTTGACTAAGCTTCCATATCAACGCGTGTTCCCTTCCGCCGCTTCCCACAACCAAAACCTTCATAGCATCCCCCAGAACAAAATCATTAATCTTTATCTTAATTCAAAAATTATAGATAATTCCTTTAGTAAATCTTATAGAGAAAAACAAAAATAGTATACTACAGAACAACTGATTCGAACCAAAAAATATAAAAAGCCGCTCAATTGAGCGGCTTTTAAAACACAACCAAACACAGATAAATTAAACTAATCCTTAAAAATTATCTGGCGTCTCTTGGGCCCAACCGAGACCATGCTAATGGACGCACCGCCAAGTTCCTCAATCCTAGCCAAATATTCTTGCGCAGCCTTTGGCAAATCCCCATACTCGGTTATTTCCCCAAGACTCTCCATCCAGCCATCCGCTTCTTCATAAACCGGATTACATTTATGAACAACGGTTTGATGCGGCGGGAAATTATCATAAATCTTGCCCTCATACTCGTAACCCACACAAATCTTTATCTTTTCAAATTGCGACAAAACATCAAGTTTGGTTACAACAATTTCGGTCAAACTATTTATCATATTTGCATACCTCAGTATAACGGCATCAAACCATCCACATCTTCTGGGCCTGCCAGTGGTCGTTCCGTACTCGCCGCCCCTTTCTCTCATCATATCGCCGGTTCCATTATCCAGTTCTGTTGGAAAAGGACCCGAACCTACTCTGGTTACATAGGCCTTAACAACACCAATAATTCTATCTATTTTCTTGGGTCCGACACCAGCCCCAACACACGCGCCGCCAGATATTGGCGAGGATGAGGTAACAAACGGGTATGTGCCGTGGTCAATATCTAAAAGCATCCCCTGCGCGCCCTCAAAAAATACATTTTTACCTTCATCTAAAGCTTTGTTTACAGCAAGAGAGGTGTCAGTAACATGTTTTTTCAACCGCTTTGCGTAACCGGCGTAATCATAAACGATTTGCTCTAAATCAAAAGGTTCAAATCCATATATCTTCGTTAAAATATCGTTCTTCTCATCAAGCGCCGCTTCCAGCTTCTCTTTAAAAATCTTCATATCGAGCATATCTTGAACCCTTAAACCAGTTCTGCTTATTTTGTCAGCATAAGCCGGACCAATACCTTTGCGAGTTGTCCCTATTTTGGATTCGCCCAATTTTAATTCCCGCGCGCCGTCCAAGATAAGGTGATATGGCATAACTAGATGAGCGTTGCAACTGACAAGCAACTTGTTGGTACTTGTACCCCTGGATTCAAGCCCATCTAACTCCTCAATTAAAACCCTGGGATTAACCACAACTCCATTTCCTATAACGCAATTAATGTGAGGATATAGAATGCCGGATGGAATCAGATGAAACCTGAACTCCTGATCACCATCGATTACGGTGTGACCAGCATTATCACCCCCCTGGTAGCGAACGACCATATCCATTTGGTCAGCCAAAAGATCGGTTATCTTTCCCTTACCTTCGTCTCCCCATTGAGTTCCTATAAGGACTATTCCTGGCACTATTAACCTCCAATTTTATTAGCTTAGAAAATTAATTAACTTTTCTTTAATGTATCTAAAATTGCTCTTGCGGCAATCACGCCTGAGGCAGATGACTGCACCAATCCCCTTGTCACTCCCGCTCCGTCACCGATTGCATAAAGATTTTTTACTTCGGTTTCAAGAGTGGGCCTAAGTTGTAACCTGGAGGAATAAAATTTTACTTCTACTCCATAAAGAAGCGTATTTTTTGAATTAAGTCCGGGAGCCATTTTGTCCAATGCCTCAATCATTTCAAGAATATCAGAAATATATCTGTAGGGCATGACAAAACTTAAATCGCCCGGTGTAGCCTCTTTTAAGGTAGGCTCAACGGTGCTTTGAGCTATCCTCGATTTTGTTGAGCGCCTGCCTCTTGTAAGATCGCCAAGCCGTTGAACCAAAATACCTCCACCTAACAAATTTGCCAAACGAGCAATGTGTTTACCATAAGCTATCGGCTCTCTGAAGGGCTCGGTAAACATGGTGCTAACCAACAAAGCAAAGTTGGTGTTTTCAGTCTTTTTGTCAGCATAACTTTGACCATTCACGGTCATAACATCACCATAGGTCTCTTTGGCAACCTCTCCATAAGGACAGACGCAAAAGGTCCGCACCTTGTCATCGAAAGAATGGGAGTAGTAGACAAACTTTGGCTCATAAAGAAACTCTGTTACGGGCTCCATAACGGAAGCTAAGGTTTCAAGCCGTAAACCAATATCTACGGGGTTAACATGAAGCCTCAACCCCAGCCGACGAGCTTCAGAGTTTAACCAGTCCGAACCGACTCTTCCGGGGGCCGCCATAACATAATTACATTTAATTTCTTCCCCATCGGCGGTCTGGACACCTGTCACTCTTCCATTCTCAGTAAGAATCCTTTCAACTTCAACACTTGTTCTCGTTTCAATTTTTGAATTCAAGAACTCCTTCATCGATTTCAAAACCTCGCGGGCTCGCTCCGTTCCCATGTGTCTTATCTTGGCGGGGATAAGAACTAGTCCGGCTAGCTCCGCTTTATGGTGCAATTCGTCGAACCGCTCTTTATTTGTGCCATGCTCTTTAGAGTTGGCGCCAAATTCTCTATAAACTCCATCAATATATTCGATTAAAACCTGCAAGCTATCCCTAGAAACATATTCGCCCAACCAGCCACCAACTTCAGTAGACAGCGTTAGTTTTCCATCGGAAAAAGCTCCAGCGCCGCCCCATCCTGAGGTAACAACGTCTTGCGAATTCGGCTCATTGTTTTCAAGCCGCCTTGAGCGCTCATCGACATCATCGCCCTTTTCCAAAATAAGCGCTTTAAGTTCATTTTTTTTAACCAATTCCAACGCGGCAAATATCCCTGCGGGTCCGGCTCCGACTATTATCACATCATACTTCGCCATTCATGCCTCCCGATGCTCACAAAAAAATACTCAAACTAAATAGCCTGTCTTCATCTAAAATTCTCTTGTGTAAACACCCAACACCTCATCCCTGCCTATCAGCAGGCCTGCCCACAAACAAACGCAGTAAACAAGATAGCATTAATTGGGGTTTAAAAGAACCTAACGTATCTATACATTTTTCGCTAAATCGCCAAACGTGGTAAAATGCTCCAAGAAAGCTAACTTCACTGTGCCAGTAGGCCCATTTCTGTGTTTGCCGATAATAATCTCAGCAATTCCTTTTTCTTCCGAATCTTTGTTGTAGTAATCATCTCGATATATGAATATAACAACATCGGCATCTTGCTCAATGGCTCCCGATTCTCTTAGGTCACTTAAAAGAGGCCTTTTATCATTCCTCTGTTCAACGGCGCGGGAAAGCTGTGATACGGCGATGACTGGAACATCCAGTTCCCTCCCCAGTATTTTAAGGGAACGAGATATTTCCGAAATTTCCTGTTGGCGGTTCTCGCTTCTCCCCCGAGATTGCATTAACTGCAAATAATCGACGACTATTAGCCCAAGCTTGTGTTTGGCCATTAGTCGGCGCGCTTTGGCTCGGATCTCCATCATGGTTATGCTTGCCGTGTCATCGATAAATATTGGGGCCTCTGCCAATCTCCCCGCGGCATTCGCCAATTTGGGCCAATCATCATCTTTAATGTTCCCGGTCCTCAAAAGCTGCGAGTCAACCCTCGCCTCCGAGCACAACAGCCTATACGCAAGTTGCTGACGAGACATTTCTAAGCTGAATACAGCGACAGGAATTTTCTCATACAAGGCCACATGTTTAGTTATCGCGAGAACAAGTGAGGTTTTTCCCATGCTGGGACGAGCCGCAACGATAATTAAATCGGCAGATTGAAGCCCAGAAAGTTTTACATCAAGATCCGTAAAATAGGTTGGGAGCCCCGTAACTTGAACCTTCTTTGCATAAAGCTTCTCAATAGACTCCAGGCCCTCGGCGACAAGATCCTTAATATGAACAAACTTTTCAGATATCCTGTGCCTGGATATAGAAAAAATTAAGCTTTCAGCTTTATCTATCAGTAAATTGATATCATCGCTTCCCTTATAACCCATCCCGACCACTTCGGTAGCGGCGCTAATGAGAGAACGCAAAACCGCGTTTTTTTCGACGATCTCAGCATAATATTTTGCATTTGCCGCCGTTGGAACAACATTTATTAATGTGTGAATATATGATTTTCCCCCAACCTGCTCCAAGATACCTTGAGACTCCAATTCATTTGCAACCGTTATTGGGTCCGCTGGCTCACCCTTAAGATAAAGGTTCAAAATAGCGTCACAAATTTGTTGGTGGGCGCCGCGGTAAAAATCAATGGATTTTACCTTTTCAATCACTTCCGGTATTGCTTCCTGGGAAAGCAACATGGAACCCAAAAGTGATTGTTCTGCCTCAAGATTGTGGGGAGGGATTTTTTCTATGGAATCGACATCAATAATTTTTTTCGCATTCGAAACATTAGCCATCTATTAAACTCCTCAGAGGCTCACTACCTCAATATTTATTTGTACCTCGACTTCGGGGTGTAATTTGATATTTGCAGAATATTTGCCCACAGATTTTATGCTCTCCCCTAGTTCTATTTTTCTCTTATCGAGAGAAACGTCAAACTCGCTTTTAATGGATTCGGCTATATCTTTATTGGTTATCGACCCATATAACTTACCTTTTTCACCTGATTTAACGGATAACCTTACCGCCTTTTTGCTCAATTTTTTTGCTATCTCCTCGGCTTCCGCTTTTATCTCTGCTTCCTTTTTTGTCGACACTTCTCTCTTCTTTTCCAACATCTTAAGGTTCCCGGATGTCGCATCAATTGCAAGTCCTTTAGGAAATAAAAAATTTCTAGCATAACCGGGGCTCACCCCTACAACCTCGCCCTCCTTGCCTAAAGAAACAACGTCTTTAACTAAAATTATCTTCATAATCCTCCTCTTTTATACTAGCTCTTTCGGCCTCTTAATATAAGAAATGCCCATCTCTTCGCCATACTGTCCAATCATCTCTTCTATCTCAGGGATGTCATCCCATGAGTTGAATGCCTTTACATATAAATCTTTATCCGAAAAGTCCCTCTTTGATTTCTTGACCACCTCAACAAATTTTTCCTTGACGCGCTTTAAGAAGAAGTCGGCGCCTTCCTTATTTATCTCCGGCAAAACCACACCAAAATCGCCGTGATTTAAATATGCTATCTCATCCACAATTCTCGTTTGTTGTTTAAGCATTTGCCCTAACTCTTTAGCCAATTTCTTTTCGGCCCTTTTCGATAATTTAATCTTTTCCTCATCCAGCTGAAAGATAATTAAAGAAAAACCGCTCTTATAACGTTTTGCCCGATCAACCTCCTGTTGAATCACAGTTATAAAATAGCGTGTTGTATGAAGCCCCGTTTCTTTGTCGACAAGAACCTTTTCCTCCAAATCTCTGACTTCTTCCTTAAACTTCTCGAAAAGCAGGCCACCGACTAAACCCATAAAAATGAAGAAGATAACGCGCAAGGAGATCGAAAGAGTAACAATTTGAGCAAGTTGGGACTTCACCATATACATAATCAAAAGAACATAAACAATGCCCGCAGCAAGCGCGGCTGCGAGACCACCTTTTTTCCCGTAATAAATAGCGCCCGCTATTATCGGGATAAAAAGAATTTGAGCCCATGCCTCAATTGTCGTCCCTCGAAAATAAAGAATCAGGGAAGTCAAAACCGCGATGACTGTCCCCAGCAAAAGAAAAAGCTTGCTTACACTCCGATACCTTTTAAGCGGAACCTCTGTCATAGTTCCCTCCTTTTTTAATTACGACCAAAACAAAATTTGACCTTTCATTTTACTATTAGCTATCGGCAAAGAAAAACCCTTCCTTAATATCCTTCTTGTGGTATCTTTCTATAATTAAACCACGTATCAAAAAGTCCCAGCCAGGTTAAGCCCTGAAAAGTTATTTGAATAAAAACAGTCAGAAGCAAAATAACCGTTTTTACCCCAAAAGAAAGCTTGTGCTTATCTAGAAAATAAAGAGCTATCGCAAAACCCTGAATTAAAAATATCATCCCGAAAACCAGAAGCAGATTTATCCCCATCGTTAAAACAATTTCGGAATAAGCTCCAAGTGATCTATGAAAAAAGGATGCTGCTAAGCCGACAAGATACCCCCAAGAAAAAAACCATGGCACTTGCAACTTTTTAAGACTTATAACCTTTGGCTGTTTGAGCCCCAACCGCTTGAGAACTTTAGAAGAGATTAAACAACAAAAAGCTGAAATCCAACCGGACAAGACAACAATAACCGCCGGAAAAACTTGGGCCAGACTTTCCGCAATTGTGCTCAAAAAATGTTTTTGAGATGCGATTTCTTCCTTACTTAAACCATACTTTAAATACAACTTATCTTGCATGGAAATCGATTCCTTGAAGATTTTTAACTGCTCAGAAAATACATTTATCCCGCTAATATAGTAGGTAAGAAGAGCCATTAAAACCATCGCTAACGCAACACCCAGCAACCCTACAAAGATGACACCAAAAACCGAGAAATCTTTGCGAATAGCGGCCCCTTGACTTACCCCTAACATTAAAATTATTAAAAACATAAAAATAGCCGAAGATGGCCCCATAAAAATAGCAATGATAAAACCAGCTGTTATCGCGGTCAGTATACCGTATTTAAAACCATGACGCACATAAATTATAATCGTTGGAACCGCACAAAGCGGGATAGTAATAAAAGAGAAAACAGGTAAAACCAGAGACAAAAAAGCAAGAATCAAAGTCAGGGCCGAGAGCTTTCCCGCTTCCACCAACGCGCGCGTATTTATCTTCCCTGCCTGTCGGCAGACACGGTCTATCACACCACAAGCCCCCCATAAAGTTACAAGCAACTTGTTATTTAGTAGGATACTTTATTAAAGCCATTTCTCTGGCTCTCTTAATAGCCGTAGCAAGTTTTCTTTGATGTTGAGTACAGGTCCCCGTAACTCTTCTTGGTTTTATCTTACCCTTATCGTTCATAGATTTACGCAATAAGTCCAAATCTTTGTAATCGATGTTATCAATCTTCCCTTTACAAAAAAAACAAATTCTCTTTGAGAACCTTTTAAAATAACGGTCGCCGCCTTCTTTCTTTCTAACATTTACAGCCATTTAATCACCTCCAATTAAAACGGAATATCTTCATCCAAATTAATATCTTCATTCACTGCTACCTCAGATTCGATATTGGGTTCAAAATCATCGTTGCCCGATTGGGAAGATACTCTCCCCAAAAATTGAACATTCTCAGCCACAATTTCGATAGTAGATCTCTTTTGCCCTTCACCTGTCTCCCACGCTCTGTACTGAAGTCTGCCATCTATGGCTACCGGTGTTCCTTTTGTGATGTTTTGAGATACAAGTTCAGCAAGTTTTCCCCAACAAACGATGTTAAAAAAATCGACTCCCTCAACCCGTTCGCCCTGTTTGTTAGTCCAACGTCTGTTTACCGCAATACCAAAATTAGCCACATTTGCCCCGCTTGGGGTGTATCTAAGCTCAGGATCTCTCGTTAAATTTCCAATTAAAATAACTCGATTAAGACTAGCCATTTCGTCCACTCCTATTATTTAAACTTACTTATACCTTAATACTTTAACCGTCAGTCTTATTTAGAAACCTGTTTTTTAGAAATCTGTTTCCTAACAAGCATGTGCCGCAAAATCTCATCAGTTATCTTTAAGACTCTATCTATCTCATTTACTGTTTTACCTTCTCCGTTAAATATTATGATGTAGTAATACCCTTCATCGTGCTTTTTGATGGGGAAAGCTAATCTCCTCTTACCCCATTTTTCCGATTTTTCGATTTTCCCGCCGTTTTTTTCGATAAGCTTTTCAACTTTGGCAATAACCTTCTCGGTAGCTTCAGAGTCGAGGGTGGCATCGATGACAAGCATGAGTTCAAAATCTTTCAAAAGTTACTTCACCTCCTTCGGTCTATGCGGCCCCTCCCTCAGCAGCCAATAGCTTGACTGCCTTAAGGGGCAGGAGTATTAAATTCAAACAGAGCATATTATAACAGCCATGATGAAAGTGGGCAAGTAATTGGTCATCTGCCATCTGCTCTCTTTATGTATCCCCTAAATCTCCTATTAAAATCATATCGTAAAAGTCTAACCTTGCGATCACAGTTCACACATTTAAGCCCGATATCCATCCCAAGCTTGGTCACTTCCCATTCATTGGCGCCGCAGGGATGAGGTTTTTTAAGTTTTACTACATCACCGACTTTTATGGGTACAACTTCAACCATATGTCCATCCCCCATGCAGAAGTTATTACAACCAACAAAATTTTCTCTTTTTAGGTTATAAAGTGCAAGTGTGCCATCATGCCAAAAGTTAGTCCGCTATCTCAAAAGGATTAACTTTTAACGGACGATGAAAAGTATTTAAAGCCGTCGGCCTTGAGCCGAAATATCTTGCCCTGTCGGTAAGATTCAAAATTATGTTCATAAGATCGCGGCCATCAATTTTGCCAAGACCACCAGGCACACAAGCCTTTTCACCAAACTCTTTCACGTTGTCTACCCGAACATTCTTGCCAATAATTATAATTGGAACCGGTTCCCCGGAATGAATCAAACTTCCAGAGCTGGGCGTGCTGTGATCGGATGTTACAACAATTAATGTATCGTCGCCAAATTTGGATAAGATTGAGCCAAAGGCCCCATCGAGCTTTTCAATTACCTCTTTTTTGAAAACGGGTTTCTTTGTATGTGCCGCTTCATCGGGGACCTTGGTATGAACATGGATGAAATCGTAATCGCCTTCAAGCGCTTTTCTTGCTGCCAAAAGACGTTTTTCGAAATCTTCGCCAGCATCTTCAAGATAAAGCAATTCAATAAAATCCATCCCAATTTCAGATGCCATGCCCTTGAAGAGTACGCTCGAGGCAACCATCGCTGCCTTAAAACCGAATTTATCCGTAAAAGAAACTAGCTTCTTCCTTTTAGATGCCCACTTGGTAAGCAAAAAATTTAATGGGGGCAAATCCCGCTTAATCCTTTCGATATTGATTGGATGATCTTTCAACTGAAAATAAATTTTTCTTAAATAAGCATTTAGCGCGCGTGCCGTGATTTCAGCTTTTTCTTTGTCTTTGGCATCTAACATTGTTTGAATTTTTATCACCGGCAAATCGTTGCAAAAGGGGTCTGAATCGGTAATATCGGGGTTTACATCACCGCTCATAAAGATGATGCCTTGTCTTTTTGAGTTATAAGCAAAGCGGATATTTGCTCCTTCAATTTCATCGTCGGTTATTTCTTTTACAAGCTCTCGACAAACTTCCTCCTCAGCGCCTATGCCGCGACTTGCAATCTTCAAACAACCATTTTCTTCCGCAACTGAGGCAAAGCTTGCTCTCAAAACAACGTCTTCGTAATTTAAATCGAGTCCTTCTCCAACCGCTTCAAAGACTCCTCTTCCGGGAAACTCATCGAGAGGATATCCAAATAAAACAAAATGAGCCATATCGCTTCCGGGGGCAATGCCAGGGGGGAGAGAGTTCAGCATCCCAGTTATACCATAAGATGCCAACTTATTTAGATTGGGAATGTACGCCGCTTCTAAAGGGGTTTTCCCATCAAGTTCAGGAGCCGGCCTATCACCCAAGCCATCCAACGTAACAAAGAGAACTTTCATTTAAATCCCCACCTAAAAAACTAGATTTTAACCCTTGAGAATCTCTCTAACCACTTTAATATAATCTACTTCTTTATCTTCTTTCCACAACTTTACGACCTCTTTGGAGACGGGAAGCGCAAATTCGTCAAAATAACTCTTCAAAGCATCTTCATCATATTCCACTTCATCATCTAAAGCTCGATAATTACTACTTAACACACAATTCAACTGTCTTCTCCCCTGCTTCCAGTCCGAACCGACGAGAGACTCAATCTCATCACTTGATATAACCTCTTTTAAAGGAAACAAAAGTTTTACTCCCGCATAACTAAGCGCCTCTTTGTAGGCATCAAGAACCACGGGTAGCTGGTTAATCTTTATGCTTCCCGCATGAGATTTCCTCTCACCGCTGATAATCTTATCCGCTCCAATGTGCCAGGCCAAAGGGACCCTGATTAAATGCATGTAGAGATGGCAACCCAAACAAAAAGGACAAAAACCAAACCTCTCAAAAAGAACTGAAAGAAATCTTCCGTTAAGGGCATGCCATAAAGCAGGTTCCTTAAGAGTAATTGAGCTTAAAACGGATTCCTTACCAGAAAAACCCAAATCTTTCAGCCGCTTTTGTAAATATTCTATGTTATCCTTAAGGTTTTTGCAGTCGCCGTATTCCGTCCCGGTATGAACGATGGTGGGCAGCACCGCATCGATGTCTTCTTGCTCGAACGCTCTTATAATTGCGGCTATACTATCCCTTCCTGCAATTTCACCGATAGCCAAATTGCCCTTTGCGGAAAATTTATCCTTTGGTTTAGAGAAAAGTATCTTTTTTAAATTTTTTAAAAATTTAGCTTCTCCCATTTCCTCAACCCTTTAATCACGAAAATTTCGATACCTAGTATAACCCAAATTTGTTGCCACAAAAACAATTAACGATATGTTGATGAAGAAGCCGTTTATTGTTCCCAACAAAAGTTTTTTATAGAACGACTGTATGGAATATTTAAATGAGTAAAGACTGAAGTAACGACCTGGTGTACTCGACTTCTTGCCTGTCCGCCAATTCAATGACCCACCAGTCACACTTGGTCTCTTCAAGCAGATGTTTAAGCATCGGGCCTATGAGGCTTAAATCTTGTGGAAAAATATGGTGGGGCTCTTCTCTTTCGTAAACATGAGCATTGACTATATGGGAAGCCATTAACTTAAGAAAATCCAAACCGATGAAACCATTTTTTGCGTGAAGGCTGGAATTCGCGTGCCCGAGATCAAAAGTAACTTTTGCGCCGGTAAGCTCGATTAATTTTTGAAAAAGTCCGGGGTCGCTGGTAAACCCCGCTTTTAAATTTTCCAAGCAAACCGTAACACCTTTAGCTTCGCCGTAATCAACCAATTTAGAAAGATTTTTTACGGCATTGTTCCAGCTTATCTCCTCGGGATTTTTAGACCACAAACCAACATGAACCGTCATAAAACGACCGCCAAAATCCCTTATTTTATCCGCGCAAAACTTGAAAATATCTAAAGAGTCCTCGGCCATTTTGGAATTGACGTAAGCCAACTCGACGTTTTCTATAAAACAATGATAACGAACCTCTATGTCTTCATTTTTGCTCATGAGGTTAAAAAACATCTGACCATCGCTCTTAAGTATCGAGAGACCTTCTAAGTCAAAAGACCAATCGATTGCAGGATAATTGTTTTCGACGGCATAATCCATCGTTTTTCCGAACAGGTTCATTGGTTTCGCGCAAACCGCTATCTTCGGCGCCATCAAGTTCTCCTTCTTTCATCACTGGAGGAGGGAAATGGGAATCGAATTCCATCCCCAGCCTCATCGGTCTGAGCCAACGGATTTGCAGTCCGCGGGAAGCGCCAGCTTCTTTCCCTCCCTGCCAATTTCCAAAAAGACAAAGGCCGTCACCTGGAAGGCAACGACCTAAAAATACCATAAGGATTGTAAATATGTAAAATAAAAATTTCTTATTTAACCCTTTCTTTTATTTTATAAATTAAATAACCCCTACTTATCTGTGCCCTTCCGCCTAAATCACCTTAATTGTTCCGGCTCCTCCTTCCAAAACTTGCCCAATAACTGCTCGAATGAGAACATTCTCTTTTTCTAATTCTTTTACCAAATCATCGCAACGCTCTTTGGATACAGAGATCAACAAGCCCCCTGAAGTTTGAGGATCAAATAGGATATCCTGAGTTATGTCGTTAACCCCTTGGCCGAATTTAACCTGGTTACCAACATACTTCCTGTTAGAAAAAGCGCCGCCGGGAACCAAACCCGTCTCCGCAAATTCAAAAACCCTATCAAATACGGGGATGACTTCAGATTGGATAACTGCGGAAACTCCGCTTCCTATAAGCATCTCCATGAGGTGCCCTAAAAGCCCGAAACCGGTTATGTCAGTACAGGCATTGACACCAACTTTCCTCATCGCCAAAGAAGCATTCTTATTTAAAGTTCTGATGGAATCTATTGCACCCATTATGTCTTTTTCTTCAACAAGCTCTCCTTTTAACGCAGTGGCAAGAACCCCCATGCCTATGGGTTTGGTAAGAACCAGCTTGTCGCCGATTTTAGCATTAGAATTTGTAATAAATTTATCCGGATGGACAACCCCTGTAACGGACAGACCATACTTTGGCTCCTTGTCTTCGACGGTATGACCACCCACCACAACCGCGCCCGACTCCTCAACCTTGTCGCGTCCCCCAAGAATTATCTCTTGAAGCACATCGAGTCCTATTTCGGGATTAAACATAACCAAATTCATAGCGGTTAACGGATCGGCCCCCATCGCGTAAATATCGCTTAACGAATTTGCGGCAGCTACCTGACCAAAGAGGCAGGGATCATTTACTATAGGAGTAAAAAAATCAACGGTTTGTACAATTGCAAGCTCATCAGTCAAACGATAGACCGCTGCATCTTCCGAATTTTCAATTCCCCTCAAAAGACCCTCTGCCTTCTTCAATGATATACCACCTAGTATGGAATCCAGGTCACACGGACCCAGCTTAGCAGCTCAACCACTCTTTGCAGAATATTTTGTAAGTTTTACCTTTTTGGTCACCTTAGCGCTCCTTTAAAAAATTTACTTATTAAAAGTATAATATTTCTTTTTAATTATACCAATACTTATTTTTTGCTTAAAAGAAAAGTTCCCCAAATTTTGAAAGAAAAACTCTACGAATTCCCTTGAAATTGAATTTTTATTTAAGTAAAGTAATATTTGAAAATTAATTTTCACTATCGTTTCAGTAAGACTTTATATCCTTTTGTTAAAAAGCCTCTATGTGTGTTAACGGAAGGATGTAAAAAAGCATAAGCTAAGGATGACTTAATGAAAAAGTTTTTTTTAATTTTATACGTTTTTGGATTTACTTTAATTGCATCAAGCGTAGTTTTAGCCGCAGGATATAATAACCCACTTCAATATACCCGACCAGCATATCAATCAGGCCCCATGGAGGATACACTAATGGCACCAACAAATGTAAAGACTGTCACGCAATCCACCAGGCATCAGGAACCTATGTGTTGCTTAGAAACGATAGTCCCATTACGGCCTGTGATGCTTGCCATGCCGATGGCGGATTAAGTTCATTGACTGTAAATCCCAACGCAGAAGGACACGATTGCGACGGAACTTCGCAAACAGCCCCCGATGATGCCGACTCAGCTTTTCATGCAGAATCTTACACCTGTATGATATGCCATAGCGTTCACGGCGCACATTTAGCTTATATTACCCACAATAAAGATGGACAACAACCGGTGGGAATTTTCCCAAAATATCATGCAATCCTCAAGGGAGATCCCGACACCGCGGATGCGATGTTCGACACAACGGGAACCTTGACCGAGTGGTGCGCCGATTGTCATTCCGCAAATTATGGCCTTTATAATCAGCCGAAAACCATAAGTGGAACAACCGTATATTCTCACACATGTAACGGAACGGGACCATATCAACACGATGGCCCGGCAGTTTCTGGAGCGCCAACATGTTCATCAACCTGCCATCAGCCTGGCGGCCTTTCGGGTCAAGAAGTAGCCCATGTCGACAGCAGAAACAGTGGCCCGACATGTCACCAATGCCATTGCTCAAACACTCAATATAGTGTTTGGCCTCACGCGCAAGGCGGAACTACTTCGAGAGATTTGCTCAAAAATACCTTTGGTCCTACAGGACTTGACGGAGTTTGCCTCGACTGTCATCACGAAGATTTATTGCCGTAAATTAATATCGACTATTAAAACATATCTAATTTAATGATAAAATTTATTTATTATGAATCTCGATTATTTTAAAACTTTTATCACAATAGTTAATAGGGGCAGTTTTTCAGAAACCGCAAAGCTAATGGATGTATCTCAACCTGCTATTAGTTTCCAAATTCAAACGATGGAAAAAGAGTATGGACAAAAACTTCTCGACAGATCCGGAACAAAAGTTAAAGCCACCGAGGCGGGAAAAATATTTTACCGTTTTGCTAAAAATATGATAAGAAACGATGAACTTCTTAGGGAATCTTTGGATAAACTAGAAAATGTAGTAAGGGGAAGGCTCTTGCTCGGCGCCAGCACAACCCCGGGAGAATATGTTATTCCCAAGATGCTCGGTCAGTTTAAGAAAAAATTCCCGGATGTGGAGCCGCAACTTATCATCGCAGATACCGATATCATTTTAGAAAAGCTTGAGAATCATGATATAGATATCGCTTTTGTGGGAAGAAAAATTTCAAACGATAAACTTGAGAGCAATAAATTTGCTTCTGATGAGCTAGTGGTAATCGTTCATCCCAACAACCAACTAACTAAGAGAAAAACCGTTTCCCTTAAGGAGATCGTCTCTTCTCCGTTAATTCTTCGTGAAAAAGGCTCCGCTACTAGAAAAACATTTGAAGATATGATAAAAAATGAGGGTTTTTCCGAAAAAGACCTTAACGTTGTGATGGAGCTGGGAAGTATACAGGCAATACTTGCCGCTGTCGAAGCAGATCTTGGCATTTCAATTGTCTCTAAATGGTCAGCAGAAAGAGATCTGTCGCTGGGGGTAATAAAAACTATCCTTGTTGCAAACACAAAACTCGCGAGAGACATCCATTTAATCTACGACAAAAACAGGATAATAACCAAAACCCAAAAAGAATTCATTGAATTCGCGATAAAGAGATATTCCATTAATTAATCTTTATTTATCTATCCCCTTTGGAGCAAAAAACTTTACCGTATCTACCTTAGCTGTGCCAATCAACACCAACCCATCTTGCGCTGGGTAAACATCTGAAGATACCTCTTCCTGACCAACCTCTTCTTGATTTACAGAATATACTCTAATAACAGTCGTTTTATATCCAACCCTCTTTTCTTTCTCAACAAACTCCTCGCCGACAGGCAAAGTAGAATCTTCCTTCTTTTCAAGGGTGGGTAGAATTTCTTCCTTTTTCACTCTAAGACCAACCTTTTGCATTAAAGGTTTGCCGTAAATCTCAACCTCGATTTGAGAATCATGAATGTAGGCCGCGATATAAATATAAGAATCCGCTAAATTAATGAAACTAAAATTTTTGCCCTCGGCAACCAAAATGTCTCGACCGATGGGGACATAATCCGGTGGAACAACGTGAGCATAACGATCTTTGATATTGAGATTCGTCAAAAGCACAGCATTATAAATCGTCGCTGCCACCTGAGAATATCCCCCCTTGGTATCTTCGGGGATATCTCTGCCCAATATTTTCAAGAAAGAAAATTCTTCTTCTTTAGTCAACAATATTCCGTCAATTGCGGAAACGGATTGCACAATTTCTTCTAATTTTTGTTTGTTCGAGGAATCAAAAGATGTGCTAAATTTTGCAATTAGATCGAGCGAGTTCAGCTGCTCAGTTGTGACGCTTGGCTTATCGGTTTCCAATGAAAGCGCGAGATTTACCGACTTTCCATTTTTAAGACACTCTTTGGTTTTGACCTTTAACTCTCCAGCATCTAACTTTTTACCTTCTATACCGGGAATTATTTTTAACTTGCCGTCTTCAAATTTTATCTCCGCATCCTTGGGATCCCGACCCAATTCTTCGGCTATTGAATCGATAAGTTTATCCACCTTCTCTTCGTCATAGCTCCAATTTAAAGGAACCTCTTTCCTTTTTAGCAAAACAAAAAGCTGTTCGGATACCCTGTCTAATAAATTTTTACCGTGGGCAATCTGATAAGCATTATTTACAGCTTCATTGATTTTTGGAGCAAGGTTAATGTCTCTTGTTTTAAGCGACCAACTCTTGCCCAAACCTGCTTGCCGACAGGCACGATAAGAAAAGTAAACTATTTCTTCGTCCGGTTCCTTACCTAGCTTCTCTTTTAATTTAATATTTGCTTGGATATTCGACAAACCGTTTAAATCAACGCCACCGACAAAGACGTTCGGCACGATAACATCATGATAATTAAGACGGAAATAGAAATCGACAAATACAAAACCAACAGCAAACGTCAGCAAAAGGACAAGGGAAGCAACCAAAAACTTACGAAGGAAAATGAGAAGCACCTCCAGTTAATTATGGTTGCTCAACAGAGTAGGTTAACTCAAGATATTTGTTGGCATTTTTGGCCTTTTCGATAATTTCCTCGGTAACTATTTCTCCCGTCATAAACAATATGTTGCCGTCATCACCGAGAATATCTTCTTTTATCGTCTGGCCAATTAGGTGATTTTTTTGTTGTTCTTCGACAACTTCAACTTCGGTTTTTTCTTTGACTCTTTCGGGTGCCTCATCTCTTCTGGGAAATTCGGCCACTCCTTTTTCTGAAATTATTATGGCATCTTTTCCGAAAGTCAAAATCTTGTCCTTAGAGATGGTCTGAGTCGAATTGCCTTTAGTAACGGCGCAACTATCAACGGCGCCAGTTTGAGGATCGAACCAATATTCGGTTACCGTTCCAGAATATTTACCATCAACCGACATAACCGGAGAATTAATTAGTTGCGTATCTTTTTGGAGCAGTTGTTCAACTTGTCCATCTGATGAAGCAACCACGACCCGTGAGGGATCATCGATAATTATTGCGTCTTCCCCAAGACTCCGAATTTTGTCAAAGGGAACAACTTTTGTGCTCTTATACCAGTTGGGATCCTCGACCACCACGAGAGCAATTTGCTTCATTTCAAAATTAATAGCGAGATCCCTTACGGTCCCAACCTTTTCCCCACTTGAAATCGCAATAATCGAGAGACCGCAAACTTCTTTTCTGCTCTTCATTAAATATTTTCACTCCTTTCAGAACTTTTACGTAAAGGGGATGTTATTTTTTTTAAAACAGCTCCCATCTCATCCCCAAGCATCTCATCCCCATCTTCATTGCAAATATTTTGGGCTTTAGTTAAATTTCTTATTGCCTTATCTTCTTCGCCCAATATTAAATTAATCCTTCCAATTTCCGCTTCTATAAGGGCAATTGCGACAGGTTCTTTGGCAACTTTTGCCGCCGATTTCAATGAAGAGACCGCGGAATCATAATCTCTCTTTTCCATTTGACCGTAAGCTTCTCTTAGAAGGTGCTTTAAATCCTTAGAATGCAACATCCTGCTTAAAAACATCATTCTCGGCTCTCCCTGCTCACCTTCTTCGTCTCGCTCTATCTTTGCAATGTGCTCGGTTTTCTCACTTCTTTTTTGTTTCTTTATAACACTTCTGGTTGTTTCGGTAAAATTTTCGGTGAAATTAAAAACGGGACCTTCTTCTTTCTGTCTATCTTGCTCTTTTTTTTCAATTGGCCTTAAATTCACACACCTTGAAATTACCATCGCCATCAGCACAACCAAAATGAACACTATCCCCATCAGTTGAACGGCACTTAATTCAAACAAAAGATTTGAGCCCATTACTATAGTTAATATTAAAAAAGATGCCAAAACAACAAATATCATCATACGAGCAGCATCGACTTTAAATACAAACCTCATTATAAAATAAATTACAAAAACGGTCGCCACCATCATGGCTAGGACCGCCGCCAAAAGAAACAAATCCTCCTCCATAAATGCTAATTAAACATTGGGCTTGAATGTCCTTTTTTTAATAAGTGTATTTTAACACATATTTTCCTGTCTTCCGCAATGCAGCACCCTAATTTTTTTGGATGATATCGCAAAGCATCTGTTGTTCCCTGGTCATTTTCAACAGTGTCTTTTGTTTCCTCTTCGAGTGCGGCAGGACATATTCC
>DSBK01000017.1 GCA_011046085.1 Actinomycetota bacterium
CATATTGTATATTCGACACTTTATCAGATTTCCTTCATAAATTGATACATATTTTTTAAAAATTTTTAAATTTTTTTAAAATTAGTCTACTTATTTTTATTTTGACTCCAAACCGCCATATTTATTCGAACGAATGTTTGCATTTAAGTTGCTTCACTGCTATAATTTTTGAAAACAACGAGGTGGAAGTCCTGTGATAAACGAAAAAACTTTAACCAAAAGACAAAGGCAAATTTTAGACCATATTCTCAATGAAATTCACAAAAAGGGATATCCTCCGTCGGTGAGAGATATTGGAAAGGCGATCGGCTTGTCTTCATCTTCTACGGTTCATAGCCACCTCTCCTCTTTGGAAAAAAAGGGATACATTCGAAGGGATCCTTCGAAACCTCGAACAATCGAAGTACTTGATTTCAGAGAAACAGAAATCGGTCTTCCCCCAAATAAGGTAAGAAGCGTCCCCGTTATTGGACAAATTGCAGCAGGAGTCCCTCTTTTAGCTAAAGAAAATATTGAAGATATCTTTCCTCTCCCAGCTGAAATAGTAAAAGATAACACGTTTATTTTAAAAGTAAAAGGAAACAGCATGATCGAAGCAGGCATATTTGAGAATGATTATCTTATTACAAAGCAACAATCGACGGCAGAAAATGGGGATATTGTCGTTGCTTTAATTGAAGATGAGGCAACCGTTAAGAGGTTTTTCAAAAAACAGGACATGGTAATATTGAAACCTGAAAATTCAACAATGGAACAGATAACAACGAGAGAAGTAACCATCTTAGGTAAGGTTGTAGCGCTTCTAAGACGCCTTTAATGTAGTTAAAAGCACTACTTTTTGTCCTTTTTAAAAAACGATTTAAAATCAGATAGATATATTTTAGGAATTTCAACCTCTAAAATTGTCCCCAATAAAACATGTTTTTCAGAAATAACTTTCCCTAAATTGTATGCTTTTTGGATAACAACCCCCTTATCGTAAGGAACTTCCAATGTTGTTTTTATTGTTTCATTAGAGGCCATCTCATTAACAACCCTTAATAAATCTTCAACACCTTCATTTTTAAGCGCGGATACAAATATTGCATCTGGAAATATTCTTCTTAATCGTCTAAATTTGATTTCATCAACCTTGTCAGCTTTGTTAAAAACGGTTATTTGTAACTTATCAGATACGCCTATTTCTTCCAGTATTTTTTCAACTGAAATAATTTGATCCTCTAGCCCTAAATGACTCGCGTCCACAACATGAATAATTAAATCAGCCTCGCGAACCTCATCTAGCGTCGACTTAAAAGAAGCAATTAGTTGATGCGGAAGATCTTTAATAAATCCAACGGTATCCGAGACGATCGTTTCGCGCTTATCTGAAAGGGTTAATTTGCGTGACGTTGAATCTAAAGTGGCAAACAATTTATCCTGAACAAAAACTTCGGCACCGGTCAGCGTATTTAAAAGGGTGGATTTACCCACATTTGTGTAACCTACAAGTGATATGTTAAAGACATTTGTTTTCTTCCGCTGTTTTCTCTGCAATGAACGACTCTTGTCGATTTCGACAAGTTCTTTTTTTAATTGCCCAATCCTTCGATTGATTCTTCTTCTGTCCACCTCAAGTTTGGTTTCACCGGGGCCCCTAGTCCCTATTCCTCCACCTAATCTTGAAAGTTCTACTCCCTTCCCTTTTAACCTAGGCAATCTATAATTTAACTGAGCCAACTCAACTTGCAATTTCCCCTCACCAGAATGGGCGCGTTGCGCAAAAATATCTAATATAAGAGCCGTTCGATCAATCACCTTGGAATCTATCAATCCTTCAAGATTCCCTTGTTGGGTTGGTGTTAAATCATTATTAAAAATAACTGTATTTACACCCGAGCTCTTTACTATGTTTCTTATTTCTTCTGCTTTTCCAGTCCCTATATAAGTCTTTGACTCAATTTTTTCACGATTCTGAATCACTTCTTTTACCACTTTTGCTCCGGCGGTTAATGAAAGTTGCTTCAACTCATCCAGAGAGTTTTCTGTCTCCCTGAAATCTTGATTGGGTTTTTGGAGCGCAACCAAAATAACCTTTTCTTTTTGGGTATCTTTGACTTCAATAAGAGTTTTCTTCATACAAATATTATATAGGTTATAAAGAATTTTCTATACGTTTCAGCGCCTCCCTTAACCTGTCATCTTTAACGCTTAAGGTGATTCTTATGTAGCCCTCTCCCGAGGGACCATAAGCATTTCCTGGTGAAACAACCACACCTGCTTTTTCTAAAATGTATGCGGCAAAGCTGGCTGAAGTGTGCCCGCTAGGAACCTTTGCCCAAACATAAATGGTCGCTTTGGGAATCATAAATTCTAAGCCCATTTTGTTCAGCGCCTTGGCGACCATGGCTCTTCGCCTGGCATATACGTCGCACATCTCTTTAACGCAGTCTTGATGACCTTCCAGCGCAGCTATTCCAGCGTGTTGTATAGCATTAAATATTCCTGAATCGACGTTCGTTTTTATTCTCCCCAGGGCTTCAATAGCCGCTTCGTTTCCAACAACAAAACCTATTCTCCAGCCCGTCATATTATATGTTTTGGAAAGAGATTGAAATTCAATTCCCACATCCTTGGCACCAGGAACTTCCAAAAAACTTGGGGGGACGTAACCATCGAAAGCAATCTCCGAATAAGCATTATCGTGACAAACCAATATGTCGTGTTTTTTGGCGAAAAACACCACTTCTTTGAAAAATTCGATAGACGCTATTGCCGAGGTTGGATTATTCGGATAACCGATAAACATAATTTTTGCCCTTTTCGCTATTTCGTCTTCAATCTTTGTTAAATCGGGCAGAAAATTATTCTCGAAAAGAAGGGGCATATAGTGAGGTTTTCCACCGGCAATAATTGTGCCCACGTTATAAACGGGATAGCCGGGATCGGGAACTAAGACTATATCGCCGGGATCTACAAAAGCCAAAAAAACGTGAGCTATTCCCTCTTTTGAGCCAATTAGGGGTAAAACTTCTTTATCGGAGTCCAAAATTAAACCGAACCTCTTCTTGCAAAAATTAACGATGGCCTTTCTAAACTCGGGCATTCCAAAATACGAGGGGTATCGGTGGTTTTCTGGGTTATTTGCCTGCTTGCAAAGTGTATCAATTATGTGTTGAGGTGTTGGCTCCACGGGATCGCCTATGCCTAAACTTATGACATCTATGCCCTCAGCTTTTTTAAGAGCTATTTTCTTATCAATTTCGGCAAATAAATAAGGTGGTATATTTTTAATTCTTTTAGCTTGTTGCAATGATTCCTCCTAAGTTAAATAAATTTTTCCGGTGAATACTTCTTCGGCCTGTCCTGTCATAAAAATATTACCGTTTAATATCTTGATTTCAAGGTCTCCGCCTGGGAGATGAACCAAAATCTCGTCTTCGATTAGTTCAAGCTTATTGGCCGCCACAGCGGCAGCGCAAGCGCCCGTTCCGCAGGCCAAAGTCTCTCCCGCGCCTCTCTCCCACACCCTCAATTTTATCTCCGATTTATTTATTATTTGAACAAACTCGACGTTGGTTTTGTTTGGGAACATACTTAAATTTTCAATTCTAGGCCCCATCGTAGTAACAGGAGCCTTGGAAAGATCCTCAACAAAAATAACGCAGTGCGGATTACCCATCGACACGCAAGTAATGTTAAACGATTGACCTTCGACATCAACCTTATGGTTAATTACCTCATCTTTTTTAATTTCAACCGGTATTTCTTTTGATTTTAAAGAGAATTTTCCCATATCAACCTTAGCCCCAAACACCTCGGCGCCATCGAAGATGAGTTGCACCTTCTTGATGCCCGCAAGGGTTTCAATCGACATCTCTTTGCTGTTGGTTAGACAGTATTCAAAAAGATATTTCGCAAAACAACGAATTCCATTTCCGCACATCTCTGCCAGGGAGCCGTCGGAATTAAAAAAATGCATAAAAAATTCCGCCCCAGGCGTCTTAGAAGGTCTTATCAATATTAATCCATCTGCTCCTATCCCAAAACGCCTATCACAAAAATGCTCAACTTGCCTTTTGGTTAAATTTAAAGCACCTTCTAAATCATCGATTATTATAAAGTCGTTTCCAGCGCCTTGGGATTTTGCAAACTCTAAAATTTTAGGCATCATGCCTCCCGAAAACTTAAAAATTTAAATTTTCAATTATTTCTTTAGCAACTTCCGTCGTTTTCTTTTCATCAACGTTAATCCACATTATTCTATTATCTCGTTTAAACCATGTAATTTGCCGCTTCGCAAAATTTCTTGTTCTGTGCTTAATAAGGCGTTTTGTCTCATCCAGCGTAATCATCCCGTTGAGATAATAAATTACTTCTTTATAACCAAGTGCTTGGCGAGCGGTTACTGAGTTAAATTTGTTAGATAAAATCAAATCTTTAACCTCGCCAACAAAATCTCTGTCAAACATCTGTTCAGCTCGCTTATCAATATTAACATAAAGCTTTTCACGAGGTAAATTTAGTCCAAAAATATTTATATTATAAATCGACTCTCTAGCCTCCCACTCTTTATGATACTCAGTATAAGATTTGCCCGTAAGCTTGATAATTTCGAGCGCTCTGGTTATGCGCCTTAAATTATTGGGGTGAATTGTTCTGGCAGCTTCACAATCAACCTTTTCGAGTTCTTTATAAAGTGATCCTGGATTGTTCTTAGCGCGACACTCCAATTCTTGTCGAATAGATGACTTTAGTGCCCCTTTTGGAAACTCAAGTTTATCAAGGACGGCTCTTATATATAACCCTGAACCACCAACCAATATGGGCAACCTTCCTCTTTTGTTGATTTTAGAAATTGAAGAACGGGCCAGTCTTTGATATTTCGCAACGCTAAAATTCTCCGTCGGCTCAATCATATCGATTAGCTGATGTTTGACTCCGCACATTTCGCGGGGATTTAATTTTGCGGTGCCGATATTCATTCCTTTGTAGATTTGCATAGAATCTGCGGAAATAATTTCGCCATTGAGGTTTTTGGCTAACTCAATGGCAACCTCACTCTTCCCTACCGAAGTAGGACCCACAATAATCAAAACTTTTTCTTTGATACTTTCAGATTTTTTCACTATGTTAAACATACCCAATTTTCTTTTACAAAAAATTTATAGGTCTTATTGAGACTTGAGCATCTCAACCAATCTATCGACTATCTTCCTTGCAATTTCTCTTTTTGTCATACGAGGAATTTTTTTAACATTATCATTTTTATCGATCAAAACAACCTGATTAAAATCATCTTCAAACCCTATCCCTGGTTTTGAGATATCATTTGCAACAATTAGGTCTAACCTTTTATCTTTGAGTTTCCGCCGTGCATTTTCTACCAAATTTTCAGACTCTGCCGCAAACGCGATTAACACTTGGTTTTTCTTCTTTCCCCCCAAATCCCTTATGATATCTGGATTTAGGGTCAACCTCAGGTTGAGTTCTCTTATTTGCTCTTTTTTTATTTTCTCTTTGTGTGGTTTTAAAGGACGAAAATCAGCAACAGCCGCAGCCATAATTACCGCATTGCAAGAATCAAACCGCCCAACAACTTCTTTGTGCATATCGAGGGCAGTTTTCACAGTGACAAAGTTAACTTTTTTAGGAGCGCTTAGGTAAGTGGGGGTACTAATTAAGGTTGTATTTGCGCCACGTTCTGCAAGTTCGTTTGCAATTGCATGCCCCATCTTACCGGATGACCTATTTCCTATAAATCGTACCGGATCAATCGATTCGCGAGTGCCTCCAGCAGTGACTAGAACAGAATACCCTGTTAAATCAATCGATCTAGTAATTTCAAATTTAACTGCTTCGATTATCGCATCAACCTTTGCCAACCTGCCCACCCCTTTTTCACCACAAGCAAGTTCACCTAATGTTGGCCCGACCATTCGACAACCACGGGCTTTTAATTGTTCTATGTTTTTTTGTGTTGCTTGATTCAGATACATCTTTGAATTCATTGACGGAGCATAAATAATTGGCGCATTCGCAGCCAAAAGAGTAGTTGAAAGAATATCATCTGCTATGCCATTGGCCGCTTTAGCTATTATATTTGCAGTGGCGGGAACAATCAAAATAACATCCGCTTCTTCACTTAGTGAAATGTGGTAAATTTCGCCTCTTGGGTCTTCGTCAAATAAATCCATTATTACGGGTTGCTTCGTTAGAGTTTTAAAGGTTAGGGGAGTTATAAATTTAACAGCCGCACTTGTCATAATAACTTTTACGGTTGCCCCGTTTTTTATAAGAGTTCTTACAACTTCAACTGCTTTGTATGCGGCAATTCCGCCACTTACGCCAAGAACAACATTTTTTCCATTAAGCATGCGAACTACCTACATCTTTAGATGAATTTCAATTACTTTATTTAATGCCGTCCGTTACACGTTCATAGGTTATTTTTCCATCAACGATCTCTTTTAACGCAATGTCTAAAGGTTTGTAAGATTTAAGTTTCTCGTCGGTCGGAGCCAAAGCTTCTAGACCTTGTCTATAGTCAGAGCTCAATGAATTATTTATTTGTCTAGCCCGCTTTGCAGCCAAAATAACCAATGTGTATTTGTTGTCAACCCTCTTAAGCAAATCATCAATTTTTGGATAAATCAGCATATTTGACCCCTTCGAATGCTATAAAATAATTTTAGTTTTCTTTAATCTTTCATGCTTTATTATTCTTAAAAGCTCATCAATTGCTTTTTCCAACTCGTCATTTACAACGACATATTCATATCTATTCGCTAAGCTTATTTCCGCTTCAGCTTTTTCTAAACGAACCCTTGCGTCATCTTTTGTTTCTGTTTTTCTACCCATCAATCTTTCTTTCAAAACACTTGAAGATGGCGGTTTTATAAAAATTAAAACTGAATTAGGGATCCTCCTCTTAACGGCCATTGCTCCTTGAACATCTAATTCAAGGAGAACATCCCGACCTTTTCGAAGATGATCCCTAACTAAGCCGCGAAGAGTCCCATACTTGTTAGAGTAAACATTTTTCCACTCTAAAAACTCATCGTTCTTTATTTTTTCGTTAAACTCTTCTTCGCTTAAAAAAAAATAACTTATACCTTGCTTTTCACTGGGACGCATTTTCCTTGTAGTTGCTGAGATAGACAACTCAACGTCACTTAATTTCTTTAACAACTCCGAGACAACCGTCCCTTTACCGGCCCCAGAAGGACCAGATATTATAAATAGTTTCCTATCACTTTCCATTAAACAAGTTCTTTAATTAACTGATCTTTTTGGCGAGAGCCTAAACCCGCAATCCTCCTTGATGAGCTAATTTTCAACTGCTCCATGATTTTCTGACTTCTTACTTTGCCAATTTTGGGAAGAGATCCCAACAAATCAGAAACCTTCATTCTCCCAACGATAGGATCAGAGGCCTTGTTTAAAACTTCCGTCAATGAAACTTTTCCTTCCTTGATTTTTGTTTTCAACTCAGCTCTCTTTTGACGAGTCTCTACGGCCTTTTTTAAGGCAGCTTTTCGATCTGCATCAGATAATTTTGGTAACGCCATAATTCTTTCCTCCTTTTGTTTTTTGACTGCACAGCGCAATTATACATAGAACTTTTGTGCATTGCAACCATCAACCTGCAAAAATAACAAAAATATAATTTATCATTTTATTATTCAATAAATTTTAATAATCTCCTGCTACCGGGGCTTATTAAGGGAACTTTCTTCATACAAAGAGGACATTCCTCTGGTTTGTAAGAAATAGTAGGTACTTTAATTAGAGACGCAAGCGGCTCTGCAAAAATCTTATCTTCGCCCCTATCGATCAGACAATTAATGCCCACTATTTTCGCGCCTGCGTCCTTTACTAAGTCGATAACCTCTTTAAGGGAACCGCCCTTAGTTACAACATCGTCGACTATCAACACCCGTTCGCCCTCGTAAAGCTTAAACCCTCTCCTTAAGGCCATTTGGCCATTTTCTCTTTCTGCGAAAACAAAACGCTTGTCAAGAGCTTGGGCAACAGCGAATCCAAGAACTACCCCTCCCACAGCTGGTGCCACAACTACGTCTATCGGGACATCAAAATAAGGCTCACTCATCGCAATCGCAATTCTATTGGCAAGAGCCGGATATTTAAGCACATTCATGCATTGAATATATGTATCGCTATGAAATCCTGACGAAAGAACAAAGTGTCCCTTTCTTAAAGCCTCGTGGCTTTTTAGTACCTCTAATAGCTCTTCCTCGTAAAACAAATCAACAAACCCCCTTGATTTCATTTAGTATTTCCACCGTCTTATTGAGCGGATCGATAGCCTCAATTATTGGTCTACCAACAACTATATAATCTGCCCCTTTCGTTAGGGCTTCCTGTGGAGACATTACCCGTTTTTGGTCTGTTTTGGCAGCACCCTTTGGTCTTATACCTGGAACAACTATCATATTATCTTCACCCAGAACTCGTTTTAGATCTGAAATTTCATTCGGGGAAGCAACGACTCCATCCAAACCCGCCTCCGTGGCCATAGACGCAAGACCCAAAACTTGTTCGTTTACTTTCCTGTTGATCCCCATGTCGGTTAAGTCTTTTTGATCAAGACTAGTTAAAACCGTCACTCCCAAAACAACCGGCGGGCTAATTCCCAATTTAAAAGCCTCGTCCTCTACCGCCTCTTTTGCCCGCTTCATCATCTCAAAACCACCTTGCGTGTGAACCGTAAACATACTAACCTCCATTTTAACCAACTCTCTACAGGCTGCCGCTACCTGATTGGGTATATCGTGAAGCTTTAAATCCAGAAAAATATTTACACCACAATCTTTAATTGCCTCAACAACACCATGACCTTCCGCCAAAAATAACTGCAAACCGATTTTATAGAAATCTACATACACTTTAAGTTGATCAACCATGTCTAATGCTTCTTTTTTTGATGGAACATCTAGCGCAACTATTAGCGGATTTTTTTTCATACTTTTAGCTTGCCCACCACTTCCAAAATACTGTTTAATTTGTTGATTCTTAAGAATTCTGCAAGTCCATCAATTATTTCCATTGTAACCTCAGGATTTATAAAATTTGCTGTTCCGACAGCCACAGCGCTTGCCCCGGCTAGAAAAAATTCAAGAGCATCACGACAATTCATAATCCCACCCATCCCAATTACTGGAATACCTACCGCTTTCGATACACGCCAAACCATAGCAATCGCAACTGGCCTTACCGCGGGGCCAGAGAGGCCTCCTATCACGTTCGCAAGTTGAGGTTTAAATGAATCTACATCAATTGCGCAACCAATTAGCGTATTAATTAATGATATCGCATCCGCGCCCGCTTCCTCCACACCTTTCGCGATTGTCTCGATATTTCCAACATTCGGAGATAGTTTAACGATGAGCGGCAGTTTGGTTGCTTTTCTGACGAAAGTGGTTAATTTAGCAGCCGAATCGACATCTGAACCAAAAACCAAACCACCGGCTTTAACATTGGGGCAGGATATGTTGAGCTCTAGAGCACTTATACAATCTTCCTCGGAAAGCCTTTGGGCAACTTCCACATACTCCTCAATCGCGCTACCCGCAACATTAACAATTATGGGCACATTAAACTCTTTTAAAAAAGCCATGTCTTCTAGGATAAATTTTTCAACACCTTTATTTTGCAGGCCAATTGAATTTAACATTCCACAAGGAGTTTCATAGATACGGGGCGTCAAATTCCCTTGTTGTTCCTTTAAGGAAACTCCTTTTGTTACTATGGCGCCAAGTTTTGATAAATCTATGAAATTTGAGTACTCTAAACCACTTCCAAATGTCCCCGACGCTGTCATGACAGGATTTTTCATTTTAATTCCCGCAATGTTAACTTCCAAGCTCGGCTTCAAGATTTACGCTCCTATTCCCAAATAATTTCAGATGCATCAAAAATTGGCCCATCGACACAGACGCGTTTTTGTCCACTTTTTGTTTTGCAAACACATGAAAGACATGCACCGATTCCACATGCCATCCGCTCCTCAAGGGACAAAAAACACGCTATCCCATGTTTTTCAGCAATCAAAGCAACCTGTTTGAGCATGGCTTTCGGCCCGCAAGTATAAATTACATCGGGTTTTTCATTTTTTTTCAAATGATTTAAGAATAGCTCGGTTACCGTGCCTTTAAAACCAAGACTACCATCATCTGTCGCAAAAAAAACTCTATCTTTAATGATATTTTGCAAATCAAACGGGACCGCTTTTTTACAATTTGCGCACCCAATTAAAACATCAAAAGGAATCTTGCCAGCAAATAATTTTTCTGCCAAAAACATCAAGGGTGCAACTCCAATTCCGCCCGCAATTAAAAGAGTGTTTTTGACGGTATCTGAAACTTCAAACCCATTTCCAAGCGGCCCAATCACATCCAATATATCGCCTTTCTCAATCTCTGCCAATGCTCTTGTGCCCTTTCCAACAACCTGGAAAAGAATCTCAAAAGCGTTGCCACCTAATCGTCTGTGAACACTAAAGGGTCTCCGTAAGATAAACTCTCTATCTTTGCCGCATTCCACATGCACAAACTGACCAGGTAAAACACTTGCCGCAATTTTGGGACATGAAAGTCTTAACTTGTAAATGTCAATCGCAACTTCAATTTTGGCTAAAACCTTTGCTTTTATATGAACCATTATTCTTTTTCAACTCCATAATAATCCTGAATTGCTTCGACGGTTATTTCACCATCAATCAAAGAATCAATCCCTTGCACCGCCGCCCGTGCCCCTGAAATTGTTGTTATACACGGAACTCCCTGCGCCGTCGAAGCTGTTCTGATATGGTAACCGTCGCTGCGCGTCTCTTTGCCCCAGGGGGTATTAATTACAAGATCGATCGATCCGCTCTTTATCAAGTCAACGATGTTTGGCCTTCCCTCTCTAACTTTCAAAACCCCTTGAACCAGAATATCATTTTGCGATAGAACATGTGCCGTTCCCTTTGTGGCCACAATCTTTAGGCCCATCCTCGCAAACCCCTCGGCTATTGGAACAATGGCTTCTTTGTCTTTATCACACACACTTATAAAAACCGTTCCTTCGCTTGGCAAGCCTTGATCCGCCGCCATTTGTGACTTATTAAACGATTTACCAAAAGATCTGTCTATACCCATTATTTCCCCGGTAGACTTCATTTCGGGACCAAGCACCGTGTCAACCTCAGGAAACTTTCTAAAAGGTAAAACAGCTTCTTTTACGGTTACGTAATCCCGCTCAATCTTGTCAGGAAGGTTTAATTCCCTTAATTTTTTGCCCATCATGATAAAGGATGCAACTTTTGCCAAAGGTATCGCAATTGACTTGCTGACAAAAGGAATAGTTCTTGAGGCCCTGGGATTCACCTCCAAAACATAGAGCTTGCCATCTTTAACAGCATATTGAATGTTAATTAAACCAATAACCTTCAGGGCTTTTGCCAATTCAACAGTAGTGTCCTTGATCTTCTCGAGTTCATCGTGGTTTAACGAAAATGTCGGTATGGTGCACGCGCTATCACCTGAATGGATACCGGCCTCTTCTATGTGTTCCATGATGGCTCCGATAAACACATCCTCTCCATCACAAGCAGCATCAACGTCAATTTCCATAGCTCCTTCAAGAAATCTATCTATTAAAATCGGGTGCTCGAAAGAAACTTGCACAGCAGAAGTGATATACTTTTCAAGCATTTTTTCGGAGTAAACAATTTCCATGGCGCGCCCACCCAAAACATAAGAAGGACGAACCACCAAAGGATAACCAATCCTTTTTGCTATTTTTAAGGCTTCTTCGTATGATTTAGCGGTTCCATTTTCGGGTTGATTCATATTTAATTTCTTAAGTAGCTGCCCAAATCTTTTTCTGTCTTCGGCTAAATCGATGCTATCTGAAGACGTGCCCCATATATTAACGCCTGCCTTCTCCAAGGAAGCCGCAAGCTTCAAAGGTGTTTGACCGCCAAACTGAAGTATTACGCCCTCCGGCTTCTCGGCTTCAACGATGTTCATAACGTCTTCAAATGTAAGTGGTTCAAAAAAAAGCTTGTCCGAGGTATCATAATCGGTACTCACGGTTTCTGGGTTGCAATTTACCATAATCGTCTCATAGCCGGCTTCTTTTAGAGCAAGAGAGGCATGAACACAACAATAATCGAATTCAATTCCCTGTCCTATCCTATTTGGCCCGCTGCCGAGAATCATAACCTTAGGTTTACTTGATGGTCTTATTTCGCTTTCATCCTCATAGGTGGAGTAATAATAGGGTGTGTAAGCTTCAAATTCCGCTGCGCAAGTGTCCACCAATTTATACGTGGGCAAGATTTCAGCTTCTTTTCTTCTCTTTCGAACCTCGGTTTCTGCACTGTTTGTTAAATGAGCGATTTGGAAATCTGAAAATCCAAATCGTTTTGCCTCTTTTAAAAGTTCTTTAGATAAATCATTTAAACTATGACGCGAAATCAACCTTTCCATATGAACAATCTCTAAAATGTTATACAAAAACCACTTGTCTATCTTCGTTAATTCATGAACCTCGTTTATGCTCATACCGATATCTAAAGCATGTTTTATGTAGAAAATCCTTTCAGCGTTTGGTACCGACAATTTGGTTTGAATTTGTTCTTCAATAATCTCATCTTGACCATCCGCACCGAGTCCATGCCTATCAATCTCAAGGGAGCGAATGGCCTTTTGAAGCGCTTCCTTAAAGGTGCGCCCTATCGACATAACCTCTCCAACCGACTTCATCTTGGTTGTAAGCGTTTCATCGGCTCCGGGGAATTTTTCAAATGCCCACCTTGGAAATTTGACAACCACATAGTCTATTGCTGGCTCAAACGACGCGGGAGTCTTCTTGGTGATGTCATTTGGAATCTCGTCTAAAGTGTAGCCGACTGCAAGTTTCGCCGCTATCTTGGCAATGGGAAATCCTGTTGCCTTGGAAGCCAAAGCAGAACTCCTTGAAACCCTCGGGTTCATCTCAATCACAACGATGCGGCCGGTTTGGGGGTGAATTGCAAATTGAATGTTTGAACCGCCTGTTTCGACGCCTATCTCCCTTATGATTGCTATCGAGGCATCCCTTAAAAGTTGATGCTCTTTATCCGATAGTGTTTGCGAAGGAGCAACCGTTATACTGTCTCCCGTATGAATACCCATCGGATCAAAATTTTCAATTGTGCATACGATAACAACGTTATCATTTAAATCCCTCATGACTTCAAGCTCGTATTCTTTCCACCCAAGACACGATTCTTCGATTAGAATCTCGTCTATCGGACTGAGGGATATCCCAATGACCGCCATCTCCCGAAATTCCTCCATGTTATAAGCAATCCCTCCTCCGGTACCACCCAGAGTGTAAGAGGGGCGGATAACGGTAGGAAAACCAACTTTTTGGACCACCCCTAATGCTTCGTTCAAAGAATGGGCAAATCCGCTTCGCGGCAAGTCGAGGCCAATTCTCATCATCGCCTTCTTAAACAGGCTTCTGTCCTCGGCTTTCTTTATTGCTTCAAGTTTTGCCCCAATGAGTTCAACACCATACTGGTGGAAAACACCGCTTTCGGCTAGGGTAACAGCTATATTTAATCCCATTTGTCCACCTAGGGTTGGAAGCAACGCATCCGGTCGTTCTTTAGCTATAATCTTCTTCACGATCTCAGGGGTTATGGGTTCAATATAAGTTTTATGGGCAAATTCTGGATCTGTCATTATTGTAGCCGGGTTTGAGTTAACCAACACAACCTCAAAACCATCCTCTTTCAAAGCCCTACAAGCCTGTGTCCCTGAGTAATCAAATTCGCAAGCCTGTCCTATAATTATTGGGCCTGAACCTATTATTAAGATTTTCTTAATATCATTTCTCTTGGGCATCTACTTCATCTCTTTCTTGTTTGTGCTTAGCCATTGCCAAAACAACACCAATTATAGCTATCAACGCAGGCCCCAAAACAACCATCAACACAAAAAGCAAAATTAAAACCCTATCGGGGATATTTAAACCCCAGATCATCACTTTTTCCCCTCCGTAAATTCCTCCATCATATTTACAAAGTCTTTAAATAAATATTTTGAATCGTGAGGACCTGGTGAAGCCTCGGGATGATACTGCACCGAAAAGGCTGGTAATTCCAAACACCGCAACCCCTCTACGGTATCATCGTTTAAATTTATGTGAGTAATTTCAATTTCGCCGAAATCACTAAAAATTTTACCTTTTTTATCCTTAAAACTATTTCCATTCACAGCAAAACCATGATTTTGTGATGTAATCTCGATTTTGTCGCTGGCTAAATTTTTAACCGGATGATTTGCTCCCCTATGTCCGAATTTAAGCTTGTAAGTATCGGCTCCAAGCGCCAATGCCAACAACTGATGACCTAAACATATGCCAAATATTGGTTTTTTGCCTATTAAATTTCTTACCGTCTGAATAGCATAAGATACACCCTTGGGATCACCCGGACCATTTGAAAGAAATATTCCGTGTGGGTCCAATGCCAATATGTCGTCCGCCGAAGTCGATGCGGGCACCACTTCCACCTTGCAATTTACGCTTTCCAGGCACTTTAGGATATTTCTCTTAATCCCAAAATCAAAAGCCACAACACGATATTTTGCTCCAGGCTTAGTTTCCCACGTATAAGAATCATCGATGGTAACTTCTTTTACCAAATCCCGCCCCACAAGGCTCGGGAAATAATTTATCTTCTCGACAAGGCTATCCACATTCTGATCGTTGGTTGAAATAACCCCTCTCATCGCCCCAGCGCTTCTAATGTGTTTCGTTAGTGCCCTTGTGTCTACGCCTTCAATACATACTATGCCAAAATTTTTCAGAAAATCTTCTAAAGACCCCTTGGCCCTCCAGCTGCTAAAAAATCTTGAATATTCCCTAACTACAAATCCCTCTAAAAACGGACCCCTTGACTCATAATCCTGGGAGTTAACGCCATAATTTCCAATTAGAGGATAAGTCATGGTAACAATTTGACCGGCGTACGAAGGGTCGGTCAAAATTTCCTGGTATCCCGTCATGCTCGTATTGAAGACAACTTCTCCAAATGTCTCTCCTTCGGCTCCTACACTATATCCTTTAAATATTGTTCCATCTTCTAAAGCCAATATCGCTTTATTTCGCATGAATCATACATCCCTTTTGCTGCCATTTATTTAATTAATTTACTGCTATCAACGAGTGTCTTTCCTCTTACGATTAAATGGTGAACTTTCCCATTAAACTCCCAACCAATAAACGGAGAGTTCTTGCTCCTAGATTTAAATTTATTAGACTCAATCTTTACCTTAGCCATATTGTCTATTATGGAGATATCAGCGTCAGCTCCAACAGACAGAGTCCCTTTATTTATTTTTAAAATCCTTGCAGGGGAAATTGTAAATTTTTCAATCATCTTTGGTAAACTCAATATACCAGCATTAACAATCTTGGTAATCATCAGCGGCAATGTAGTTTCCAGGCCGATCATTCCAAAAGCGGCGGCCGAAAATTCAACTTCTTTTTCGTGTATCGCGTGTGGTGCGTGATCGCTGGCTATAGCATCAATTACCCCTTCAGATAGCGCTTTACTTAAGGCATCAACATCATTTTTTGTTCTTAGGGGCGGATTTACCTTGCAATTGGTATCATAATTAGCCAGCGCTTCCTCGGTTAGAACTAAGTGGTGGGGGGTAACATCGCACGTGACCTTCAAACCCCTCTCCTTCGCTTCCTTTACCAACCTCAACGAACCTTTGGTGCTAATATGTGTAAAATGAATCCTTGCATCCACAAGCTCCGAGAGAATAATGTCTCTCGCAATTGCAATCTCTTCCGCGGCAGAAGGAATTCCTCTCAATCCAAGCGCTGTTGAGTAATACCCTTCGTTTATTTGACCGCCCGCAGATAATTTCTTCGATTCGGCATGCGAGATTAAAGAAACATCAAACATCTTGCTGTATTCAAGAGCCCTCCTCATAACCTCATCGTTCTTAACATATTCCCCATCATCAGAGAAAGCAACGGCTCCAGAGTCAACCAGTTCGCTCATCTCGGTCAATTCCTTACCTGTTAGGCCTTTGGTAATTGCCGCAATTGGATAGACATTGATTAAATCTGCCTCATTTGCTTTCTCGATTATCATTTCTGTAATAGCGGAATTATCATTCACTGGGTATGTGTTTGGCATACACGCAACAGAGGTGAAGCCACCCGCCGCAGCCGCCCTGCTCCCGCTCTTAATGGTTTCTTCATCTTCTCGCCCTGGTTCGCGCAGATGAACGTGCATATCAATTAGGCCGGGAGTAACAATTTTGTTCTTTGCGTCAACTATCTCACAATCACTGACTTCAAGATTTTCCCCCACAGCAGCAATTTTTTCACCCTCGACCAAAATATCCAAAACACCATCAATTTTGTTTGCGGGATCTATTACCCTACCGCCTCTAATTAGCAACCTTCTCAATTTCCACACCTCCAAGCAGCAGATATAGAACGGACATTCTGATTGCTACACCGTTTGCGACCTGTTTGGTAACAGCGGTTTGAGGAATATCTGCAACCTCATAGGAAATTTCAATTCCCCTATTCATGGGTCCGGGGTGCATCACCAATATATCTTTTTTGACTCTTTTGAGTCTTTCCAGGTTCAAGCCAAAAAGCTTGGCATATTCTCTAACAGACGGGAAAAGACTTTCCGTTTGTCGCTCTAACTGGATTCGCAACATATAAATAACATCCAGTTTTTCAATAACGGAATCAAAGTCATATTTAATCTCAGCGCCCATACCGTGTTTGACGGCAGTCAGGGATTCAATCCCTGCAGGAATGAGTGTTGGGGGGGCTATCAACGTAACCCTTGCTCCCATTTTGTTTAAAGCAAGTAGGTTTGAACGAGCAACTCTGCTGTGGGCGATATCGCCCACTATTCCCACATGCAAACCCTCTATTCGACCAAATTTCTGTCTCATGGTGAATAAATCAAGCAATGCCTGTGTGGGGTGTTCGTGGGCTCCATCTCCGCCATTTATCACTGAACATTTAGCGTTTTCTGCAAAAAACTTTGGCGCCCCTGCCGAGAGATGCCGAACAATAACCGCATCCGCTCCAAGCGCTTCTATTGTTTTTGCAGTATCCTTCAACGATTCCCCTTTGACCAAACTGCTGCTTTTTGCCGAAATATTCACGACATCTGCACTAAGACGTTTGGCTGCCAATTCAAATGAGGTTCTCGTTCGCGTGCTCGGCTCAGCAAAAAAATTTACAACGGTTTTCCCACGAAGCGTGGGTACTTTTTTAATGTCCCGGGTCAATATTTCTTTAAAAGAGTCCCCCAGTTCAAGAACGTGTTGAATCTCCTCTTTGCTTAAATCCTTTATGCTCAGTAAATCCTTCTTCTTGAAAACCATTTATCCCCCCATTCAAAAAAATCCCCATCGAAAGGATAGGGATTAATTGGCATCTTCTCGTATATCTACCGAATCTACGTCATCTTCTTCTTTTAAGCTCACCCAAACACGCTCATTTTGTGAAGTGGGTATATTTTTGCCCACAAAATCGGCGCGAATTGGTAGTTCGCGATGTCCTCGATCAACCAAAATAGCCAATTGTATTCTTTCAGGTCGTCCAAAATCCATAATTGCATCAAGAGCAGCCCTTATGGTTCTTCCCGTATATAACACATCATCGACGAGAATAATATTTTTTCCCATAACATCAAAAGGTATCTCTGTTTTAGAAATGTGATGAGGAATTATTCGATTGCCAACATCGTCTCTATAAAAAGCCACATCCAAAACACCGATAGGAACGATCTTTTTCTCTATTTCTTCAATATATTTTGCCAGTCTGTGTGCAAGATATATCCCACGGCTTCTAATGCCAACCAACGCAACATTTTCCGCACCTTTGTTTTTCTCAATAATCTCGTGGGCAACTCTTTTAAGCGCTCTTTTAATTGAGGTCTCGTCCATTATTAACTTCTTTTTCTTGAATTTCATCTCATTCATTTATTCTCCCAAATAAAAAAATACCCTCACAATCAATCAAAGGTATTTTGCTAAATTCTATTAAATTAAGTTTTTTCAAATTAACCAACTCCTTCCTAGTCTCACTGGACTAATTTAAAGGTTAATTAATACTAGCAATTCTGTTAAGCGATGTCAATAAAGTTTTTAGACTGAAGACTGAAGTTAAAGACTCTTTTGGGAGCTCCAAAGCAATTTGCCTCTTCGGAAAGAAGATTCTTGAGCATGCTCAGTATTGCTTTTTATATACCCAGTTCTCTTTGAAAACATCAACGAGTATTTTATTTCTGCTAAAAAATCGAGCGCTATATCTATGAAATGATGAAGTTCTTTTTTGCTTTTACTGTTATTTCCTTCAACAATGTTAATCGGAACAGAAAGAGCAGCCCTTCTAAGTTGTGAAGTTAAGCCGATGTGTATTGTTTCAATTCCTTACAGGTAAGCTGCAAACAATTTGGTCAGCGCGGTTAGGAGGGTTCATTTCAATCAACGCCCGCGCAGGGGGCGACTTAAACAATTTTAACTGCCAATCACCCGCCATAAAAACCAGATCTAAACTTACCAATACTTGACCTTAAAATCTTCGAACTCACCGCTATAATTTTCCCAATTGACTGTCACATTAACAACCTTCGCTGCAGGTGGACCTTGGTAAGACCACCTGATAACCTCCCTAACATCATCTTCATCTCCCTCAAGAACCATCTCAACCGAACCATCGGATAAATTTTTAACCCAGCCCGTTACATTTACATTCTCAGCAATATCTTTTGTGTATGAACGATAATACACGCCATGAACTCTTCCCTCAACTTTAACTTTTGCGCGTATCTTTGACATCTTTCACCCGGAAATTTTTTCTTTTTTCAGATTGTCACAACTTCACTTGCCCTCGTAATAATAAATAGAAATATTTTTCAACTTTCCTCTTATGTACACCTACCCATTACCCTATACGCTTTTAACTTTCAACATTTTATTTTCAACTATTAGCCATCAACTATCCAACATTTGTTATACAAAAAGCCATCATTTATACCGCTTAACCTCAAATCTAAAAAGTTCAACCGGCTCATCTTCTTGTAAACCAGCCTTTTGCATGGCTATATTGACTTGTTTTTTTGCGGAATCAACACCGTCAAGATCGGGCAACAAAAGCCCCGTTTTAAAACCGGATCTTACGATGACGCCATACTTTTTAGGATCAAGATGACTTTCATCAAGAATGGGTTCTGGGTCACCTAAAACATCAACCGAATATTCTAAATCGAGAAGTTCGGATTCTCTAATGGGCGGAAATCTTGGGTCGCATGTTGCAGCTTGTATAGCATTTTTAATAATCTCTTCCGCAATGCTTTCTTGACAAGGAACCGTGGTCCCTATACATCCTCTAAGAGCATTATCTTTCTTAATGCAAACAAATACACCTGCTCTTTTTTTTAAAAAATCAGATAAAACATCCGGGGGGCTCATAGTCTTCCTTTTCTTTATATAATTTTCAACCGCTTTTCTTGCCAATTTTACTGGTTCGCTTACTTTTTTCCCGCTCTCCCCTTTCTTTGTTTTTTCATCGAACAATATGTGTTCCAAGAAAAATTTGTCTTTATCGCTCTTGATAGGTTCGATCATTGCCACCATGTATCCAACGCCAAAGGGACCCTCGTAGGATAAAATGCGGGACTTAACCTTCTGTCCTTCAAAAACTCCGCCCAGGGCTATAAGGGAACGCAAACCACACTCTCCGGCATCTTCTATGAGAGATTCGTCTATCTTAAGCAATTTTGGAAACTCAGCTCTTTCAATTATCTTCTTAACCGTCAAGTCAAAGTCTATGCCTCGTGGGTTATATCCTGCGGGCGCGGATGATGTCAGTCTATGTGAAAGATCTCCGCTAGCGATAAACGCAACTCTTCTGCCAAGTCTTTCCGAAGCTCTTTGTATGGCGACACCCAATTGATAGTGCTTTGGATAACTCAAATAAGAAATGGATAACGAAACTATGGGTGTGGACAACTTCTCTCTCAGAAAATAAAGGGGAACGAGTACTCCATGATCAAGTTCCTCAAGGTGTTGATATCCTTGTTTACTTAAATCAATAACGGGTATCCCAGCGCTCCCGGCCTCATCTGTTATAGCTTTAGCCATTTCAACATCATTTTCGACTTGAAAGCTGACCGAAAAAGCTCCAAACTGGGCAAGCGAGCCGCTAAGTTGCGAGCGCATCTTTATGGTTATTGCATCCGAAAAGGCCGGGCTATGTGGAGATATAAAAATTAATGTGTCGGGTTTTAAGTAAGCCACTCTATCTACTATTTCATACATGGCATTTTGAGTGGCTTCAATCTGTGATATACTGCTTCCACCAATTTCTGGAACGAGTATTGGCGGGTGTGGAGTTATGCAGCCAATTACAATCGACATATGCTCTCCCGTTCACAAACCTCTTTAAGCTCGCCGTTTAAAGACCAAGAACGAACTTCTTTTATCTTAACTCTTGCCAACCTATTTATCAACGAATGCGGTCCAGGGAAATTGACCACCTTGTTGGTCCTTGTCCTCCCGGTCAAAACATCGGCCTTCTTCTTGCTGGGGCTCTCCACCAAAACCTCAAGCTCTTTTTCCATAAGAACAAGATTATTTTTTAAACTATTTTTGTTTTGCACTTCAAGCAACCGCTTAAAATTATCCATTTTAACCTTTTTAGAAATTTGATTTTCCATTTCGAAAGCTCTTGTCCCTTCTCTTGGTGAATAAGCAAACGTAAAAGCATTGTCAAACCTTGCTTGCTTGACAACATCAAGCGTATCTAAAAAGTCTTCTTCAGTCTCCCCTGGAAACCCAACAATTATATCGGTCGTTATGCTGCAATTCGGAACCGCCTCATAAATTTTTTTGACCAAATCAAGGTAACCCTCTTTTGTGTATCCCCTCCTCATGGTCTTTAAAACATTATCTGAACCGGCCTGAAGGGGAAGATGTACATGCTCACAAACTTTTTCACATTCTGCAAGAGCTAAGACAATGTCACCATTAAAATCACGGGGATGAGAGCTAGTAAATCTAATTCGTTCGATGCCGTCTATCTCGTTTAATTGTCTTAAAAGCTCGGCAAAACGAATCTCTCCATATAAATCGCGTCCGTAAGAATTCACATTTTGCCCAAGTAGTGTTACTTCTAAAAACCCCTCGCTGGCAAGCATCTTAACTTCAGCAACTATATCCTCAAATGATCTGCTTGTCTCTCTTCCCCGCACATATGGAACGATGCAATAGGAACAAAAATTATTACAACCTGTAGATATATTAACCCAAGCTCTGACAGAATTATCGCGTTCAACAGGAAGAGCTTTAATCTCATCCCGGGGACTTTTCAACACTTCGCAAGCAATCTTCCCTTTCTGGGCTTCTTTGATAAGAGTTGGAAGACTGGCTATGTTGTGAGTTCCAAAAACCACATCAACATGAGACATTTTTCTCTGCAACTTCGACCCCTCTTTTTGGGCAACACATCCTCCAACGGCGATGATCAAATCCTGCCTTTTGTCTTTAATGAGTTTTAAAGAGTTGATGTTTCCAAACAACCTATCCTCGGCTGATCCGCGAACACAACAAGTATTAAAGATGATAATATCCGCCCCTTCCATGGTTTCGGCGCGTTTATAACCTTGAGATAAAAGCAAACCAATAATTTTTTCGGAATCATGCTTGTTCATCTGACAGCCATACGTTACAACAAAAAATTTATTATTTTTTTTCATATTTTCACCCAAAAATAGCAATTTAGCAGGAAAATTATATCATAGTTCAAACTTTATTTATCCTTAATTTTTAGAAACACCTAAAGAAAGGAGTCATCCACCATCACTTGATGATATTTTAAGTTTTTTAAGGTTATTTAAAACTGAGTTAGGAACATTGACCGAATTAATTAATAATTCACCGCTCAACCCGTGACAATCCGAGCCACCCGTAACAATTAGTCCTAATTTCTTTGCTAGTTTTTTATATTTTACGGTCTGTTGCTTGGTGTGTCTGCTGTGATAAACCTCAAGACCCTGAAGACCCGAATCTATAAAGTTTGGAATAAATTCATCAACTTTTGACACGGCAGGATGTGCTAAAACAGGAACGCCACCCACTTTTTTTATAATTTCAATAGCTTCCTGCGGAGAATACGTGTTTTTTTCTACATAACACGGGCCATCTTTGCCGATATATGTATCAAAAGCATCCTGGATACTGTCTATATATCCTTTCTCAAGCATAACTCTGGCCAAGTGAACTCTGCCCACCGCGGAACTATCACCAGCAATCTTAAGAACATCTTTTGGCAAAACATCTATTCTCATTTCACAGAGGCGATCAACCATTTTCAGGGCTCTATTACGTCTCGCTTCACGTAAATCATTAAGATGCTGCCTTAACCAAGGATGTTTAAAATCAATGTAATAGCCAAGAATGTGTATGTCTCGTCCTTTTAAATTAGAGCCAAGCTCCAAGGCGGGGACTACTTCGATGCCAAGTCGTTTGCCCTCTTTAATTGCTGGCTCAATGCCATCAACGCTATCGTGATCGGAAATTGCTATTACTTTTAACCCTAGCTTAAACGCAAAAGCTACCAGTTTTTCAGGAGCATATGTTCCATCAGATGCTGTGGTATGAAGATGAAGATCTATCATTCCTATTTAACAAGCCCTTTGATTACACAAATTTTTATAGATAATTCTCTACCTTGGCCCAATAAGCAATCGAATTGCGGTTCTATCTTCACCATCAATTTTTAAATCGGCGAAAGCCGGGACCATTACCAAGTCCATACCCCCGGGGGCAACAAATCCTCGCGCAATTGCCACAGCTTTAACTGCCTGGTTTAAAGCCCCGGCGCCAATAACTTGAACCTCGGCCGCCCCTTTTTCACGCAGCACAGCCGCAATCGCTCCTGCAACAGAATTTGGATTAGACTTTGACGAGACTTTTAGCACTTCCATAACTTCCTCCTAAGGCGCCAATACAACCTGAACAAATAATGATTTCGCTAAAAAACCAATTTCTCCTGCTAAAAATTACAATTCATCTTCTTCTTCAACTTCAAATGAGATTTTAATCTGATTTTTCTCTCGCCAAACCTTAGGACTACTTCTTAAACTCAAAAAATATTTTTTACCCAATGCTTTGATAAATGCTTCTTCGGCAATTTTTGATAGATTATCCAAATCATTTTTTTGAATATATTTTACGAGATTGGTTTCATAATTAGGATTAATATCCGAAACTGTTATCATGCCGTCCATTTTGTGCTTGTCAACTAAAGCAGAGCGCAAATCACATAACGATTTTATCTCTCCATTGAAAATTCTATGAATGTTACGCAGAGAAACATCCAAACCATAATGATCGATTAATATTTCGGCTAGCACTTTTACGTTAAAAACAAGACCCACGCACTGCCAGAGCGGAAGGCTTCCTTCTTCAAAATTTTCAAGAAAGAGTGTTTTGCCACCTTTGTTTGATGTTAGTAAATTTTGACTTAAATTATACATTGTTGCCAAAATTTGAGCTGGTGATCCCGAAAAAATCTTTATATCAGGATGCTCAAGACCAAACTCTGTTAATACTCTAGGAACATTGTGCGGCCCCTTAACAACTTGAATTTCACCACGACGCACTCTTGTAATTGGAAAAGTAGATTGGTCTTTCCTTTCGGGACATTTTTTGGTATCCACGCAAACCTTGATGATTGTTCCCTTTTCAACACTCGACGCGATAATATTAACATCTTCTATGTTTCTTTTTACTGAATAAAGCGCCATGCCTCTTCCATGGACACCATATCTATCCGTAATCATGGTATCAAGCTTTGAAGTAACTCGTGGCTCAAAAACCCTTGCAAACAAATTTGGAGGAATACCACAACCATCATCAATGATTGTAATGATTCGAAGATTTTTTTCTTTGTAAGAAGCAACAAAGATATTTTTACAACCCGCGTCTCTTGAATTACGAAGTAGCTCGATAACAATATCTTCGACACAACGTATATCATGTTTAGCTTGTCTTTTCTCAGCCTCGCTTACATGAAGTCTCACAAAACCATTGCCTAAGTCCTCGTCGATCTTTAGACAACGATCACCAACTACTCCTTCAATGAAATTCATTAACTTATCTGTTTCTTTTGAAGACAAGACTACTCCTCAAACAGATTATTTCGCATATTCGATTGATCTATGCTCGCGAATTACGATTACCTTTATTTGTCCCGGATAATCCATCTCCGCCTCTATTTCTTTAGCAATCTCCTTCGCCAATAAAACCGATTCCGCATCGTCTATCTTTTCTGGCCTAACCAATACCCTAATCTCACGTCCTGCCTGCATAACATATGATTTATCAACACCCTTGTGGAAATCGGCTATTCTTTCAAGATTTTCTAGCCTTTTGATATAACTTTCAAGAGTTTCTCGCCTGGCTCCAGGTCGCGCAGCAGAAATAGCATCGGCTGATTGCACCAAAACAGCTTCTACTGTCTTTGGCTCAACATCAAGATGGTGAGCTTCAATTGCATGACAAACTTCGTTGGATTCTTGGAGTCTCTTTGCCAAATCCGCACCAATAATAGCATGAGAACCCTCAACCTCGTGATCGATAGCTTTTCCGATATCATGTAAAAGCCCGGCTCTTCTGGATAGCTTTGTATCCACTCCCAGTTCCGCAGCCATAATTCCTGCTAAATGTGAAACCTCAATCGAATGCATTAAAACGTTCTGCCCGTAACTGGTTCTGTACTTTAATCTACCCAACACCCTGATTAGTTCCGGGTGAAGATTTTGAACATTGGTATCAAAAGCAGCTTGCTCGCCCATTTCGCGAATTTGAATTTCAACTTCCTGCTTCGCTTTTTCGTACATTTCTTCGATTTTCGCTGGGTGAATCCTGCCATCAGCTATCAACTTTTCAAGCGCAATTCTGGCAATTTCCCGTCTTACCGGGTCAAAACATGACAGAACAACAGCTTCTGGGGTGTCGTCAATTATAAGGTTAACCCCGGACGCATTCTCAAATGCTCGTATGTTTCTGCCTTCTCTGCCAATTATTCTTCCCTTCATCTCATCGCTTGGAAGGTTAACAGAAGATATGGTGGTTTCGGCTACATGATCGGCCGAACAGCGTTGAATCGCCAAAGAAACTATATTGCAAGCCCTTTTGTTCCCTTCTTCTCTAGCTTCACCCTCAATTTTTCTTACCATTAAAGCCGCATCATGTCTCGTCTCATCCTCAACTTTTTTCAACAACAAATCTTTGGCGTCCACAACAGACATCTTTGCAACCTGCTGAAGCACCTTCTTCTGTTCCTCAACGACGCCCTCCAGATTGATTTTGAGCTCCTCAATTTTTTTCTTGCTTTCAACCAATTTTTTTTCTTCCTGATTTAAAATTTCGCGCTTACTATCCAACAATTCCTCTTTTTGGGCAAGCCGCGACTCCCTCTTTTGGATTTCCGCTCGACGTTCCCTGATTTCTCTCTCAGCATCAGTTCTCATAAAATGAACTTCATCTTTTGCTTCAAGAACAGCTTCTTTTTTCTTGGTTTCTACTTCCTTGTTGGCCTCCATGAGAATTTTTCTGGCTTCTGTCTCAGCAGAATCTATCTTGGTTTCAGCCACATATCTTCTGATTAAAAACCCCGCCACAAGACCTATGATCCCAAAAAATATAGACAATAAAAAATATACAACGGACATTTAAATACCCCCTTTGCAGTTAATAAATAAAAAAAGCCAAGCATTGCTCGGCTTTTTAGCTGCTTAAATAACTTTACTTAACAGATAAAATATACCTATTAAAAAATATGGTTAATATTCACCCGTCCAAATTTTAAGTTTTAACTTAAAGCTTAAAATCTATTTAAAAATAATCACTTATTTAAGTAAAGCTAAATTGTTAAACAATGCTATAAAAATATATTTTTGACGATAACTCATTAAATAATATTATTAAATGATAGCTGTTGTCAATCAGCCGAATTGACTCATCAAAAAAGTATCTGAAATTGATTCGTTGCCTCACATAAAAAAGTATTCGAAATAATTGGTCCGCCTAGACTATCTTTGTTACGCATAAGATGGTCTAAGGAGGCCAATA
>DSBK01000066.1 GCA_011046085.1 Actinomycetota bacterium
ATAACACCGAACTCGAAGTCCAACTTATCACCCCGATCGCCATGGAAGAAGGGCTTAGATTCGCCATCCGTGAAGGTGGAAGAACGGTTGGAGCTGGTAGGATAATAAAGATACTTAAGTAATTTTTACTTTGTGTGAAGTAGTGTATTAAGGGAGGAAGAATGGCCAGCCAAAAAATTAGAATTAGATTAAAGGCATTTGATCATGAGGTTGTAGATCAGTCGGCAAAAAAGATTGTGGAGACCGTAAAAAGAACTGGGGCTACCCTTTCAGGTCCCATTCCTTTGCCAACGGAGAGAAGTCTTTATTGCGTCATTCGTTCTCCTCATGTCAACAAGGATTCAAGAGAGCATTTTGAGATGCATACGCACAAGCGGCTTATAGATATAATAGAACCTACACCAAAGACGGTAGATTCTTTAATGAGACTGGATTTGCCAGCGGGCGTGGATATCGAAATAAAACTTTAAACAATAAATATTGCAGCATTTATCTGTGATGAGGTGCCATGATGTCAAAAGGAATTTTAGGTAAAAAAATAGGTATGACACAAGTGTTTGACGAGAGCGGGAAATCAATTCCCGTGACAGTAATTACAGCAGGACCGTGTGTAGTTACTCAAATAAAGACACCCAATAAAGATGGATATAGCGCAATCCAGATTGGTTATGGAGATGTTAAAGAAAAGAGAGTTAATAAACCGCTTAAAGGCCATTTTGATAAGGCGAAGATTGACAGCAAGAAACACTTGGTGGAATTATGTGTGGGCAAAGATGAAAAATTCGAGCTGGCCCAAAGGATTACCGTTGATGTTTTTAACGAGGGAGAAAAAACGGATGTTGTTGGTGTTTCTAAAGGTAAAGGTTTTGCCGGAGTGGTAAAGAGATGGGGATTTAGAGGAGGACCTGGTTCTCATGGTTCTCATTTTCATAGAGCGCCTGGAGCTATTGGTATGTGTGCCACCCCCTCGAGGGTATTAAAAGGAAGGAAACTCCCCGGACGTATGGGCAACAAGCGGGTTACCGCTAAGAATATCGAAGTGGTGAAGGTGGACAAAGAGCGTAATTTGCTTTTGCTAAAAGGGAGTGTGCCGGGTTCAAACGGGGGCCTGGTTTTAATAAAGAATGCTGTTAAGTCCAGTAATGGATAAAGGAGTTATAAACAATGCTTAGGTTGCCGGTTCATGACCATAAAGGAAAAGTAGTAAGTGAAATTGAGTTAAATTCGGAGATATTCGAATCTAAGATAGTGGAACCGCTTGTTTATCAGGCCGTAAGACTACATCTTGCGAAGGCGAGGAGCGGGAACGCTTCTACTAAAACCCGCAAAGATGTGCGTGGCGGGGGAGTTAAACCTTGGCGTCAGAAAGGAACAGGTAGAGCTAGGGCTGGAAGTATACGTTCTCCTTTATGGAGGGGCGGGGGTGTGGTCTTTGGGCCGACCCCGAGAGATTTTTCATTTAAGATTTCCAAGAAAGCAAGGAGACTTGCGCTAAAATCCGCTCTGAGCGCAAAGGCTAAAGACTCACAGATTTTAGTTTTGAAGGATTTTGGTCTTAAGGAACCAAAAACCAAAGATGCCATCGAAGTGTTAAAAGCAATAAATATAGGGAAAAAGACGACGGTGGTTCTTGGGTCCGAAGATTCGGTAGCTAAGAAATCAATCAGGAATATTCAGAAGGTAAAAGTCGTCGATATTGAACAAATAAATGTTTATGATGTGTTGGACAATGATGTCTTGGTTTTTACTCAGGATGCCCTTAGCGCGTTATCGGAGGTGCTTGCATAGTGAGCGACCCAAATAAGATTATAATAAGGCCAGTAATTTCTGAGAAAAGTTATGACTTTATAGAAAAAGGAAAGTATGTTTTTGAAGTGCATCCTGATGCAAAAAAGATAGATATATCTCGTGCCGTTGAAAATATATTTAATGTCGTTGTCACAAAAGTTAATACTATGTTTGTGAAGGGTAAAATTAAAAAACAAGGACGTACTTTTGGCAGAACAAAGAATTGGAAGAAGGCGGTTGTAACTTTGCGAGAAGGAGACCGCATCGAATTCTTTGAGGGTAAATAGTTAAGTAGTTTAGAATGGAGAGATAGCAGTGGGAATCAAAAAGGTAAAACCAACTTCACCGGGCAGAAGATTTGTAACCATCTCGGACTTTGAGGAGGTAACCAAGAATAAGCCTGAGAAGAGTTTAACTGCCGCTTTAACTAAGAAAGGTGGGCGTAATAATCGCGGCAGAATAACTACTCGGCACATTGGTGGAGGACACAAAAGAAAATATAGAATCATCGATTTTAAGAGGGACAAAGATAATATTCCTGCCAAAGTAGCGTCCATCGAGTACGATCCGAATCGTTCTGCAAGAATTGCTTTGCTTCATTATAAAGACGGAGAAAAGAGATATATTTTAGCGCCCATTAATCTTAAAGTTGGCGATGAGGTGGTTTCGGGTTTGGACGCGGACATAAAACCGGGAAATGCTCTTCCTTTGAAGAAAATTCCATTGGGAACCATGATTCACAATATTGAGTTGAAACCGTTAAAAGGTGGGCAGATAGCCCGTTCCGCTGGAGCTGTTGCTCAATTGGTCGCTAAGGAGGGCGATTACGCCCAGATAAGGTTGGCTTCGAGCGAGGTAAGGATGGTTAATTTAAAATGTAAAGCGACCATTGGTCAGGTTGGTAATGTTGAGCACGAAACAATTTCATTGGGTAAAGCCGGTCGAAATAGATGGTTAGGGAAGAGGCCTACGGTTAGAGGAACGGTTATGAATCCTGTCGATCATCCTCACGGAGGCGGGGAAGGTAAATCAAAAGGTCATTTACCCAGTACGCCTTGGGGAAAACCGACCATAGGTTATCGAACCAGAGGGAAGAAGCCTTCTGATAAATATATTGTAAGGAGAAGGTCGAAGTAGTTTTTCGATGTTACCGTAACGGAGGAGAGTATGGGCAGGTCAATAAAGAAAGGGCCATATATTGAGGAAAAGCTTCTAAAGAAGATTTATCAGATGAGCAAGAGAAGCGAAAAAAGAGTAATTAAGACGTGGTCGAGATGTTCTACGATAATTCCAGAGATGGTTGGTTATACTATTGCCATTCATGATGGCAGGAAACATGTTCCCGTTTATATTACTGAAAGCATGGTTGGTCACAAACTAGGTGAATTTGCTGTCACCAGAAGTTTTAGGAGCCATGGTCATACTGAGAGAGCGACTCGTTTAAAATAGTTAGAAGGTAGCTCTCTGTATTTATTGGAGGTTTAGAGTGGCGAAGGAAACAAAGGAAACGATAGAAAATAAAAGTGTGAGGGCAGTGGCAAAGTATATCCGTATTGCGCCGCGCAAAGTTCGTCAGGTCGTTGATCTGATAAGAGGCAAGCAGATAGACGAAGCTCTTAATGTGTTGAGATTTTGTCCAAAGGCTGCTGCGGAAAAAGTTACCAAAGTTCTTAATTCGGCGAAGGCCAATGCAGAAATGAATGCAGGTTTAACCGGTATACTTTATATTTCCGATGTCCACGTTGATGAAGGTCCTACCCTCAAAAGATTCCGCCCCAGGGCAATGGGAAGGGCAAGCAGGATCAATAAGAGGACCAGCCACATAACAGTAATTGTGAAAGAGCGGGAGGAGGGGGTGCAAAGTGGGTCAAAAGGTTAATCCTAATGGACTTAGGCTAGGCATAATTTATGACTGGAAGTCCAAGTGGTTTGCTACAAAAGAATATGGTGATTTGTTAGAGAAGGATATAAAAATAAGGGAGTACATCTATCGTAAGTTGAAACGAGCAGGTATTTCAAAGATTGAGATTGAAAGAGCTGGGGATACCGTTAAAGTTGATATTTATACCGCGCGGCCTGGAATTGTAATAGGCAAAAGAGGCGCTGAAGTGGATCTTTTGCGCTCTGATTTGGAAAAGTCCGTCGGAGACAAGGTGCAAATTAATATTCAAGAGATAAAAAGATCCGAATTGGATGCAAAGTTGGTGGCTCAAAGCGTTGCCGATCAACTTGTGGCCAGAGTTTCTTTTAGGCGAGCCATGAAAAGAGCGGTAAGCGCCACAATAAAGGCTGGAGCACAAGGCATAAAAGTTGGTTGTGCTGGAAGACTAGGTGGTTCCGAGATGGCGAGGAGAGAGTGGTATCGTGAGGGTCGCGTTCCCCTTCATACGCTTAGAGCTGAGATAGATTACGGATTTGCAAGGGCAGATACCATGTTTGGAACAATCGGAGTCAAGGTTTGGATTTATAAGGGCGACATAATTGAGAAACAAAAGGGTTTGGAAGAGAAACCGAAAGAAGAAGAGAGAGAAACAAAAGTAAAAAGAGAAGAAGTTAAAAAGGAAAAACTGGAGCTAAAAGAAGAAAAAATTGAGATACAAGTGAAGGCAAAAACTGATAAAGCAGAGATTGAAAAGACGCCGGAACCAAAAGAAGAGAATGTTGTTGAAGGAAAAACTGAAAAGAAGATAGAGACGAAAACTAAAAAAGAGACGGATAAACCTGAAAGAAAGAAGAAGAAAGAGAACGAAGAGGGGGTAGCTGAATAATGCTTTTACCTCGAAGAGTTAAGCATCGCAAGGTGCAAAGGGGAAAGATGAGGGGTATGGCTAAAAGCGGTAATTGTATTCACTTTGGTGAGTATGGTCTTCAGGCGCTAGAGTCTGGATGGATAACTAATCGTCAAATTGAAGCAGCGAGAATCGCAATAACCAGACACGTGAAACGTGGCGGGAAAGTATGGATAAATATATTTCCAGATAAACCTGTCACTGAAAAACCGGCTGAAACACGGATGGGATCCGGAAAGGGTTCCCCTGAGTATTGGGTTGCTGTGGTTAAGCGGGGAAGAGTTATGTTTGAGTTGGCAGGTGTAGAGGAATCTTTGGCAAGAGAAGCATTAAGGCTTGCGGCTCATAAGTTGTCGGTAAAGACAAGGATCTTAAAGCATGCGGTTGGTGGTGAAGCTCATGAAAACTAAAGAACTAGTCAATCTTACCGATGGTGAGCTTAAAGAAAAATTGAAAGAAGCGAAAACAGAACTGTTTAATTTACGCTTTCAACTGGCCACAGGTCAGCTTGAAAATAATATGAGAGTAAAGATGGTTAAGAAAGATATCGCGCGCATTCAAACCGTGTGTAGTGAAAGAGAGTTAAAAGAGACAAAGAAGAGGTAATTAGAATTTTTTGTGTAGTAAAAGATGGAGGCAAAGATGGGCGAACGTGGAATACGGAAAACAAGAATTGGGAAAGTTATAAGTGACAAGATGGACAAAACGGTTGTGGTTACCGTAGAGACGCTGACACAGCATCCTTTGTATAAGAAACGAATCAAAAAGATGACGAAATTTAAAGCTCACGATGAGAAGAATGAATGTGGAATGGGAGATATTGTTCAAATAGCAGAGATTCGTCCGCTAAGCAAGACAAAGCGTTGGCGGGTAGTTACCATTTTAGAGAAGGCAAAGTAGCATCGTTGTTTTTTTAAGGAGTGATTTTGGTGATTCAACAGGAAACTAGACTTAAAGTTGCAGATAACACTGGTGCCAAAGAGATGTTGTGCATAAAGGTGCTGGGTGGCTCCAGGAGGAGATACGCTAGGGTTGGGGATATAATTGTTGCTACCGTAAAAGAAGCTCTTCCCGGTGGCGCGGTGAAAAAAAGCGATATTGTTCGTGCGGTTGTTGTTCGAACAAATAAGTCGATAAGGCGTCCCGATGGTTCTTATATAAGATTTGATGATAATGCCGCGGTGATTATTGATGCTGCCAAGAATCCAAAAGGAACTCGAATTTTTGGACCAGTTGCAAGAGAATTAAGGGATAAGGATTTTATGAAAATAATTTCTTTAGCGCCAGAAGTATTGTAGAGAAAGGGATATTTGATGTTGAAGCTTCATGTAAAAAAGGGAGATAAAGTTCTGGTATTAGCCGGAAAAGACAGTGGTAAAAAAGGAAAAATTTTGAGAGTTTTTCCCAAAAAAGGGCGAGTTGTCGTTGAGGGAATAAGCATGATGAAGAAACATACGCGTCCCACACAGAATAATCCTCAAGGAGGAATAGTCGAAAGGGAGGGGACGATTCAAGTTTCTAATGTTCAATTAATTTGTCCGAGTTGTAATACCGCTACGAGGGTTGGTAATCGTGAAACGGGTAAAGGTAAAGTTAGGGTTTGCAGAAAATGCAAGCAGGATCTAGATAAGTAGGCCCTGCATATTTTGTGTATTTGGAGGTTAAGTTGGCGGAATTAAAGTCAAAAGTAAAGAAACAGCAGAAAAGCAAAGAAGAAAAAATTATTCCAAGGTTAAAAGAAAAATATAAAAAAGAGATAGTTCCCAAGTTTATTGAAGAATTCTCTCTGCGGAATTTTATGGAGGTTCCGCATATTGAGAAAGTCGTGGTGAACGTGGGAGCCGGTGAAGCAACTCAAAACCCCAAAGCTTTGGAGAATATCGTAGAAGATCTTTCGATTATTACTTGTCAGAAGCCAATTATTACAAGAGCTAAAAAATCTATCGCGGGGTTTAAAATTAGAAAAGGAAATCCAATTGGCTGTAAGGTTACTTTGCGAGGAGATAGGATGTATGAATTTTTGGATCGCCTAACGAGTTTGGCCTTACCGCGCATACGAGATTTCCGGGGGCTTTCTCCAAAATCATTTGATGGAAAAGGGAATTATACCATTGGTGTCGATGAACAGCTAATTTTCCCTGAGATAGATTACGATAAAATAGATAAAGTTCGTGGTATGGACATCACGGTAGTTACCACAGCTGAAGATGATAAAAAGGGATTTGCCCTTTTAAAACTTTTTGGGTTTCCTTTTAAGAAGGTTGGCTAAGTGTTAATTAATGATGGTTTTTTTAGGAGGTAGAGTTGGCAAAGAAGTCTCTTGTTGCAAAACAGAAGAGAAAACAAAAATATTCTGTTCGTGAATACATGAGGTGTGTTCGCTGTGGCAGACCACGAGGTTATTTTCGGAAATTTAAACTTTGTCGGGTTTGTTTAAGAGAGTTAGCCCACAATGGGGAAATCCCAGGGCTTAAGAAAGCAAGCTGGTAAGTTTCATTTTGTTCGATATTGAGGAGGAAATTATATGGGAATGACGGATCCTATCGCTGATATGTTTACAAGAATTCGTAATGGAATTAAGGCCCGTCACGATGTTGTAAACGTGCCGGCTTCAAAAATTAAACTTGAGATAGCGAAGGTACTTAAAGACGAAGGTTACATCAAGAATTTCAGAGTAAAAAAAGAAGAAAAATGCGATGTGATCAGAATAGACCTGAGTTATGAAAAGCGGCGAAAAGGAACAATAGCGGGTATAAAGAGAATCAGCAAACCGGGGTTAAGGGTTTATGCAAAAAAGGATAAGATTCCCAGGGTTTTGGGCGGGTTAGGGATAGCAATTTTGAGCACGCCGAAAGGGATTTTGACGGACAAAAAAGCATCTTCGGAAGGTGTGGGTGGCGAGGTAATTGGTTATGTATGGTAAAGTTTTAAAATTTACGCCCTTGAACGATATGGCAATGGAGGTTTGTGATGTCGAGAATAGGTAAGTTGCCTATAGAGATTCCGGCAGGTTCGGAAGTGAAAATAGAAGAAAAAACCCTGACGGTGAAGGGACCCAAAGGGAGTTTAGAAAAAACTTTCCTTGAGGGAGTAAAAATCCGAAAGGAAGAAAACAAATTATTTATAGAGAGAGAGTCCAATAACAAGGATCATATGTCGCTTCACGGTTTAGTTAGAAGCTTGGTTGCCAACATGATTAAGGGTGTAAGTGAGGGATTTGAAAAACAACTTGAAATTGTCGGAGTAGGTTATAGAGCGGTAAAAAAGGGTGATGATCTTGAGCTTCAAGTGGGGTACTCTAACCCTGTTTTAATGAAGCTTCCCAAGGGGATGGAAGTTGAAGTCCCAATACCAACGCGTATCATTTTTAAGAGCATAAATAATGAGTTGTTGGGAGATTTTGTTGCGAAGGTTAGAGCTGTGCGGCCTCCTGAGCCCTATAAAGGCAAGGGGATCAAGTATGCTGGAGAACACATTCGCAGAAAAGCTGGAAAATCTGCAAAGTAAAAAGGCTGGTTGGAGGGTTATTATGGCGACTTGCAAGACGGTTTTGGCGAGAAGAAAAAGACATAGACGGGTTAGAAAAAAGATTGTTGGGACGGAAAAGATACCGAGATTATGTATTTATAGAAGCAATAAAAATATATATGCTCAAATAATTGATGACTTTATGGGGGCCACTTTGGTAAGCGCATCTTCTTTAGATAAAGAACTTAAAGAGAAATTCCCTAAAGGCGGCATGGATATTGAAGCAGCCAAGCTGGTTGGTGTTTTAATAAGCAAAAAAGCGAAAAAGAAAGGCATAAAAGAGGTTGTTTTTGATAGGGGAGGTTATCTTTATCACGGTAGAGTTAAGTATTTAGCGGACGCAGCCCGTGAAGGTGGCCTCAAATTTTAAAGAAGGAGGATATTGGGTGGCGAAAATTGATCCAGAACAGTTAAATCTGGAAGAAAAAGTAGTTTACACAAATAGAGTTGCCAAGGTTTTAAAAGGTGGGCGAAAGTTCAGTCTAAGCGCGTTGGTCGTTGTTGGAGATGGCAATGGCCATGTTGGTGTAGGTCTTGGGAAGGGAAAAGAAATTCCCATAGCTATTACAAAGGCTGTTCAAAGTGCTAAGAAAAATTTGATAGAAGTGTCCTTGACTGACTCAACCATACCCCACGCCATTCTTGGAGAAGCCGGAGCGGGAAAAGTGCTTTTAAAACCGGCTTCTAAGGGAACGGGTGTTATTGCGGGCGGTCCTGTTAGGGCTGTTTTGGAATTAGCTGGCATAAAGGATATTTTAGCTAAATCTCTTGGTTCAAGTAATGCAATTAATATGGTACGTGCGACTATGAATGGTTTAAGTAATCTAAGAAAAGCGGAAGAAATCGCCAAGACAAGAGGGAAGTGCGTAGAGGAGATCTACGGGAGGTAAAAGTGGCAAAGATTCAAATAAAACAGGTGGGAAGCGTAATCGGTTGCAAAAAATCACAAAGACAAACAATTAGGGCTCTGGGTCTCCATCGTTTAAATGATGTGGTCATTAAAGAGGACACCCCGGAAATTAAGGGAATGGTAAATAAGGTTTCATATCTTTTGGAAGTTAGTCAGGTTGATTAGTTTAATCGGATATGTTGGGGGAAGAGTAGATGGAAATTCATAATTTAAAACCCGCTAAAGGTTCTGTGAAAAAAGAGAAGAGAGTTGGAAGAGGAGAAGGGTCTGGATATGGTAAGACCTGCGGACGAGGCCAAAAAGGACAAAAGTCGCGTTCGGGCAAAGGACCTCGGATAGGTTTTGAGGGAGGTCAAAATCCTATTCAAAGACGGCTTCCGAGGTTGCCTGGATTTAAGAACCCTTTCAGGAAGGAATATGTTGTTGTAAATGTCGATAAACTCAATTTATTTAAAAGTGGAGCAATTGTTGATTCCGAAGAATTATATGAAAAGAAGATAATTAGAAAAAAGGGTGTTTTGGTCAAAGTTTTAGGTGAGGGAGAAATCAAAAAATCGCTCACCGTTAAGGCACACTCTTTCAGCAAAGTTGCTGCTGATAAAATTGAGAAAGCTGGCGGGAAGTTTGAGGTAATCTAATGATTGAAGCTTTAAGGAATGCTTTTAAGGTACCAGATTTAAGAAAGCGCATCCTTTTTACTTTGACCGTAATAATAATTTACAGATTCGGTTCTTTTGTGCCCGTTCCTGGCATTGATGTTGGGGTAATAAAAGAATTGTTTAACGAGTTTGCCCAAAAGGGGAACGTCCTTGGGTTTATGGACATCTTTGCTGGCGGCGCTCTTTCAAACTTTGCGGTGTTTGCTCTCGGAATAATGCCCTACATTACCGCTTCGATTATTATGCAGCTTTTAACCGTGGCGATTCCAAAGCTGGGAGAATGGGCAAAAGAAGGGGAGACGGGACAAAGAAAAATTACCCAGTGGACGAGATATATGACCTTGGGGTTAGCGATGGTCCAATCGACTGCCACAACAATTTTTATCGAGCGGACATTGACTTTAAGTTTCTCTTTAATGGATAAGATTATTATTATCACTACGCTGGTGACAGGAACCGTTCTTATAATGTGGCTGGGCGAACTGGTAACTCAAAAGGGTATAGGCAATGGGATGTCCATCATAATTACAATAAACATTCTTTCAAGTCTTCCAGAGGCGGTTATACAAACTTTTCAAGTTGTCAGTCCTTATCTAATTTTGATGCTTGTTTTCGTTGTGTTATTTGTCGTCGTTGCTATCGTTGTTATGGAGGAGGGTCAGCGAAGAATTCCTGTTCAATATGCAAAACGGGTAGTTGGGAGAAAGATGTATGGAGGTCAGAGTACTTATATCCCTTTAAAAATAAATCAATCGGGAGTTATTCCGATTATTTTTGCTTCTTCGGTTTTAATGGTTCCGACAACCGTTGCCCAATTCTTTCCCAGTAAAATATTTCAAATCATAGCAAATGCTTTGGGGCCGACCTCCCCCGGATATCTGGTTGCCTACGGTTTTTTAATTATATTTTTTGCATATTTTTATACGGCGGTAACATTTAATCCCGTTGATATAGCGGACAATATTAAAAAGTATGGTGGTTTCGTTCCGGGGGTTAGACCTGGCAAGCCCACTGCGGTATATTTAGGCAATATCTTAAACAGAATTACGCTTCCGGGATCCGTTTTTCTGGCTTTAATTGCTATTTTCCCAACTATAATTATGGCAACCATGAACGTTCCCTTCTTTAAGCACTTTGGTGGAATATCACTCCTAATTATCGTGGGAGTTTCGTTAGAAACCATTAAACAACTTGAGTCACAGCTTTTGATGAGACACTATGAGGGATTTTTAAAATAGAAGGATAACTGGATGCGAGGAGAGTAAAGGTGAATCTCGTTTTATTGGGGGCTCCCGGCGCAGGAAAAGGAACACAAGCTAAATTTATAGCGAAAAAGTATAATACCCCGCATATTTCAACTGGCGATATGTTGCGGGCAGCCATTGCAGACAAGACGATGCTTGGAATTAAGGCTAAAGGGTATATGGACAAGGGGGAGCTTGTACCCGATGAGGTTGTTGTGGGTATCGTCAAAGAACGTTTATTGGAAGAAGATTGTAAAATGGGGTTTATTTTGGACGGTTTTCCCAGAACGGTTTTTCAAGCGGATGCTCTCAAAAAAGCACTGGCCGGGGAGGGGAAAAAACTAGGTTTAGTTTTAAATGTTGAGGTAAGTGAGGATGAATTGATAAAGCGGCTGACGGGTCGAAGAAGTTGTAAGGAATGCGGGAAAGTGTATCACATTATTTTTAATCCACCAAAAAACGGAGACGTATGCGATGTTTGTGGAGGAGAACTTTATCAACGAGATGATGATACGGTTGAAACGGTAAACAATAGACTCAAGGTTTACAGGGAACAGACATTGCCACTGATAGATTATTATCGAAAAGAAGGGTTGTTGAAAAACGTAGACGGGGTGAAGCCCGTTGCTGATGTCGAGCGCTCTGTAATTGCGGTGCTTGAGGAAGCAAGATGATAATAATTAAGTCGCCAGACGAAATAGAGCGTATGCGTGAAGCTGGCAAAATTGTTGGAAAGGTCTTTGAAAAAATAAAAAATTATTTAAGGCCAGGCATTTCAACGGTCGAAGTTGACGAGATTGTTTATTCAATCATCAAAAAGCTTGGTGGATATCCTGCATTTAAAGGTTATAGAGGATTTCCTGCATCAACTTGTATCTCAATTAATGAGGAAGTTGTTCATGGAATCCCGAGTTTAAGAAGGATTAAAAGCGGCGATATCGTTGGTGTGGACGTAGGGGTTGAGTATGAGGGATATTTTGCTGATGCAGCGGCAACTTTTCCAGTGGGTGAGGTTTCTGAACAGGCGACAGCTCTCATAAGTGTAACTAAAGCTGCTCTAAAAGCTGGAATTGAGAAATGTGTAGTTGCTAATAAGCTGTATGATATTTCTTATGCTATTCAGAAAGTTGCCGAAGATGGTGGCTATTCAGTTGTTCGAGATTTTGTCGGGCACGGGATTGGTTTAAAACTGCACGAAGATCCGCAGATTCCGAATTATGGTTCTCCAAATAGAGGACAGGTTCTTAAAGCTGGCATGGTTTTTGCACTTGAGCCGATGGTTAATATCGGAGATTATCGCATAAAAGTTTTAGATGATAAGTGGACGGTGGTGACGCGCGACGGAAGTTTGTCGGCTCATTTTGAACATACTGTGGCAATAACTCTCGAAGGTCCAGATATTTTAACTTTTTGGTAGACTTCGGTTTATATTTTTGTTAAAATTTACTTTTGTGATTTATTGATGTTGAAAGGTAAGGGTTTATCTTGGCAGCCAAGAAGGAAGAAACAATTGAAGTAGAAGGAAAAGTTATTGAAACCCTGCCAAATGCGATGTTTCGGGTTGAATTTAGTAATGGTCATCTTGTGTTAGCTCATATTTCTGGGAAGATGAGGATGCATTACATTAGAATTCTTCCAGGGGATAAAGTTACTGTAGAGCTTTCTCCTTATGATTTAAGCAGGGGTCGAATCACATATAGACACAAGTAGAGTATTGGGGAGATTTAAGAATGAAGGTTAAACCATCGGTTAAAAAAATTTGTGAAAAATGTAAGATCATAAAAAGAAGAGGGCGTGTTAGGGTAATCTGTGATAACCCCAGGCACAAGCAAAGACAAGGATAAATTATAAGTTATTGACTTTTAGATGGAGGTAAGTTAATTGGCGCGAATTGCAGGTGTAGATTTACCTAGGGGAAAAAGAGTAGAAATCGGTTTAACGTATATATTTGGCATCGGAAGATCCAGAGCCAATAAAATTTTGGAGACTACGGGGATAAACAAGGACACCCGCGTTCGCAATTTAACCGAAGAAGAAGTTGTAAAATTAAGGGAGTTTATTGATAAGAATTATCAGATTGAAGGAGATCTTCGACGTGAGGTATCTCAAAATATAAAGCGATTGATGGAAATAGGATGTTACAGAGGTCTTCGGCACAGACGGGGTCTTCCTGTAAGGGGTCAGCGTACACATACTAATGCAAGAACCAGAAAAGGTCCCAAGAGAGCGGTTGGAGCGAAAAAGAAGAAGTAAAACAGCTTAAGAAGGGAAGGCAATTAATTGGTAAAGAAGAAAATTTCAAGAGTTAAAAATAAACGTAAAGAAAGAAAGAATATTGCGTATGGAGCAGCTCATATTAAGTCAACTTTTAACAACACCGTAGTTACTATAACGGATTTAAATGGGAATGCCATCGCTTGGGAAAGTGCTGGGAGTGTTGGTTTTAAAGGATCCAGGAAAAGCACGCCATTTGCAGCACAGGTGGCAGCGGAGGCTGTAGCAAAGAAAGCTCAAGAGCACGGAATGAAAAAAGTAGACGTTTTTGTCAAAGGGCCAGGATCTGGGAAGGAGACTGCGGTAAGAACTCTGCAGGCTGCTGGGCTTGAGCTCGGTAGTGTTAATGATGTTACCCCTATCCCGCACAATGGTTGTAGAGTGAAAAAAAGAAGAAGAGTCTAAGGAGTTAATATGGCGAGATATATTGGACCAGTTTGCAAGTTATGCAGAAGAGAAAAGGAAAAACTTTTTTTAAAGGGCGAAAGGTGTCTTACGGATAAGTGTGCTATGGAAAGGCGTCCTTTTTTTCCGGGCGAACACGGGAAAAGATTTTTTAAGCCCTCTCAGTACAGCGGTCAATTAAGAGAAAAACAAAAAGCAAAAAGAACTTACGGTGTGCTTGAAAAGCAGTTTAGAAATTATTATAATTTGGCGGCTAAACAGAAGGGCATAACGGGCGAAAATCTATTAAAGCTTTTGGAACAACGGTTAGATAATGTTGTTTATCACATGGGTTTTGCTGTATCTCGAGCCGAATCTCGTCAATTTGTAAAACATGGTCATTTTATGGTCAATGGTCGAAAAGTTGATATCCCTTCATGTGGGGTTAAGCGGGGAGATGTTATTAGCTTATCGGAGAGCGGTTCTAAAGCCGATAAAATTAAGAGTAATCTCGAGTCTGCCAGCAAGGCGGAAATTCCCTCATGGCTTGAGACTGACAGCAGTGCAGGGGTCGGAAAAGTCTTGAGCATACCAACCAGAGATCAAATTGATGTTTCTATTAAAGAGGAGCTCATAGTCGGGCTTTACTCCAAATAATAAATTTTGGTTTATGCAAGTATTATAAGGAGGAATTATTTTATGATAGATTTTCTCAAGCCGCATATCGGTGTCGAAAAGGAGAATGATTGTTTTGCGACTTTTACGATTGAACCTTTAGAGAGGGGTTTTGGATATTCATTAGGCAATTCCATGAGGCGAATACTTCTTTCTTCTTTGCCTGGAGATGCTGTTACATCGGTGAGATTTGAAGGTATTTCGCATGAATTTTCAACAATTCCTGGGGTTAAAGAAGATGTTGTAGGTATAATTTTAAACATAAAGGAACTTGAGATAAAGTCGTATTCGGAAGGACCCGTAACCTTAAAGGTTAAAGTAAAAGGGAAAAAAGAGGTAAAAGCGGGAGACATTGAATGTCCAAGTGATGTTGAGATAGTTAATCCTGATTTACACATAGCGACCTTAAACAAAGATGGCAAGCTTGAATTGGAGATGGTTGTTGAAAAAGGTCGAGGCTATGTTTCTGCCGAGAGAAATAAGAAATCATCGATGCCAATAGGAGTAATACCGATAGACTCTCTTTTTTCTCCCATAAAAAGAGTTACTTATACAGTTGAAAATACAAGAGTGGGTCAGCGCACAGACTATGATAAACTGCGGCTTAAAGTGGAAACAAAAGGTAATTTAACGGCGGATGAAGCAGTAAGTTTGGCGGCAAAGATTATGAGCGAGCATATGGATCTGTTTATAAATCGCGTGCCCGAGAAGTCAGAAGGCACGATTTTTAAAAGCGAAGAAAAACATAAAGAAAGCTCTCTTGATGCGCCTATTGAAGACTTGGATTTATCGGTTCGTTCATACAACTGTTTAAAGCGTCATGGTATCGATACTTTACAACAATTGGTAAAATGCAAGGAAAAAGACTTAGTAAATATACGAAATTTCGGGTTAAAATCCATCACAGAAGTAAAAGAGAAATTAAATTCCCTTGAGTTCGATTTGACAAAGGAGTAGTGAGAGCAATATGCGGCATCAGAAGAAAGGAAGAAGGTTGGGAAGAGATGCCAGTCGTCGTGAGGCTTTGTTAACAGGTTTAACAAAAGAAATTATCAATCACGAGAGGATAAAAACGACCGAGGCCCGCGCGAAAGAGGTACGTTTTTTGCTAGACAAGACAATAACTTTAGCTAAAAAAGGAGATTTGCATTCACGCAGGCAAGCTCTAGCTATCCTGCAAGATAGAGTATTAACAGATAAGCTTTTTACGGAAATTGGTCCGCGATTTAAAGATAGAAATGGCGGTTACACCAGAATTTTGAAGCTTGGATTCAGGCAGGGCGATTTAGCTAAAATGGTTATAATTGAGCTTGTTTAAATATTGACGAGTCACTAAATGTTGAAAAATATGTTATTTTAAAGCAAAAGCTAAATGGCTTTTGCTTTATTATTTTGAGGTTACATAATGATTGAAATTTCAAATCTTACCCATGTTTATGAGCAAGTTGACCGCGAAATAATTGCGCTAAAAGATCTTTCTTTAAATATTCGAGAAGGGGAATTTGTTGTTTTTGTGGGAAGAAATGGCTCGGGTAAATCAACGTTGGCCAAACATCTTAACGGTCTTTTGTTACCGACAAGCGGGAGTGTTAAAATCGATGGATTTGAGACCAGTCTTGAGGAAAATCTCTGGAAAATTAGGCAGCGTGTAGGAATGATATTTCAAAATCCAGATAATCAAATTGTTGCAACGGTGGTTGAAGAGGATGTTGCATTTGGTCCCGAGAACCTAGGAGTTCCAAGGGAGGAAATTCGTAGGCATATTGATGAAGCCTTAAGAAGTGTGCACATGTCCGAATATGCTCGTTTTGAACCTCACTTACTTTCAGGTGGTCAAAAACAGAGAGTGGCCATTGCGGGAGTGCTTGCAATGGAACCGAAATATTTGGTTTTAGATGAGCCGACCTCGATGCTGGACCCAAAGGGCAAGAGAGAGGTCATTGAAATCATACAGAAACTTAACAAAGAGCAAGGAGTAACGGTTATTTTGGTAACTCACTCAATTGAAGAATCAATTTATGCCGATCGTATTGTGGGAATAGGGCGCGGCCAAATTGTTTTAGACGCCTCTCCGAGGGATTTCTTTGGTGAAACGGAGTTGTTGGAAGGCCTTGGAGTAGATATGCCTTCGGCCGCTCTTTTGAGTTTGAAATTGCAGAAGGAAGGTTACGAGATTTCAAGGGCGCTAAGTATGGAGGAATTGGCGGATAGCTTATGCTCATTGAACTGAAAAATGTCAGTTTTACATATATGCCAGACACTCCCTTGGCACAACAAGCCATCAAGAATGTCGGGTTCTCTGTAAGGACCGGCGAATTTGTGGGTTTGGTAGGTCCGACTGGTTCCGGAAAATCAACTCTCATACAGCATTTTAATGGATTGCTTGAACCGCTTGCGGGGGAGGTGTTGATAGACGGAAGAAGAATAGGTAGCGAAATCAGCGCCCTATTGGTGAGACAAAAAATCGGAGTAGTTTTTCAATTTCCGGAAAATCAATTGTTTGAGGACACCGTTTTCAAAGACGTTGCTTTCGGACCGTGTAACTTGAAATGTTCTGACGAGGAAATCGAAGAAAGGGTGCGAAGCGCCCTTAAGATGGTAGGCCTCGATTATTTTGAATTCAAAGACCGTTCTCCTTTTACGTTAAGTGGTGGTGAAATGAGACGTGTTGCAATAGCAGGTGTTTTGGCTATGAATCCGTCTTGTTTGGTGTTGGATGAGCCGACATCGGGCCTCGACTCCATCGGGAAACGGGAAATTTTAACTCATCTTGAGCGCTTAAATAAGGAACATGGCTTAACCATCATTTTGATCTCTCATGATATGAACGAGATCGCTCGCATGGTTGACAGGGTAGTCGTCTTAAATGAAGGGAAAATAGAGTTTGACGGTTCTCCAAAAGAAGTTTTTTTGAAAAGGGATGATTTATTAAAAATGGGGCTGGATGTCCCGGAATATGCCTCATTGCTTATTAAGCTCAATGAGAGAGGTTTTGATGTTCCTCTGGACCTATTCGAACTAAACGAAGTGAAAGACAGTATCGTTTGTGCTCTTGAGAGGAGAAGTCGGTGAGGGCATTCTCAAAACTAACAATTGGTCAATATTATCCCGTGAAATCTTTATTGCACGAAGCCGACCCTCGACTAAAAATAGTATTGTTATTTTTTATTTTAACAACCCTTTTTGTCGTAAATAATTTTTTGGGGTTTATATTCATATCCTTTTTCTTGCTGATGACCATATTGGCGGCAAAGATTCCTTTCTCTTGGATATTAAGGGGCTTGAGGCCCATCATCTTCATAGTGCTTTTTACTCTTATTATCCATTTCTTTTTTACGGCGGGTAAACCCATAGCGACTTTCGGTCCCCTGGTCGTAACCGAGGAAGGTTTCAAAAACGGAACATTGCTTTCCGTTCGATTTATTTTGTTGATCATAGTTACCTCGCTTTTAACCTTTACCACGAGTCCAATTGAGTTGACGGATGGAATAGAAAGTCTCTTAACTCCCCTCAAAAAAATTAAAGTTCCTGCTCATGAACTTGCGATGATGATGACAATTGCTCTGAGATTCATTCCGTCATTGCTTTTGGAGACCGACAGGATAATGAAAGCACAGGTTTCCAGGGGAGCCGATTTTGAGTCGGGGAATCTTTTTAAGAGGGCAAGAAATCTTATCTCACTTTTAATTCCGCTTTTTATCGGGATTTTTAAGAGAGCTGATGAATTAGCTTTAGCAATGGAATCTCGCTGTTATCGTGGCGGGGAAGGACGGACTCGGTTGAGAGTTCTAACTATGCGGCACGGGGATTGGCTGATTGGAATGGTTACTCTGCTGTTTTTGATAATGGCTATTTTTGCAGGAAGATTATAATGCGAAACATCAAATTAATTTTACAATATAATGGCAAGAATTATTATGGATTTCAGAGGCAGCCCAATAAGCCAACAATTCAAGGTGAAGTTGAGAAAGCTTTAAGCACGCTTTTGCGTGAAAGAATATCGATTATCGGTTCCGGGAGAACAGACGCCGGAGTTCACGCGTTCCGCCAGGTAGCTAATTTTAGAACCAATTCCGACACCTCTGTTTATCGTCTCAAATGGTCGGTCAACGCCTTACTTCCTTCTGATATAGTTGTAATTGAGGCGTGTGAAGTTGGTGACAACTTTGATTCGAGACGTGATGCTATCTCTAGAGAGTATCATTATTTTATATTAAATAGAGGTTATCCCACCGTTTTCGTTCCCGATTTTTGTTATTTTTTGGCAAGGTCTTTAAATTTTGCATTAATGCAAGAAGCGGCGGATAAATTTTTGGGAGTCCATAATTTTTCTTCTTTCTGCGTGCGCAAGGGGTGGAAAGATGAAAGTTACGTTAAAACCGTTTATGAGGTGAAATGTTCGAAAGATGAACATGGTTTAATAAAAATTGGAATTAAAGCGGACTCCTTTCTCCATCATATGGTTAGATGTATGGTTGGAGCATTAATTCAGGTAGGTTTAGGTAATTTGGAAATCGAAGAGATCCCAAAAATTTTGGAGAGAAAAAAGAGGGTTGGTTATTTGGCTCCTTCTCAAGGACTAATCCTTATGAATGTGCAATATCCTTGATCAGCCGCAGTCGGGAGTTCCGCCAAAGGCGGACAGGCGGTAGTTTGTTAGTTTGCCTTAGCGGACATTGATATTTTAGGATTTTAAAGCAAGTTAAGTATTTAAAAATTTGCTTATAAGGTATAGCTTGTTGTCTAGCGGCACGTTTTTTAATTTTGGATTGGGGTTGAGCAAGATGAGAAATATTATGATTGAAAGCTTAAGCGGCTTACCGGTCTTTGAGCATCAGGTTGAGATAGTGGAGAGGAAAGGCAAAGGCCACCCCGATTCAATTTGCGATGCGGTCATGGAAAAAATATCGGTGACTCTATCGAAGGAATATCAAAAAAATTTTGGCAGAATCCTTCATCACAATATTGATAAAGGGCTTTTGGTTGCGGGTCAGGTTGAAAGGAAATTTGGCGGAGGTTGTGTCAAAAAGCCGATGAAGCTTTACATCGGGGACAGGGCGACTTTCGAAGCAGAAGGCGTGAAGATACCCGTTGAAGAGATGGCAATTAAAGCCGCAAAAGGGTGGATAAGAGATAATTTGAGGTTTGTGGATTCCGAAAAGGACTTACGGTATTTTTCTGAGCTTCATCCAAGCTCCGAGGAACTGGCGGGGATTTTCTTGAAGGGCAAAACACTTTTGCCCGCGAATGATACCTCGGCTGCGGTGGGTTACGCACCTCTTACTGAAACAGAGCTGGTTGTTTTGAAAACAGAAGATTACCTAAATTCTTCAAATTTTAAAAAGAAGTTTCCCGAAACCGGTGAGGATGTAAAAGTCATGGGTTATCGGGTAAATAAAGAGCTCAATTTGACCGTAGCCATGCCGCTTATTTCCAGGTTTGTTGATAGCGAGAGCGATTATTTTGCAAAAAAGGGGAAAGTAATCGAAGATATTGAGAATTTCTTAAGCAATTTTGATGTGATGGAAAAAATAAATGTTGAACTTAACACCTTGGATGTTCCAGGGAAAGGTTTAGATGGTATCTACCTTTCAGTGCTTGGAACCTCGGCCGAAGATGCTGACTCGGGAGAAGTGGGAAGAGGAAATCGGGTAAACGGCGTCATTTCTCTAAACAGGCCCATGGGCACCGAGGCTGCTGCCGGCAAGAATCCCGTAAGTCATGTGGGGAAGATTTATAATTTTCTTTCGCACAAAATTGCCAATGAAATTTATTCTCAAGTTAATGGTATAAGGGAGATATATGTGTGGCTCTGCAGCCAAATTGGAAACCCCATAGATGAGCCGAAAGTGGCTTCGGTTCAGGTTGTTTTGAAGAAGGGCGTATCCCTTAATTCTGTTTCGAACGATATTAGAGACGTAACCGATTGCGAGCTTTCGAAAATAGGTGATTTTTGCCAGGATCTTATCGAAGGCAAATATCCCGTTTGTTGATTAGTGCCTAAACTATCGGTTTACCCGGCCTGCCTATTGGCAGGCGAGGCATTTAAAGTAAAGTATTTTTATAAAATTTTAATTTGTTCATTTTCTTACTCGCCTAAGAAAACGAACCAAAAGAAGGGCGGCCGATCATTTTTTAAACGGCTTAAAAATCTACGACTTGCTTAGGCGCCTGCAGAACTCGGGCTACGCTCTCAAACAGCTTCGGCGCTAATTCCAAGCAAATCTATTTTTAAACCTAAAAATGATATGGCATTTTTAAAGATGTAAGGCAGAGTATGAATTTTTTGTTCCAGAGTCTTTAGAAAAAAGCTGACTTTGGTTAGCAAGATACCGGCCTACCAGGACAGGAAAGTCACTGGCATTGTGGCCGATGATAGTTTGCTTATGGAGGTTTAATGAAGTTAGGAATTATAGCCGATACTCACGAAAATATGCCCATGATTGCCAAGGCAATTAAGCTTTTCAACGATAAAAAAGTTGACTTGGTTCTTCACGCGGGCGATTTTATCTCTCCGATAACCGCGAAAGAGTTTAAAGAGCTAAAGATGAAGATGATTGGGATTTTTGGCAACAATGACGGAGAGAAATTTTATCTGCGAGAGAAATTTAAAAACATCGGTGAAATATATGAAGATTATTGTGAATTGGAGCTGGACGGGAAAAAGGTTGCAATGATGCACCAGCCCAAATTTCTCGATAGCTTAATTGCCGCCGCAAAATACGACTTAATAATCTATGGCCATACCCACGAAGTTGACATTCGTAAAGGAAAACCTTTAGTTATTAATCCAGGCGAATGCGGGGGATGGCTCACCGGAAAATCCACGGTCGCAATCGTTGACACCAAAACCATGAAAGCAGAGATTTTTGAGTTGGGCGAGGGTTTTTAATGGGGCAAATTGGTTGTGAAGTATGCCGGTTTGGGAGCATAAATGAAACAGCTTGATTGTTTTAAAAAGTCAAAGAATTAGAAAAAGAAATAAGTAAAAATCTTAAGGGATTTGGGATATGAAATATAAAATTTTTATAAGCGGAAATCAGAGAGAGTTCAAAGAGGAAAGATTCGCAGTAAAAGAAATAATAATCAACAATTCGACCCTGCGTGATTGCTTCGATGTCTTTCTTTTTGAAGATTTACCTGCAAAAGGCAAATCTCCTATTTCAACCTATCTTAAAGAGGTAGAGAATAATGATATTTACATTGGAATAGTAGGAAATGAATATGGCGTCAAGGACAAAGATGGTTTATCTCCTACCGAAAAGGAATTCCAGAGATTTATTAAAATAAAACCTCAAGGCGAAATTCTTATTTTCATCAAAGGCAAAGATGACTTTAAAAAAGACAAAGATACTCAGAGGTTTATTAAGATTATTAAGGAATCTTATATCTATAAACGTTTCACTAATGTAGATGAATTGAAGGCGCAGGTTCTTAGTAGTCTTATTTCTTACCTTGATAACAAGGGGATATTGAGTAAAATGCCTTTTGACCGAACAATTTGCAGGGAGGCTGGGTACGAGGCAATAGATGAAAAAGAAGTAAAAGATTTCTTAGAAAATAGGGCGATTAAACTTAAGGTTGATATACCAAAGATTTCGACGAGGGATTTTCTTGCAAAGACTTTAAAAGTAATAAAAGAAGAAGACGGTCAATTTAAACCCACTAATACTGGTCTGCTTTTCTTTGGAAAAAATCCTTCCAAATTCATACCTCAGAATGAAATAAGAATTGCTCGTTTTAGAGGTGCAATGAGGACTGAATTTATTGATTCTAAAGAAATAATAGGGCCTGTTTACAAAATGCTTGACGAAGTTGAGATGTTTTTTAAAAGAAACACACGATTGGCAAATAAGATCGTTGAATTTAAAAGAGTAGATATTCCCGAATATCCTTACGAGGCAATACGGGAAGCGGTTATCAATGCTATAGCACACAGAGATTATACACATCGTGGTGCGCCTATCATGTTTTCTATTTTCGATGATAGGATTGAAGTAAGCAATCCAGGTGGGCTTCTTCCCGGTTTAAATATCGAAAATTTAGAAGGTCACCATGTTGCAAGAAATAAAATAATTTGTGATATTTTCCATGAGACAAAAGATATGGAAAAATTTGGGACAGGTATCGGCAAGATGAAAAGAATTATGAAAGAGCATGGACTGCCTGAACCTGAATTTTTGGAAGAGGGAGATTTTTTTGTGGTGAAATTTTACGGGCCGGGCGATAAAATTTTAGATCTTGTTTCAAGTATTCCCGAAGAACGGCAAACAGACTTACAGGAATTGGGTTTAAATGATAGGCAAATTGAGGCATTGAGATTAATGATTAATGAAGGTCAAATACTTAGTAATAAGAAATTTAGGCAATTGTTTAGGGTAACAAACAAGACGGCATCTACTGATTTAAATGCACTTGTCAGAAAAGGAATGGCCCAAGTAAGAGGAAGAGGAAGAAATGTAGAATATTTAGCTAAATAAGAATTACACGATTATTTCGAAAATTACACGATTTATTACACGATTGCTCAGTGAGTAAAATGGGGCGCATAAACTTAAAATATAGTGTATAAAATGGCGTATAGTTGAGTAAAAGATATCCAAAATAATTACCGAAATGATTTAGTTGGTTGAAATAGGATTTGTTAAAAACATGGATATAAAGTATAGAGTATAAAAAAGAAGTCTATGTCACGAAAAGTAGACATATGTCATGGAAAAGGTCACGAAAAGCGTGTCCCTAGAAATATTCTTTGCCAGGTACTGGTCTGATGATTTATGGGTTGAGTGAAATTGTCGAGTGGCAAGTCAATTTGCTAACAGAACTGCTTACAAGCAGGTGGCAATCGTAGATATCCAAACCATGAAGGCCGAGATAGTAAATTTAGGCGAGGGTTTTTGATGGATAGTTGTTTTGTAAAATGTGTGGATTGGGAGTATATCTGAATAAGCTTAGATATAAATGAGTTATCTGTAATCGATTTTTTAAGAATATTTAGATAATTTGCAGAGAGATTTTAAGAATAAGGAAAGAAAATTTAACTTTTACTTTTAATGAGGGGAAAAAACAAGGTGCTTTCTTCACGTTGTTCCGAAAATGGTTTAAATATTAGGAGAAACTTTATATAATGACTACAACTTTTATTTTATAAAAGAGGGTTTTATGCCGATCCGCATAAGACGCCATGATAAAAACGGCAACTGTATGCATCAACCGATCTTTCAGGGTTTATGCGCAGAAATGATATTTTTCTAAAAGAATCTTATACGGCACTCGTAACGATTTTGGAGTATTATATGGATCAATATAAACAATGTTGGGCGGCGCGAGATAAAGTTTTGTGGCTGAGGAGAAAAACTTATGCCCATAATGTTCAATTCCATTCTGCTTACCGCTGGTTTTAATTTGGGTGATATCCGTCTTCTTCGGCATAAGGACAATCGGGCGGAAAAAGGCCGTTCTCCGTATGAATTATGGCGCGATAACCGAGAGCAATTCGATTTATATCAAGCAACTCAATCTGTAAGAAACGAAAGTAAGCTCAGAGTACCTTACTGGGCATCGTTTGTAGGCACGCCTAGCGATGAAACGTTATTTGTCGGAATCTACGGCGTGAAGAATCCAAGGCTACTGGAACAAGATACTCCTATGCCTCACAGGAACGGCATTGATAAGGCAGGTAGCTGTTATATCTACGACATCTCGCCAGAGCCAAGACTCAGCGATCTCATCGGCAAGTTGCTTGTAGATTGGGGATTGGGAGAGCGCGCTTGGATTCAACGTGCTGATAAACAGGACAAGCAGATTGTGGAATTACGAACAGAGTTTAAGGAGCCAGTATTCCCAGGATTTCTAAACTTCATAGAGTCACTCTCAAAATTGAACAAGCTCCCGAAGAGCTGGATAGCTGTGCTTCAATCTTCCAGGGGAATTTATTTGCTAACATGCCCCAAAACAAAAGAGCAATATGTCGGTTCTGCTACTGGCGAAGGTGGCTTCTGGCGTCGTTGGCAAGATTATGTACAAACCGGCCACGGCGGTGACGTTGCGTTGAAAAGTCGTAATCCAAGTGATTATCAGGTGTCAATCTTGGAGGTTGCAGGTACTTCTGTCACAGTGGATGGCATTATGGAAATGGAAAGACTGTGGAAGTTAAAACTACAGAGCCGGGAAATGGGCCTGAATCGGAACTAATGAACGTAAGAGTGTAGACCGCCCAACAAGTCAATTAACCCGACCGGAAGATCGGGCGATGTTTACCCGCTCGGTCAGTGGCCGGCGGGTTATCTTTACGTTATACGCAAATTGAACAAAACAATCAGGAGCTAAAATGTATTATTTATATATTGTAACAGGATTGACATTATTAATTTCCTTTATTGGGGATAGAGGAAAGACATCTAAGGCAGTTAAAATAGCTTTTAAGAAATTAGTAAAGATTCTTCCTGCATTCGTAACTATGCTCATTCTTGTTTCAATCGTTCTTTTTTTTATTCCTGATAAAATGATTTCAAATTATTTAGGAAATAACGACAAGTTTATTGGTGTCATCTTAGCTTCCTTTTTTGGCTCCATAACATTAATGCCAGGATTTATTGCTTTTCCACTATGTGGTATTCTGTTGAAAAAAGGTGTGAGTTATATGGTATTATCAGCTTTTACAACAACTTTAATGATGGTAGGTATTCTTACCTATCCAATAGAAAAGGAATATTTTGGAGTTAAAGTGACTATAGTAAGAAACGTAATTGGTTTTTTTATAGCACTTATTGTAGCGTTATCAATCGGGTTTTTCTTTGGTGAGTTATCATGAAGATGCAAAATAAGCATATCAAAGCATTGGCGATAGTAATTTATTTTGTATTTATTATTGGCTCTTTTGTAATTGGATTTAAATCAGGAAAACAAATAGGGCATAATTTCATAACTTTTTCCGTAGAAATGCTGAAGATTTTACCTTGTGCTTTTATTCTGATTGGTTTGTTTGAAGTGTGGGTAAAAAAGGAAAGTGTTGAGAAACACTTAGGAAAAGACTCTGGGATGATAGGCTATATCTGGGTTGTACTTCTTGCAGGAACTACTGTTGGAGGATTATATGTAGCTTTTCCTGTTGCTTATTCTTTATTCAAAAAAGGAGCAAAACTTGGTGTTATTTTTACATATATAGGTGCTTCTGCAATTTGTAGAATCCCAATGACAATCTTTGAATCCTCGTTTATGGGGATAAAATTTAGTCTGATAAG